>JAIPJC010000086.1 GCA_021734345.1 Kiritimatiellales bacterium | reverse complement strand
GTCGGGGTCATTGCGGCGAAGGGTGCCTCGGGGTGAGGAAGCTCCGCAAACGCCGACAACCCGCAAACCAGTAAAACCATTGCCATATAAAGTTTCATACCTCTGTCTCCCTTTTTTTCTTCCCCGTTATTCCGATGCTGTCGGACCGTCCGACGAAATACGAATGGCCGCCGGACCGCCGGATGCAGGAATGCGAATCCCGGTATCCCGCAGCCGGCCGTTCCTGATCCGGTAAAAAGCAATATTCCGCTCCGCGTTGCAGCCAACCGCCACATATTGACCGTCCGGCGTGAAAACAGCCGACTGCGGAATCCGCCCCGTCCGGATGGAATCGACGACCACGAAAGTTTGCCGCTGCCGCTGCAACAGAACAACCATGCCTGTTTCACGATAGCCCGGCGAGTCGGGAGGCATGGCCGTGTTTTCAAGACAGTTGACTGCTAGCCACTGCCCGTCCGGGCTGATGTCGAGCCCTTCAGCCAGAATGCCGACCGGAATGGTATCGACCGCAACGGCCTCGCGGCCATTGATGTTCAAAACAGTCAGCGTTCCGCCGTACACATTGCCGATCACCGCGCTCCGCCCGTCCGGTGAAAACGCAGCGTGCGACACGCTGCTTTCCGGCGGTGCCACCGCGAATGTTCCGACCAGCCCTACGCGTCCGTCGGCGGAAATCGCCAGCAGCGAAACCGATCCGTCTGCGCGATTGGCCACCAGCGCCCGCGTTCCGTCGCGACTGATTTCCACGCCGGAGGGTTGCCGTCCGACTTCAATTTGCTGAATGGTTCCCGGCGTTCCCGGCGAAAGCCGCACCACGCTCAGCCGGTTGTCCGGAATCTGCCGAGACGAATCGGACGGGTCAATCCTCATGGCTCTCGCGACCAGCACCAAGCTCTGGTCCGGAGTCACGGCCAGACAGGTGGGCGGGCCGACCAAACTGCACGGAATCCCGTCCAAGTCCGTCACGTTGCGTGGTGGCACTGCCGATATATCCATGAGCGTCAGCGAGCCGGGCCGGGGATCGGCGACCACCCGATAGTCGCCATCAAGAGCCTGAAGCTGCTGGTCGTTGGCGCAAACCATCCAGCGCGGAGCCGGAAGGGTCTCCGGCATATGGCAGCCGGCAAGCTGAACTAGTTCTTCAGCATGGCCACCCGGAGAGTTGACATTTGGATCCGCCTGCACGGGCGGACAGGCCGCAAGGAGGAACTGTCCGGATGCCAGAAGGCGCATCCTGCAAATTCCGGGCTTCATTGATCTGTCTTTCCTGTTGCCGTAAGCGCGGCTTTGCCGACGGTATCCTTTATTTCCGGATAACCCGGACCACCGGCGGCAACATAGCCGTCGCTGCGCCCTGTTTCGTCGCGACTGATCCAGAAAGAGTAGAGCGATCCGTCTGTCAGCTCAAAACGAAGACGAACGGGTCGTCCGGCCAGTGCGGAGAGATCGGGGGCCCCCGTCCAAGTGACCTGTGTGATTGTGCTATCTGCCGTTAATGGATTGCAATTATCTATCGTGAAAGGCGCGATCGGCGTACCGCTCTCGTCCAGAATTTCCGCCCGCAGAAATCCGTTCGGCGCGTTCACGTTCACAAACAGGCACTTGCCGGAAAAGGCGAGCGGACGTGTCGTTAGGCCTCCGGGCGTCACCCCGGCATCCATGGAGGCAAAGCCGTCGCGCCGCAACATGGCGTAACCCACACTTGCTCCGCAATATACGCCTCGCCGACCATCCGGTGTTGTGCCGGAAAAGGCACAGTAGGGGAAAATAAGCCGGTCTCCGTCCACAAGACAGACCCCGGAATTGCTGTGCACATAACCCCGATCCCAAGTTCCTTCTTTCCGAGAAGCCGGAATGAAGGCTCGTCGGTCGGGACGTTCCCAATGGAATCCGTCGCGACTGAACCCCAGTTTAAGTTCAGTGATTTTCGGACGTTTTTCCTGCGAGCAGATATCGTTCGGCGGGCCGAGGTGGACGTAGAAGACACCAAGCATCAGTGACTCGTAGGCAACCGCAGTAAGACTATAGAGCTGCGGTGGACACTGTTCATGCGGGTCGGGTTCATCGAGGCGGTCGGCGTTGCACCAGTATACGGAAGAATCGAAAATCCCTTGCGCCAGAAAATCAGGACTCTCGGCATAGTACCGGCAGCGACCGCGCGGCCCGTCGCGTTTGATGCTGTACACCCACATATTCCTGAACGGATTGAAGAAAAACGAGCAATAATCCCCAGCCCGGCCCGCACCCACGGGTTCGGACCAGGAGCGGCCATCCGGCGATACCATAAGCCAATGCGGATCGGTTTTGTTATCCCGCTCGGTCATGAACTTGATTCGCTCTGACCGGTTGGTCGTTCCGGTATCCAACCAGACACAATTATCGCCGCCGGCATGGCTTCCGCGCGTTCGTCCGCCGCGCGAAAGAAGAAGGTTTCCTCCGGCGGGAAGACCCATGTCCGGGCGATCCCAGACGAATCCTTCACGACTGGTGGCGTAAGCCAATGCCCCGTCGAGATCCCCGGCGCTATACCACATTTTAAACAGCTTGTCTTCCGAGTCATAAAACACACCGCCATGACCCAGATAGCAGACTGCCTGTGCGAGTTCGACGGGCGTCTCCGGCTTAAAGACAGGGTTTCCTTCATATTTTTCCGCCGTGTGGAACGTGCGGGAAAGATCGGTGTTTTCAATCAGAAAATCATCCACGAACAACTGACGCCCGATGTCGATGGGAATCACCGCAGGAGGATGATCCAAATACGGCAGGGCCATCGGCCCATCCGCCGCGGGATCGCCGGAACGAGGCGGCCATGCGCCGGACAGGACGATGCCGTTGTAGAGTTTTTCTTCCCGGGTTCCGGTGCGCCGGCTCCCCGCGGCGGGATCGGGAACGAAGTCGCCATGCGCGAATAGAAGCACCCACTTGCGAACCTGAAGCGTCTCGCCCGCTTGCAGTGTTTTTCGGTAGATGCACCCCCGGTCGTCCGGATTGGTTCCGAACAGCAGAACGGGTTGGCTGGGCAGCCGTTCAAACCCCTTCCGGAGTAGTTCGCTGGACAGGCTGTTTTTCTCCAGCGGCGTGACGGCGTAAAGGGTTGCCGGACGGGAACAAACCAGCGTCCGGGAATCTGCGATCGGCGCGCACATGAAACGCGTTCCTTCAAGCACCGGCGGAACCGTCAATGCCGTGTAGTCCCGGTCTAAAAAAAGTTTTGCGCCAACAGTAAACGGCTCGAACAAACCCCCGGTGGATTCGAATAGAGGTGCGGACGAGGCTTCCGCTGCGATAGATGTCCACCGGACGCCAAGCAGTAAGAAAAGAAATATGAAACCCGCCGTGTTCATCCTTCGCGATCCTGCTGATTTAGCCATACATCTCCTTTTCCCACTTTAAAGTCGGTGCCAATGCTGAACTGTGTCTGGCTCAGACGCACAGTGTCCAGAGTATTTATTGAGACGCGCCGGCCACTTTCAACCGGTAGAACCGGCTGGCCACGGCCGTTTCATAAACTTTGTTGGTGAACCCTCCCCATCCGATAATGCCATCCGCTTCCTGCCACGTTCCATTGGTCAGCGAATCCAGGAATTCAATGCGGTAGAACCGGCCGCTGACTGTCTGGAACCCCAGGGTATAGGCGGGCGGAACCGCGGCTCCCGAAAAATGGAGGGATGAAGCGGAATCCTGCGGGTCGGTGCCCAGGACATATTCGTTCTGGTCGGAATATCCGTCCGCATCCGCATCCCCGGTTCCGTCGCGGGACAGATTGCCGAAATGGTCGACTTCCCACTGGTCGTGCATCCCGTCGGAATCCTCGTCCACTAGGCCGCTGAGATAGGGCCGTAGCGCCTCGTAGTATTTGGCCGCCACCTTGGCTTCGCCGATCGCATTGGGATGGATTCCGTCGAACAGGTCTGTGTTGACATCGATTCCGCTGAACTGGTCGACCAATATGACCGGGGATTGCGCCGTACTTGTTTCCAATGGAATGGCAGCAATGTAGTTGTCGTTCAGATCCTGAATCTGCGCCTCCTTGTTTTTCCAGGGGATCAATTTGCAGAGCAGAACAACTACGTTTGGATTGTCCGCCCGCAGCAAGCCGATGATCTGCTTGATTTCCTCTTTCGTGGAGGCCTGGGTGTTTCCTTGACTCATGTCGTTACTGCCAAGATGGATCACGGCGATGTCGGGCGTGTAGGCCCCAAGCCAGCCCGCCAGGCTGGCAAGAATCTGGTCTGCCCGCCAGCCCCAATGGCCCTCGTGGTTCTGGTCGAAGGTCTTGCCTGTATGTCCGGGCCATGCGGGACTGCCCAGATAGTTGACGGATGTCGAGCCCACAAGATCGAAGGAGACTCCCGCATCGGCCAGCCGTTTCCACAGCTCGTAGCGATAGCTGAAGTGCGACGAATTGGCCTGTGTGATGGAGTCGCCGATGCAGACGATGCGGTTGCCCGGCGACGCGCCGCCCACGCCTTCCACTGCAAACTGCTCAATGCGCACCCGCTTGTTGCCGTCGCTGGAATCGAACAAGCCGACTCCCTGCACGGTTCCCGAAGCGGGTAGTACGGCGGCTCCGCCTTCGGCCATCCCCGTTCCGGGATCCAGAGCAAAGCTGTTCCACGCAGCGGCATGCACGGCGAGACTGACTGTACTGTTTCCGTCGGGCTGCGGATTGTTGAAAACCGATTGCGAAGCATACCAGAGCCCGTCCACCTTGATCGCGAATTTCAGGTTTTCGGCGGTATCCGTATTCCGGATGACGGCGCTCAGATTGGTAACATTGGCGATCGAGCCAAATACCGCCTTGTCCGTCCAGTTCAGGACGGGGGCGTTTGTGTAGGCGGCGGGCAGCTGGTAGAAGATGTAGCCGCCCGCCGCAGCGATCGGGCTGATGAACCCATCCACGTTGTTTTCGTCCGCCGCCACCCCGTTCGCGCCGATGTTCGCGTGCCAGCCGATCACGGAAAGGCCGGAATGGGCGGCGACATACAGATTGTCGTCCAGTATCACCGCCGGATAGGATCGCACAACTGAAATGACAACGCCTGCAACGACAAGGATAATTCGTTTTTTCATATCTCCCAGCCAGGGTTTTCCCTGTCGAATATCTCCAGGCTATTGGATGCCTATGTCCAGTTTGACAAACTGCTTGGATTCCACGTCCGTGGAGACGAGGTTGGTGACAGAGTCGAACTCGGCATTGATCGAGCCGCTTCCACCTGCGACGATGTTGCTGTTGGTCCACGGACCGAGCACTAGGTCGGTGCTCCGCAGCACTTCATAGGTCAAGCCCTGAACCCCGGCATCGGACCGGCGCCGATAGACATATTCCAGCCAGTTTGTTCCGGAGGACGCGGTGATGCTGGAAATGGGCAGCACGGCGGCGGCATCCGCATTGGTCGGATTGCCTCCAAGGGCGTATTCGACCAGATTGGCCATGCCATCCTGGTCAAAGTCGTAATCCGCCGCGGCATCCGGCCCGAACAGGCCGAACCCAGTCGTCCATGTATCATACGTGGATTCCAAGCCTTCTACCGCAATATGGAGAATCCGCACGCGCTGGCCGGAAGTGCCGGAAGCATCGAAAATGCCTACCCCTTCCACGGGGCCGGAAGGCGGGCTGGCTGCGCCGCCTTCGGCCAGGACGGAGCCGGAAACAAAGGAAAGGCTGTTCCATGAAAAAGACGGGAAGTCCAACGAAACCGTGCGGGTCGCCTCGGAGACCAGGCTGCTGAACATATTCGTCGAAACATACCATGAACCCGCCACTTTGAGGGCAAGCTTCAGGTCTTCCGCAACATTCTGGTTCCGCATGGTAATGGCGATGTTGGTTATGTTGTTGGCCAACCCGAACGCGACCTCCGTCCAGCTCAGCACCGGGGCATTGTTGTAGGCTGCATCAAGGTTGTAGAACAGGTAGTCGCCTGCGGCAATGACCGGACCAAGCGCTCCGTTGCCATTGTCTTCGTCGGCCGCCACGGCGTCCGCGCCCATGTTCACATGCCAATCCCCCAAGCTGAGCGGGCCATCCGCGACCCCCAAGTTGGTGAAGTCTTCCTGATAGGGCAGCATCCCCGGAACCGCATTGACGACAAAGTCGTAATACCGAACCCGGTTGTTGCTATCACTCGTGTCGAAAATGCCGACCGCCTGCACCGTCCCGAACAAAGGCAGGCTTGCCGCGCCGCCTTCCGCCAACGTCGTGCCGGGGTCCAGCACAAGGCTGTTCCACAAAACGGACTGGACATCGATGGCCACGTTTGTGACGGACGCCCCGCCGCCGCCTGGCACCGGACTGTTGTACACCGTCAGCGAGACATACCATGCGCCATCCACCTTGATGGCGAACTTCAGATCCTCCGTGATACTGTTGTTTACGAGGGTCGCATGCATGGAAATGATTTTTCCAATGGGGCCGAACGAGCCTTCATCCGTCCAATTCAGGACGGGAGTGCCGGTGTAGTTCGTTGGAAGATTGTAGAAGAGGTAGCCGGACGACCCGGCGACGATGACCGGGCTGACGAAGCCATCCAAATTGTTTTCATTCGCCGCCGTTCCGATCGAACCCAGGTTCGAATGCCAGCCAACCGCCGCAATCCCTGAATTGGTCGTCACCGCAAAACTCTCGGAATAGATGACAGACGCACTGCACATGGCCGATGCCATGATACCCATCAATAATACAGAAACGAATCCGATCCCTTTCATACTACTCCTCCTGTTTTTCTTGCTTTCACTCTTCACCCTGCCGCCGACCATCGGTCGCAGGCGCTTCCTTTTGAAGCTTGCGACTGCAATCAATATCATGGGAAAACGATCTGGCAATGGATTTCCAGTCAGGGGGCCTATTTTGAGCCAAGCAGAGCAAAATATAGGTCGAAACAGAACATTTACGGAATGTAAGGCGGCGGCAATGCCTGAGGAGGGGAATCAAGCCCCTTGCCGACGGTAGGCCAGCGGCGTGGTGCCGAATTTGGCGCGGAAATCGCGCACGAAATGGGAAGCGTTGCGGTAGCCGACGCGCTGCGCGATCATAGCAACCGCATCCGGTCCGGAACGCAGCAGCTGAGCCGCGTGGTCGAGGCGCACGTTCCGGAGAAACCGGTATGGAGCCTCCCCTGTGCGCTCCCTGAACAGCCGGTTGAAGTGGCTTGTGCTCAGGAAGCTCACATGCCGCGCCACCCATTCCATTTCAAGGTGGCTGGAAAAGTGAGTCGATATGAACGCCACCGCCCGCTCCACCGGATCAATCCCGTGATCCTGCCCGCTGGCAACCGCAATCCGGTACCAGCCGGCCTCCAGATGCTGGTGCGTGGCCTCTTCGGCCACCCAGCCGTCTTCCGATTTCCAGGCCTCGAACAGCAGCACATGCTCCTGGTAGAGCGCCATAAGGTTGGGCCAGTAGACTTCCTTCACTTCCAAGATCCACTCGCTCAAATCGGCAGCCACCAAACCCCAGCTTTTTGACAGCGATGGAAGTCCGGCAGCATCCACCAAGACCCGGTGGAATTGTTGATCCATTTGGTGGAAGGCCGGATAATCCCCTTGGGAAGCAAGACTCTTCAGCTGTTCCAGAATACTGTTCAACTGCTTGCCGACGGCCACCCGATCCACGCCGGTTCTCCAGCGAGCCACCGCAAACGCCTCCAGAGTCGACCGCAATCGACACAGTTCATGGAGATGCGCAAGATCCCGGCCACATGCCGTTTCGATGTTCTTGTTCCCTGCCCTCATTTAACGGGAGAGTACCGCTCCAAAATCTAAATACAACCTTGGATTGCCTTCCCACACCATGCCACTCATGCGGCGCAGCACCCTGGAACCTGGCCATCAAACCGATGCGGATATGCAGCGCTCTGCCGAAACCATTGCAACCAGCCAGAATGCGGTTGACCCGGTTCCGCCAAATCCGCAAAGCTCACCGCCATTATGAAACAGGAAAAAACAACCGTTGTTGAACACCATAATTTCCAGGGCGAATACCGCATCCTGCGCCTCTCCGCACCACAGATCGGCCCGATGGTCAAACCCGGACAGTTCCTCCACTTGCTGATTCCCCACTATGACCGCTCGATCCTGCGCCGCCCCTTCAGCATCTACAAGGCCGACGCCGACGGAGTGAGCATCCTCTACAAACCGGTCGGTCGCGGCACGGAAGCCATGCGCATCCTGCGGGTCGGCGATCCGGTCGATATCATCGGCCCGCTCGGCAACGGCTATCCACAACAGGCGGAAGGCAAGATTCCCGTGCTCGTCGCCGGCGGCTACGGCAACGCCGCGCTCTTCCTGAAAGCAAAGGAACTCCCGGTCAAAGGCGTCGCCTTCTTCGGCGGGCGCACCGCGCAGGATATTCTCTGCGTCGACGAATTCAAGGAACTCGGCTGGGATGTCCGCCCCACCACCAACGATGGCTCGCTTGGAACGGCCGGACTCGTTACCGATGCATTTGATCCATGGATGAAAGAGCAAAATATCGAATCGTTGGAACTTTTTGTCTGCGGCCCGAATCCAATGCTTAAAGCCATGGGCGACCGCGCCATCGAACGCGGCTTCACCGCATGGCTTTCGATGGATAAGAACATGGCCTGCGGCGTCGGGGCCTGCCTGACCTGCGTCATTAAACGGCAGACCGAACAAGGTTGGGAATGGGCGCGCTGCTGCAAGGACGGCCCCGTTTTTGAATCCAGGGAGATTTTGTGGGATGAATAAACCAAATTTAAGCATCAAGATCGGCTCCATGGAAATGAAAAACCCGGTGACGGTGGCGTCGGGGACATTTGGCTATGGACCGGAATATGCCGATCTCGTCGATCTCAACCGGCTGGGCGCAATCACCGTCAAGGGTATCTGCCCGGACGAACATATCGGCAACCAGACCCCGCGCACCTTCGAGACGCGCGGCGGCATGCTCAATGCGATCGGCCTGCCGGGTCCGGGCGCCAAGGGCTTCATCAAAAAGTATGTTCCGTTCCTGAAGCAATTCGACACACCCGTGATTGTCAACATCTGGGGCAAGGGCATGGACGACTACGGCAAAGTGGTCGAACTGCTCGACGCCGAAGACACGGTGACGGCCTACGAGATCAACCTGTCCTGCCCGAACGTCAAGGAAGGCGGTTCGGCCTTCGGAACGGAAACGGATTCCTTTTCCCGCGTCATCGAGCTCGTGCGCAAGAAAACACAGAAGCCGATTATTCCGAAGCTCGCGCCGAATGTTCCCAACATTGGCCGATTCGCCAAGGCGGCCGAGGACTGCGGCGCGGACGCGATTTCGATCATGAATTCCTTCCCGGCCATGGCGATCAATATCGAGACGCTTCAACCGGAGCTGGCCAACCGCACCGGCGGGCTGAGCGGACCGGCCATCAAGCCGATCGCCATCAAGCTCGTCTGGGACGCGGCGAAGGCGACCAAACTTCCCATCATTGGAATGGGCGGGATCTACGAACCCGAAGACGCCATCGAGTTCATGATTGCCGGCGCAACCGCCGTGGCGGTGGGCACCGCCAACTTCACCGATCCATCGACGGCCTACCGCGTGATCGACGGCATCGAAGCATACGCGCGGCGCAAGGGCTACGGTTCGGTCTCCGAAATCGTCGGAACGGTGAAGGCATGACCAAACTGCGCCTCAGTGGAACCATCGGGCCTGGAATCGTACTGATCGCCACGTGCGCAGGATACGCGTTCTTCCAACCGTTTATCCCGAACGCGGTCCAACAGGCCATTCCGGAACAGGCCACCTTCATCCATCAGGCCGACAGCCTGGACGATCTGCTGCAAAGCCCGGTCTGCGGGCAACTCGACAAGGCGCTGGGTGCCGGAAACTCGCTGGCGGCACTGCTGGGTTCCAACCCTTGGATCAAACTGGCCGCGCCGTCCGAAATTGCGGTGGCGGACATTCCGTTCCACTACGCCGGACAAAGCAAGTCGTGGGCGGCGGTGACGTGGGTGGGCTGGCGCAGTCCATGGCTGCGATGGAAACTGGAACGTACGCGCGCCGACGGATTTTCCTTTCTGGGAAAGCACGCCGTCTGGCCGGTCTGGCAATACGACAACCCCGGCATCGCACGCGGATGCACCCTGACGTTTGCACTGACCGACAACCTCTTTATTGCCTGCCTGTCGGAAAATCCCTCGCACATTCTCTTGCTACTGGATACCTACGACAAACGCGCCCCGTCCATCAACGATGCCAAATAAAGGAGCATGAACATGAACATACGACAAAGCCCATCCTTCCTCCTGTTGTCTTGCGCGTTCCTTGCGGGGTGCGTAACCGACGAGCCGAAACAAGACATCGTCATGCCGCAGATGCAGCAAAACACCTACCTTTCCCACGCCAAGCCGCCGCAGCAGTTTGGCTTCTCGGTGTATGCCGTCGATGACGGCATCGCCTATTCCGGCAGCGCCCGGCTGCATCCCAACCATTTTGCGACCGAGAAAATGGTGCATGACGACATTCCGATCATAGAGATCCACGGGCGGGCGCAACGCGAGAAGATCAACACTCTGATTGATTTCAGTTCGCCTTCGTCGTGGCTGGAGTTTTCGGCCTCGCAGGACATCGGAGCCCACTTCATCGGCATCAACGACATGGTGATTCCCTACCGCGGCGGCTACAACACCGGCGGCGTGAACGCCTATGCAGCTGTCGCAACGCAACTGCGGATGGATCAGCTGTTCATTGAAAACACGCCGTTCTATGTCCGCATGGCCAGCGGCTCGCTCGGCCCGCTGGCGCGCGGCATCCTGTCGCCGAAAATCGATGCGGTGCTCGGCTACGACAACCTGCGCAATTTTGAATATGTCCAGATCAACCTGCGCGACAGGTCGATCTCCTTTTCCTCCACCAGGCCCTACACCCCGCACGAGGAATTAATGCTCGATGTTGCCAAGATCATCAACCTGCGCGGCTATGGACTGGCCATCGAAGGCGCGGTCGACAACCAACCAATGCCCATAATCCTTGATTTTGCCGGCAACTTCAGATTCGCACGCGGGGATGTTAAAGTGAGCACGACCGAGGACGTGCGACTTGGACACCTGCCCTTCCACCAGGTTCCCACCCTTGTGCTGCCGATCAACAATTCCCCGGCCCGTGCCGGGCGGAAAATGCTCTCCGCCTACATCATCACCATCTGCAACAAGGAAGGTGTGGTCTACTTTGAACGGCCACCGAAATAGCGGGAGCGATAGAGGTGCCGGATGGCGAGCAACGGGTGGCGCCAGAGCATGCGCGGACCGGCATAGCGCATGACTACCTTGATGCGCTCGCGCTGTTCGGGTTGGTAGCAATGCACGGTGCACTGGCTGCAAACCGGCTTATCGATGCCGAACGGGCATTTGAAAATCCGCTCTTGCGCATACGCCAATAGCCCGGCGCAATCGGCGCAAAGGTCCTGCGCCGCGCCATGGTGGGCGCGGCAGTAGATATGGATCATGGCGGCGACGGTCCGGGCTTCGAGGTTCATGCGGCCGGTTTTATTGGAAGACCCAGCCCATTCCAAGATTAAACAGGTTGTTCGGCTCGGTTGCGCCTTCGCTGAAGAGGAACTGGTAGTCGGCCTTGAGCACAAACTGCCGGGTCAACGGGAAGTTGACGCCGACCGTGACGCCGGACCGGTCGTTGGCACCGTCCTTTACGGTGCCAGACGCGACCTTGTACTGCGTGTCGTATTCCTCGTAGCGCACGAACGGAACCAGATCCGCCTCGGCCAGCTTGCCTATCTTCCACGACTCGGGCATTACGCGCACGCCGCCTTCAAGATACCAGCCGAAGATCTCCTCGCCCGTGCCGGCAGGCAGGTTTTGCGGATCGGAGTTTTGCCCCCAGGCCGCAATGCCGCGGAACTGGCAACGGGAAACCTTGTATTCAAAGTCGGCGGAATACAGGCCGAAATCATTGTCGGTTCCATTCCCGCCGCCGTTGTTGGCATTGTCGGTTCCTCCATAGAAGCCGGAAACCCCGATGCGCAGATCCTGCCCTTCCGCCGGGAAAAGATCGATGCGCCCGGTAACGGCCGGATCGTTCAAGCCGCTGCGTTCCTCGATGCGGCCTTCGCGGACGCCCTCGTCCGCACTGAACCCGGATCCGTCCAGACCGCCGACCACATAGACCTGGTAGCTCAACCAGCCCAGCGGGGATCCGAAAATCCCGGCACCATCCATCGACCACGTCGATGGTATGATGTACTTGTCCACGTTGGGACGTTCGACTCCCATGAACAGCGTTGGCTCATGGTGCTGGTTGATCATTCCAATCGGTGCCAGCAGGCGCCCGATCCGGGCATTGACGGCATCGCCGAACAGGAAATCGACGTACAACTGCTCGATCAGGACCTCTCCTCCCGACCCATCGGAAACAAAGGCGTGTTCGATCTCGGTTTCCGACGTCAACTTGATCCAATCGGCGAAGTCGTAGCCGAGATAAAACACCAGCCGGTGGATGTCGAAAGCGCTGTCGCCGTTCTCTTCAAAGTTGCCATGGATTTCTCCATAACCGCCGAAATGCACTTTGCTGGCGACCGCCTCGATCTCGGAGAGGTCGTTGCGTTCGCCTTTGAGCGCGGCAATTTCGTCGTGCATCGCCGCCATCTGTTTTTCCAATGCCTGGATGCGGGAATCATCCTCGGCACTTGCAAGGCTGGCAGCAACCAACCACGCGACCATTGCACCTGAAACGAATTTGCTGCTTGCGGGGTATTTCATTGTTATCTCCTTCATCAATGTACCGGAAGAAAGGAACAAACGGGTGGCGTACAAACCATCGGGCCAGGCTGTTTTTTCCACATTCCGGAATCGGTACCCGGTTCAATGGCTGAACCCGCCGTGCCGATACAAATACATAGAAACAACCTTCAGGACCGCCCTGACAGGACTTGGAGGTTTATCCAAATAAACCTCTGAACATGGCGAAAAACTACGCACCACCCGCCAAAAGTCAAATGACATGTAGGAATTTTAAGCCGCAACCCTTGGAAATACCCGTTGAATTCCATCCTGATTTACGGGTTTGCCGAACTTGCATTGAGTCTTCAACTTGGTGTATTCAGTCCGCACAAGTAGTTATTCATTCAAACCACAAGGAGGATGCACATGAAACGTTTGGTAATGACAGCACTGTTGGTCTCTACGGGAGCTATGGCAGAGGACGCGGCAAAAATCGAACAACCCGCGCCGGCACCGGTATGCCCTCTCGCCCAATATTCGTCGCTCAGCGACCTCTGGAACAAGACCGACACCGGCAACGGCATCAAGCAGGCGCTCGTCAACGGGACGCCGAGCCTTGAGTTCATGGCGGGCTATGAGTACTCGGATTTGGACAACAGCGGGCTGCATGCCGCCCAGGCACTGATCACGCGTACCCGCCTCAACTACCAAACCGGCGCATACAAAGGCTTCGATGCGTTTGTCCAGGCCCAGTATGTCGGCCCGATCAACGACCACTACAGCTATCCCGGCGGTGGCAACCCAAACTACGACGTGGTGGCCGACCCTGAAAAATTCCGCTTCCAGCAGGCCTATCTCGCCTATACCGGCTACGATTCGCATGCGCGGATCGGTGCGCAGGAAATCAACCTCGACAACGAACGCTTCATCGGCAACGTTGCATGGCGCCTCAACGCGCAGTCGTTCAACGCCGCCTCGGTCGCCAACCATTCCATCAGCAACCTGACGCTGTTCTATGCCTACACCGACAGCATCAACGACACCCTCGGCAGCATCAACCATGACCGCCAGTACCACCTGCTCAACGCCGAATACAAGGTGTGCGAAAACAACAAGGCTTCCGCTTTCGCCTATTTGCAGCGCAACGACGGTGCCGGACTCGACCAACTCGACACCTACGGCCTGCGCACCTGGGGCAAGAACGACATCGTCAGCCATGATGTCATGGTCGCCCTCCAGCGCGACGCCTACTACGGCAGCGTGTTTGGCGAACTCGACCTCGACCCGATCGATGTCGGCGGCGGCATTGAATATATCTCCGGCGGCAACAAGGACGACGAACGCTTCCAAACCCTCGACGGCACCGCCCATAAGTTCAACGGCTGGGCCGACCAGTTCCTCGGCACCGGCGGCGGGCTCGAAGGCGGATTGGCCGATCTCTATGGCCAGGTTTCCGCCACCGCTTTCGAAAAACTAAAGCTCACGGGTGTCTACCATTGGTTCCACACCAACAACAAAACCGATGCAAACAACTTCTCCGGAAAATACGGCCAGGAAATCGACCTGATGGCCAAATATCCCGTCTGCAAAAACTTCGACGTGCTGACCGCCTTTGCCTACTACATGAAAGGCGATAACAACGCAGACAACTTCACCAACGACGAAACCGCCTTCTGGCTGCGCGGTACGCTGCGGTTCTAGCCCGTCTTTCGCTATTCGACCCAGAAATTGCCTTTTTTTTAGGGGTTGACCTTCATTTCGCCCTTTATTTGCAGGGGTGCGTGTTTCAAAACGGGCTGTAGTGAAGACCTTGCCGGTTGACGTGTTGATTTTGT
>JAIPJC010000085.1 GCA_021734345.1 Kiritimatiellales bacterium | reverse complement strand
CTCGACGGGCTTCCCGAAGGAGCCGAAATCCTGCTCAGCGGATGAACCAGCCCTCCTGGTTCCCAGTCCGTCTGATCTTAAACGCTTACGCGCAAAAGGCGCTTAGTTCCGCGCGCCCATTTCCGTTTTTAGGTTAATGAACATGCTCCCCTCGTTGGCCGAGGCAGACCCGATCGCCATTCCATCATCATTGATCGCGGCAAGGAACCACTCCCCATCCCAACCGTGTGCCAGTATTTTTTCCTGCAATGCCGCAAAGCGTTGACGACAGAGCACTGCGATATCGGCATCACCCGTTGCGTCCGCGATTTCCGCCACGAGCCGGAGCGCGCGTGCCAAAGCAAAGCTCATCCAAACGCTTTCGCCCCGCCCTGCCACACCGACTTTGTCGAGTAGATCGCACCAGTCGCCGTAGTGCATGAGGCTCAGGCCATGCTCGCCGCGGTCATTCCACAAAAACTCAATGGCCTGCAGGTTGTGTTCCCACACGGTGGCCTAGTCGGCCATTAAATAGAGTTGATGCTTCAGCCAGCAGTTGAACAACCGGTTAAAGTCGGCATGCCAACCAACGATTTCGGCTGGGACACTCCGGTCATCAAGCGGCTGCTGAGCGGGGAATGGCCTGCAAAACGGAACATTATTATCGGAGTCTTTGTGCCATCCATCGAAAAGGGGAAGAATATTCTGAAACAGCTCCGTGATTCCATTCCGTATTAAACACCCGGCCAACTCCGCACAGTAGGCGCAGGGTGACAGGGTGAACGAAAGCAAAAACCGTCGGCGGTCTTTGCCCGAAACAGCGCAGGATCTTCATTTTCATATTCCGTTATCGTGGTACTGTAGCGAGCGATATCTATTTCAAAAAGGATGGCGTCACAGGTATGATCCGCGAAATCCATAAAAGAACCGGAGGTGCGAAATGACCCTGAAGGAATTTGGAGAACTGAATACGGAACGTTTTCTGCACGATGCATTCGATGAAGGTTGCCAACAGACGCTGATCCGCGCAGCCCGCTTCCGCCGGAACGTCTATTTGGTGCTCTTCCTTGTCGGGTTCGTGTGCATCTTCATCGCCGGCCTGTCCGGCTTATTGCTGTTAAGCATCCTATCGCTGTTCCTCTCCACACTGTCGCTGGTCGTGATGACCAAGTACGATACGCAGGTGTTTTTCCTGACCATCATCAAGAACAAGGGGAAATCGTGAGGCGTTGACCGTTTTGAACAACCAGAGCTGGGCAAAGAGAAATCACGCATCAATCTTCACTCCAGCTTGCCGCCCTCTTTCTGGTAGATGAGTGCTTCCTTTAGTTTATCGACCCGTTCTTCGAGCATGCCGCGGGTCATGTGGGGTTGGATGCTCGGAACCATCTCGTAGCAGACCAGCTTCCCGACACGGGATTTCATGCGGAAGGCGTCATAGAATTTCGGCGGCCCCAGAATCACCAGGAAGATCATCGCAAAGAGCGCCAGCAGCGCCCCGCGGATGAGCCCGAGGACAAAGCCATAGTTGCGGTCCGCCTTGTCGGTGATCTGCATCTTCATAACATTGGCCAGCAGCTTGCTCACCAACTTGAAAAACAGGATGGCCAGCACGCCCAACCCAGCCAGGATCAACCACATCATGTAGGTTTCATCCAGGCTCCGGAACAGGCGCCCCATATAGCTGAAGACTGCCGGATAGAAAAAAAACAGGGTGATGCCCAGCACCACGAACGTCAGGATATGTGCAACCTGCCCGGCAAAGCCCTTCTGGTAGCCCGCAAGCGCGAACAGAACCGCCACCCCCACGAATGCAACATCGATCAAACTGAGCCACTGCGGAATCATGTTTCCTCTTTTCTTTTTCCAGTTCCCAAGACTATGCGCTCATTCGAAGCAATTTCAACGCCAGATCCGCCTAAATCTCCGCCTCTTGAAAATGCCCCATGCTTGGGATCCGTATTCATTGGCGTTCTTGCAGATTTTATAAAAAACTACCATATATTGTACCGCCCCCTTGACAAGCACACATTCCTTTGGATATTTTCACTTTCAGCCTAGAGGCCGTATGGGGCCATATATCAGTCATTGAAACCGCGTACAGGGGGAAAATCATGCCGGGGAAAAAGGGGCAGTTGAATGCCGTATTTAGTGGATTCCAGAAACGTTCCGGACTCGAAGTTCCGTTCAGCTGGCAAAAAATCGAGCTAGCTATCGACCGTGCGGTCGACGAAGTTTCCCGCAAGCATTCCCTGCCAAAAAACGAAGGTCTGGCCTCCAAGGTCACCGACCAGGTGCTCCAGCAGCTCAACAATCCCCAAAGTGAATTTTTCGTCCACCCCGACGACAACGGAAAGCGCGTTCCAAAAATCGAAGACGTGCAGGATCTTGTCGAAATCCTGCTGGCTGAAAACGGCGAAACGCTCACCGTGGCGGCCTACAAGCGCTACCGCAAGCAACGCGAAATGGCCCGGCGCAACATCCGCGTCCGCGACGAGAATATCGGCGGCGCAATCGATGTCACCGACGCCAGCCTCCTGCTGGTCGAATCCGCCACCAACAACGTCAACCTCCCGTGGGACCGCAAGCGCATCGTCAAGCAGATCCTCGACAAGACCGACCTTTCCGTCGAACTGGCCATCAACGTCGCCAAGAGCGTCGAAAACCGCATCATCGCCGGCGAGCTGACCATCATCAACACCACGCTCATCCGTGAGCTGGTCAACAACGAACTGATGGAACGCGGCTATGCCCACCAGCTGCGCGACCTCTCCCTCTACCGCGTCTCCAAGGATTTCCTTGAAAACCTGATGTTCAGCAAATCAACCGAAAATTCGAACATCGTCAACAACAACCCCGAAGCCGTGAACATGGGCATCGCCGAACTCGTCCTCAAGCAATGGGCACTCGACACCATCTTCAGCCCGGAAGTCAAACGCGCGCACGATACCGGCGCGGTTCACCTGCACGACCTCGGCTACCCGACCCGCGTATACTGCTCGTCGCACTCGATCGAATACGTCAAGAAATACGGACTCACCGGACTCATCAACCTCAACACCGAATCCAAGCCTGCCCGCTCGGCCTCCGTGCTGACCGGCCACCTCAACACCTTCCTCGCCTCGATGCAGGCCAACTATGCCGGCGCGCTCGGCATCGCCTACATCAACATCCTCTACGCCCCGTTCCTCGTCGGCAAGTCCGCGAAGGAGCTCAAGCAGGTGGCCCAGGAATTGATCTTCAACGGTTCGCAGAACGCCTTCTCGCGCGGCGGGCAAACCCTGTTCCTCGACTTCAACATCCATACCGGCGTGCCGAGCTACCTCAAGAAAGTTCCGGCCATCGGCCCCGGCGGGCACTATCAACTACGCCTCAAGGACGGCTCCATCGCCGAGCTTGAAGAAGTCCTGCGCGATGAAACCGGCGTAAGCGGCTACAAGATGATGGATCTCTACTACAACGATCCGGCGGAAGGCAAACGCCTCGTCCTGCGCGAGCTGCCCGACGAAACCGCCGGCATGGTTTTCGATCCCGCCGTCGTTGCCAACCTCGCCGAACGCGGCGAGAGCATCGTCACCTACAACGACTACGTGAAGGAATCCCAGGATTTTTGCCGCGCCCTGCTCCAGGTCTTCGGCGAAGGCGACGCCAACGGCCGCATCTTCGAATTCCCGAAATGCGATTTCCACGTCTCCGATGAAACCTATGAGGATCCGTCGCAGTTCGCCATCTTCCAGGAAGCCTGCGAACTCGCCAGCAAGAACGGCTCGACCTACTTCATCTTCGACCGCGACGAAGTCACCCTCTCCGCCTGCTGCCGCCTGCGCACGACGATCTCCGACAACCGCATGCTGCAACACCCCGAGAGCATGCGTTTCTGCGGCTTCCAGAACGTCACCATCAACATTCCGCAGGCCTCCTACCGCGCCGCCCGCACCGGTGGCGATATCATGAAGAACTTTTTCGAGGAGATCGACCGCACCATGGAACTCGCCGTCGACGCCCATCTGCAGAAGAAAGCCAAGGCCGCGGAAATGCTCAGCGGACCGGGCCATCCGCTCTGGCAAATCGGCAAGATCTCCAACGACGGCAAGCCCTACGTCGACCTCGACAGCTGCACCTACATCATCGGCCTCATCGGCGTGAACGACGCCGTCAACTTCCTGATCGGGCAACAGCTGCACGACAGCAAGCAGGCGCAGCGCCTCGGCCTCAGGATCGTCGCGCACATGTACACCAAGGCCAAGAAGCTCGCGAAAAAGTACAACCTCAAGTTCACCCTCGAGGAATCCCCCGCCGAAAGCGCCGCGCGCCGCCTCGCCAAGTCCGACATGATCTACTTCGCGGAAGAATCCCGCGACATCGTCAAGGGACCGAAGGACGCGGAATACTACACCAACTCCATCCACCTCGCCGCCGATGCCGACGTCTCGCTCGTCGACCGCATCATCGAGCAGTCCAAATACCACAGCCTGATCGAATCCGGCGCCATCACCCACTGCTTCATCGGCGAAGAACGGCCGGACGCCGACTCCATCGCGCACTTGATGACCGAGGTCTTCTACCGCACCCAGTCCGCGCAGGTCTGCGTATCGCCGGAGTTCACCTTCTGCGAAAGCTGCAACCACCAGACCCGCGGACTGCTCGAACGCTGCCCCGAATGCAACTCGACCAATGTTGTTGGCGAAACCCGCGTGGTCGGCTACTTCAGCAAGGTGCAAAACTGGAACAAGTCCAAACGCTACGGCGAGCTGCTCGCCCGCCATGCCGGCAAATACAACATCACCACCGCCGAAGACAAAACCGCGCCGGCACTCGTAACGGCAAACTAACCGGGGGAATAACCATGGCTCAAAAATACCAAATCAAAGTGTTCGGCAAACAGGGATGCGACAAATGCCACACCCTCAACCAACGCCTCGACAAGCTGCTCGCCACGGGGGAATACCGCGACTTCGGGAAACTCTACTGCGACGTTGAAACCGTCGACGGACTGGTCGCCTTCGCCGAAGCCGAGTGCATCAACCCCGCGCGCATCCCCGCCATGCTCGTCACCGCATGGGACGAAACGTGCGGCGAATACATTCCCGTCGGCACCAGGCAACCCGGCGAAAAGGACTCCGTCTGCCAAAAGGCCAAGCTCTACCAGTATGTCGGCCTCCAAACCGACTACTCCGCCGCCGGCAAAGGCCTCATCACCCCCAAGATGATCCAATCCGTCCTTGCCGAAGCCACGGCATGATTGCTCCACCCCGATACGCCAGGCGACGTTTCTCCTCCCTCCGCGCCTGGCGTATCACCTTTTTCCAATGCGGCACTGTATCAGATGGATGACCGCAAAGCCGCGAAGGCACAAAGAAATCAGTTTCCCATGCTTCGTGTCTTAGCGTCTTTGCGGTCAATAAAGAACTCGGCGGCTTAGGAACGAAAGAAGGGGGGAAGGAAAAACCTGATATGCTGTCGCAGACCGACCAATCGGAAATCGGAAATCGGAAATCGGAAATATCGTCCGTCTACGCCTATCTCGAAAAACCATCGATGGTCGACTATCCGAAGCATTTCGCCGCCGTCTTTTTCATCAGCGGCTGCGGCTTCACCTGCGGCTTCTGCCACAACGCCCCGCTGATGGGCAAAAAGCAGGCAGGGCTAAGCTGGCAGAAGCTCGAAGCCGCCTGCACCAAATTCAAGAAGGATTGGGTCAACGGCATCGTCATCTCCGGCGGCGAACCCACCAGCGCCGCCGACCTGGTTGAACTTATCCGCTTCTTCAAGGATCGCTACGGCTTTGCCGTCAAGCTCGACACCAACGGCTCCAAGCCCGACCGCCTCGCCGAATGCCTCCCGCTCGTCGACTATGTCGCCATGGACATCAAATGCGCACTCCCCTCCTATCCCGACGTCGTCGGATTTTCGGACATCGGCAAAATCCAGCAATCCATCGACCTCATCCGCGCCGAAGCCAAGGACTACGAATTCCGCACCACCATCATCGAAACCGTCCACACCGACGAGCAGATGGAAGAGATCTACGAAACCGTCAAAGGCGCCAAGCGCTACGTCCTGCAAGCCTTCATCCCGCGCGACGACCTTCCCGATGAGCACTACCGCAACATCCCCCGCACCACCTCCGCCCGCCTGAACGAGTTGAAAGCCCTTATGGCCGGCTCCGCCCACGAAATCCTAATTCGCGGCGCATAGCCGCGTCCGTAGCTTGAAGCTCCAGCTTCGAGAGCACCGAACGAAACCGGAGTTTCATCCTGCACCAGCTCCCTTCTCCTGCTGGATACCGCCAGCGCTTTAAATTTCCCGCCTTTGTCTTGTTCCAACATTGTATTTACCTATACTTCGGAAAAGTTTTACCAACAGGGGAAGCATTCATGTCCGCACCGGAATCCGTCAGACAATTGATCGAAACCTTCGGCAACAACCTCGCCTTTTACAAATCCGCCCAATACAACGAAGCCCAGCTGCGGCAGGAATTCCTCGATCCCTTTTTCAAGGAACTCGGCTGGGACATGGACAACGCCGCCGGGCTGGCACCGCAGTACCGCGACGTCATCCACGAAGCCTCCATCAAGATCGGCGGCGCTACCAAGGCCCCCGACTATGCCTTCTCCATCCACGGCCAGTACAAGTTTTTCCTCGAAGCCAAGAAACCGTCCGTCAACATTCAGGACAACACCGAACCCGCCTACCAGCTCCGCCGCTACGGCTGGTCCGCCAAACTCCCGATTTCCATCCTGACCGACTTCGAGGAATTCGCCATCTACGACTGCCGCAAGCGCCCCAAGCGCGGCGAAAAGGCATCCTCCTCCCGGTTGAACTATTTCAAATACACCGACTACATCGAAAAATGGGACGAACTCTGCGCTACGTTCTCCAAGGACGCCATCCTCAAGGGCTCGTTCGATAAATACACCGTCGACTCCAAGCGCCATCGCGGCACCGAAACCGTGGACAGCGCCTTTCTTGCCGAGATCGAAAACTGGCGCAACCTGCTCGCACGCAACTTTGCCCTGCGCAATCCGGCGCTCTCCGTCCGCGACCTCAACTTTGCCGTCCAGAAAACCATCGACCGCCTCATCTTCCTGCGCATCTGCGAAGACCGCGGCACCGAGGACTACAAGCGGCTCGCCACCCTGCTCAACGGCGGGCGCATCTATCCCCGCCTGCTCGACCTCTTCATGCAGGCCGACGCCCGCTACAACTCCGGCTTATTCCACTTTTCCGCCGAAAAGAACCGGGGCGCGGCCGACACCATCACGCCGCATATCGACCTCGACGACAAGGTGCTCAAGGAAATCCTCGCCAAGCTCTACTACCCCGAATCACCCTACGAATTTTCCGTCCTGCCCGCCGACATTCTCGGCCAGGTCTATGAACAGTTCCTCGGCAAGACCATCCAGCTCACCGCCGGGCACCAGGCAAAAATCGAGGAAAAGCCCGAAGTCCGCAAGGCCGGCGGCGTCTACTACACCCCCAGCTACATCGTCGACTACATCGTAAACAACACCCTCGGACGACTGCTCGACGGCGACGATCCCGCCAAGCCCAACCCCATCGCCGTCTCCAAAGCCGCCGAAATCAAGGTGCTCGATCCCGCCTGCGGTTCCGGTTCCTTCCTCATCGTCGCCTATCAACATCTGCTCGACTGGCACCTGCGCCAATACACCGCCGACCCCGAAACCGCCGAACCCGATCCGGGCAAGATAAAATACAACTCCGCCAAAATCTATCAGGCTCCCGGCGGGGCATGGAAGCTCACCACCGACGAGCGCAAGCGCATCCTGCTCAACAATATCCACGGCGTCGACATCGACGCGCAGGCCGTCGAGGTCACCAAGCTTTCCCTGTTGCTGAAGGTGATCGAAGGAGAAACCCAGCAGGTGCTGCAGCGCGACTGGATCCGCGAGCGCCAGCGCATCCTCCCCGATCTCGAAAGCAACATCAAATGCGGCAACTCCCTCATCGGCCCCGACTTCTACGACAACGAGCAAATGCTCCTGCTCGACGAAGAAACCCAATACCGCATCAACGTCTTCGACTGGAAAACCGCCTTCCCCGAAATAATGAACCGCGGCGGCTTCGACTGCGTCATCGGCAACCCGCCGTATGTGCGGATACAGGGATTGATGGAATGGGCGCCGCAAGAGGCAAACTGGTACAAGACGAAGTTCGCCAGCGCGGCCCAAGGAAACTTCGATATCTACGTTTGCTTTGTCGAGAAAGCGCTGGAACTGATGGGTTCCGAAGGCAAGACGGGCTTGATCCTCCCCCATAAGTTTTTCAATGCGCAGTACGGCGCTGGATTGCGCGGTCTTATCGCGAAAGGGCAGCACCTTTCGCGCGTTGTGCATTTTGGAGATCAGCAGGTCTTTTCCGGTGCCACCACCTACACCTGTCTGATGTTGCTTGAGAAGAGCGGAGCCGACGAATGCTACTATGTGAAGGTGCATGATTTGGATGGCTGGATAAAGCAACAGGAGAGAAGCGCATGCGAAACGCTTACGGCGCGGAACAACATGCAATTGAACGAGGCCGTGCCGGTTTACCGCATTCACAACCAAACGACCGATGCGATTGCCACCAGCGGAACGATTCCCGCCAGACTGATCGGCAGTGCGGAATGGAACTTCGTGGTTGGCAACGATGCGCGGTTGCAGGAGCGGCTCCACAGGATCAAGACGGAGCTGGGCGACGTCGCAAATATATTCGTCGGTCTCCAGACCAGTGCCGACAAGATCTTCGTCCTTCCCGTGGACACGGATATTGAAAGCGGCCTTGTTCGCCCATTTCTCCAAACCGGCGATCTGTCGGGCTACATGCCACCGCAGGCTTCCGCATGCATGCTTTTTCCCTATGATCTATCCACGGGAAAGGCCGAGCTTATTCCCGCCGCCATCATGGAAAAGCAGTATCCGAAAGGATGGGCCCACCTGTGCAGTCATCGCGAAACGCTGATGAATCGGGAACGGGGCAAATGGCGGCATGAGAACTGGTACGCCTTCGGACGCTCTCAAAACCTGACGTTGATGGACGAGCCGAAGCTCATCATCCAAGTCACCGCCCGCAAACCAACGGTATTGCTGGATACGGAAGGACTCCACATGACAGGCGGAGGAAGCGGGCCTTTCTACGGTATCCGCCCCAAGGATCCGAACCTTTCCCTCGAATTCCTGCTCGGCCTGCTGAACTCCACGCTGTTTGGAATGATTGTCAAAGCGCAAAGCACCAACCTGCGCGGTGGCTACATCAAGTTTTCCAAGCAATACATCGAATCCGCTCCGATTCCCCCCATTGACTTCGACAATGCCGGCGACGTGGCGAAGCACGATAGGATGGTTGGGCTGGTGGAACGAATGCTGGAGCTAAACAGCAAAAAGGCCACCGAAAACAATCCCGAAACCCTGCGCCTGCTCGAAACCCAGATCGCCGCCACCGACCGCCAAATCGGCCGCCTCGTCTACGACCTCTACAACCTCACCCCCGAAGAAATCGCTATTGTGGAGGGAAGATCATAGTGGGCATGTTCAAATACAACCTGTATGAGCCACTGGAACTATCCGGATCATTCGAATTGGGTGGAGCCGATAAGATTGTAGGAGGAAAACTTACTGTCGATCCAGGGCGGCTTCTTTCGTTTGATCTCCAACTCTTTAATGGGCAACGTGCTATGCTGGGAACCTCTATTGGTGTGGATAAATACATTCAGCTTCCAAGCATCCATGTAACCTTGGAAGAAAACACCTATTGTACCGTGCAAAATCCTGTGCTTATCTTTTCAGGAGCTTCTAGTGGAGGGATGTCGGCCAAAGGACTGTCAAAGCACATTGTTTTCAACCAGTATTTCAATAGTTCGGCTGCCTTTGATGGCGTCGCGGTTCTGTACAATCTTTGGCCAGAATTTTGTCATCCCCAAGGTTTCAAACAGAGCGCAAAATACAATGCCGACTCAATTGACGTTGATACGACTGAATCGCAAAAACTCGTTTTTACCGACAGAGCCAACTTTTCAATAATACCGGAAGAGTCCTTTTTTGATGCCATCCACATTACACCAAAAAGCGATGCCTTGGTTTCAGACATCAAGCTAGCGTTTGAAAAAGCAAAACATGAGACAGGAATTGAGCGGTTTGCCGTTGGACTAAAATCAGAGCATCTATGGTTCGTTCGTTTTGAGCAAAAAATTGAGATCCAAAATCTAGAAGATGCGGAACGATCGATATTGCATTTTGCTCACCTTCTCTTCGTACTGACTTACTATCCCTCTACCCCCGTCGCATGCGACCTGTTCGCACCTGAAAAAACATCGAAGGGCAATGAATACGAAGCTGAATATCCATGGATGTTTGCCGGACCATTGGATAAGAAGATCTTGAAAAAGGCAGAGCAGTTCAAACATTTCTGGGCTCCGATCACATTCCCGAAAATCAAGTATTCATGGAACGCAGTTGTTCGGAATTGGTTCTCTCTAAAAGAAGAGATCTTACCCTTTGTTGGAATATTGAGAACCAATATGGAAGGTGGTGCCTCCCAATTTAAATTTACCAGATGTGCGGATGCACTTGAGCTTATCGGTCGCAAGCATAAGGCAAAAAAACACTACGAATGGGTTGTCGACAATTATGCGTTTCTGCCTCTAAAGGAATATCTGCTCAAGATCTTCGAAACAGATTCGGTTGAAAAAGTCGGAGTTCAGATTACGGATGCAAGGGCCTCAATAGTTCATGGTGTTGAACAAAAGCGCGAAACCTGGGACAAGGTAGCTAGAGTTGCCCATTCGGTGGAGTGCTTGGAACTGATCATCCTGTCCTTCCTGCAAAAGTTGATCGGTGTTCCCGACCAGCTAAGAGAAGATTTTCAAATCCATTGGCTCAACAAATTGAAGGGCATGAACTGGATCAAGTTTCAATAATTAAACAGGCGAAAGAAAATTATCATGACTGCGGAACTCATAACCTCGATATCATCTGTAATAATCGCCCTCGCAGTGCTCTTTATCGCCTACTGGCAGGGACATCTTATCCGCAAGCACAACCGCCTATCCGTGACCCCCAACCTGCAAATCCATACCGATCAAAATGATGAAGGAAACGCCGGAAACATTGAAATCACTCTGTCCAATTCGGGAATTGGCCCCGCCATTATCAAAAGAATTCAACTCGAGAAAAACAGGAAACCTGCCGGTGATCTGTCAAACGAACTCGTATATGCGGAACTCAAAGGCTTGGCTTTGAAAACCAAAAATGTCCGGACGTTTTGGATGCGACCCGGATGCTTCATGTCCGAGAAAGAGAAGCAGACTGTTCTCCGGATTGAGTTCGAATCAACCGACCTGAAGATACCCGCGAGCACGCTACTGGATAAAATCCAACAGATTTTCGATTCTTATGAAATCAAGATCGCATACGAATCGGTTTATGGTGATAAGTTCGAACTTGATACAAAAAAACAGGATAGAGGGATGGGTGCTGTCCCGTCCTAGGACGAGACTCCATTATAACGAGCATAATAACATTCCAAAGGAAATGAACCACTGGCGGAGCAATACCTCCGATCATTGGGACACGCGTAGGTAGGCATCTGGAACCTATTTCATCATGGCACTTTCGGCCTTGCCCATAGTGCAATTGGTCACTGCACCTGGACGTAGAGCTTGAGGGTTTTTGCTTCGGCTTGGCCGGGAGGGGGTTCGGTGGCGATGCGGATGACGGAACGGGCGCTGGAGTGGATGGCTGTACGGTCGATGACGACTTCGTATTCAAATCCTTCGCGGACAGTCTTTAGCTCGGCGGGCAGCTTTTCGTTGGAGGAGGCGATGGAGAGCAGTTTTATCGGAAGGGTTCCGGGATTGACGAGCCTAACGGTTTTTGTTTCTTCGCTATCACCGATGCGCCAAAAGACTATTTTGGGATCAAGCACATAGGCTTCTGGAATTGTGCATTCGATCGACAGCGTGGTTGCAACTCCGTCATCTGTTTTGACGATCACGGTTTTATGCTGGGGGCCGGTGCGGTTGCGCAGGTCGAAGTCGATCCGCACTTCACCGCGTTCCCCGGGGGCATAGGTTTGCTTTGCCAGCTTTGGAGCGAGGCAACCGCAGGTGACGCGCACCTCGGCAATGGTTGCGGGATGGTCTGCGGTATTCGTGAACGGGAAAACAGCGGTTGCGGAAACCTGGGTGGGATGCACGACCGGCGTTTGCCTAGTGGCCTCCCATTCGATCGCGGCCTGTGCCGTACCGGCTACAAGCAGGCAGACTGTCATGAAATTTTTCATGCGCGCAGTGTACACGCCCCGACCCGTATTTACAGCCTTTTCAAATGCCGGAAGCAGGATCATGGCGCAAAAAAAGCCCGGCAGCTGCCGGGCTTTGCACAATCAGCGCGAGGCTGAAACTATTTGGTTCCCATGTCGTTGAGAATATCCAGCGCACTCTTTTCCGCAGCAGGCTTTGCGACAGGAGCGGCCTTCGGTGCGGCTACGCCTTGCTGGGCAGCATTGTCGAGCGCCTTCATGTTTGCATCGAACTGCTCAAAGCGTACCTGGAGCTTTTTGTGCTCGTCCTGCAGCTTGGCCAGATCGGCTTCTAGCGCAGCGGCTCCCGCTTGCGCACTCACCGTGGCGGACTTGGAGGTGGCCAGTTCCTTTTCAAGACCGGCAACCTTGGCTTTTTCATCGGCCAGCGCGCTGGAGGTTTCGGCTTCTTTTTTCTGGGAAGCGGCAATACGGGTGCTGGCGTCTTCCAACTCGATCCGGCTTGCGCTGACCTTGGCCTTTTCGGCGTTCAACAGCGATTCGAGATCGGTGATTTTCCCCTTGAGGCTTTCGTTTTCCGTCCATGCGGTGTTGAGTTCACCCACCTTGGCCTCGAACTCTTCCTTCGGAACGCCGCAACCCGTCAACATAACCAGTGCACAACCCGTGGCCATCGTCATGGCAATCGTCTTCATCCGCATGTCAGTCCTCCTTTTATGGTTTTAAAGAAACTATTCCCAGAAACACAGGCAGTATATCTGTACCGTTGATTAATTCAATCTCCCTCAAGAAAAATAATTCCGGTGGAATCCGCCGGGCGATCAGACGAGATCGCAGGCCTCCGGCGGCATCCAATGGCGATCCTTTCCGTCCCACTTGACGTTGCAGCCGATCGGGTTGGTGACGGGTACGCTGACGGGCAGTCCGGCCAGGTGCTCGTTGAGCGCATCCACCAGTTCGTGCGTCGTGGAATCCTCGCAGAACCGCGGGTTGTCGATGGCCCGGCCGGTGTAGACCAGCCTGCGGTCGGCGTCGAAGACGTAGAAATGCGGGGTGCGCAGCGCGCCGTAGGCTTCCGCGGTCTCCTGCGTTTCGTCGTAGAGGTAGACCCAGGGGAACTTGTGCGCTTCCATGCGGGCGACCATGTGGTCGAAGTCGTCCTCCGCATAAGTATTCCTGCTGTTCGAGTTGATTGCCACGAAACGCACGCCCTTGTCCGCGAACTGCCGCGCGATGGCGCGGGTGTCCTCGTCCGACCCGATCACATACGGGCAATGGTTGCAGGTGAAGAAAACCACCAGCACCTTCGAGTCGTTGAAATCCTCCAGCGCATAGGTGTTCCCGTTTGTCGCCGGCAGGCGGAATGCCGGTGCCAGCTCCCCGATTTCCAAAGTAAATGACATGATAAACCTCCGTTTGAATGCTGGCTTTTTTGCCCGTCCAGCGGCGGATTGGCAACCCTATTCCGCTTTCCAATCTCTGGGCAAAGCCCTACCGTCGAACCATGAAAGCGATTTTGATTGTACTCGACTCGGTGGGGATCGGCGCAGCGCCGGATGCGGCGGACTATGGCGACGCGGGCAGCGCGACGCTTCAGCACATCGCCGAGGCGGTCGGTGGTTTGGAGCTCCCTACGCTCCAGAAGCTGGGGCTGGGCAATATTCGAAACGACCTTCCGATTGCCGGCTGTCCGGCTGTGGAAAATCCGTTGGCTTCGCATGGCATGATGCAGGAGGTTTCGATCGGCAAGGATACCGTGACGGGCCATTGGGAAATGTGCGGACTCGAAATCAGTCCGGGCTTCCACAACTTTCCAATGGAACCGCCCTCCTTTCCGCCGGAGCTGCTCGCCGCATTTGAAAAGGAGACCGGACGCCCGGTTATTGGAAACAAGGCCGCGAGCGGCATGGCCATCATCGAGGAACTCGGAGCGGAACAGCTGCGCACCGGCGCGTGGATCTGCTACACCAGCGCCGACTCCGTTTTCCAGATTGCGGCGCACAACGATGTGGTTCCGCTGGCGGAACTCTACCGGGGTTGCGGGATCGCCCGCCGCCTGTGCGATCCGCTTAGGATTGGACGGGTGATCGCCCGTCCGTTCAAGGGCAAGCCCGGCGCGTTCGAGCGGACGGAGGATCGGCGCGACTATGCCTTCGCGCCCGCCGAACCGCTCGTCACCGAGCGCCTGTTCGATGCCGGCATACCGGTCTATGCCGTCGGGAAGATCGAAGACATCGTGGCGCATCGCGGCATTACCGAAAGCATCCACTCCGGCAACACGGTGGAGTCG
>JAIPJC010000001.1 GCA_021734345.1 Kiritimatiellales bacterium | reverse complement strand
ATCAGGTGGTTGCGCGCCTGTTCAAGCTCCATGCCCTCCGGTGACTGGACATGCTCGATGTGGACGACCTGCAGATCGCGCAGCTTGTGCAGGGTTTGCTCCTGCGTGGCGGGCGTGCAAAGGAGCGTCAGTTTTTTCATCTTAACGATCATGAGCTTTTTCCCTTGGCGATTTTCGAACGGGCGACGGCGGCGGTCTGCTGGTCGCCCATGAAGATGCGGATCACGCGGATGTTTTCCTTGGCTTCCGGAATCTTCACTTTTTCAAACAGGTTGACGCGCTGGGTGGTGGTGCGCAGTTCGTCGGCCAGCAGGCGGTGCTGCTCCTCGAAGATCTGGCGTTCGACGCGCAGCCGGGTGAGCTGCTTCATCACGCGGATGCCTTCATCCGTCCACGGATCGGTTTCGAAGAGGTTCAGAACCACGTTCTCGAAGGTCAGATCCTCGAGAACGGGAATATTGACCCCGGCAATATTGCCGATGGAGGTGACCAGCTTGTCGACCTTGGCGTAGGGCGAAAGATCGACCGGCTCGGAATAGAGCTGGATCCATGAGCTGAGCTTGGCGCGCGCTTCCTGCTCCTCGTCGCGCTTCTCGCGAATGAGCTGGTCGAGGCTCCGCATCTCCATCTGCAGCTGTTGTTTCTTAAGTTGCAGCGTCGGCAAATAGCGCTTGAAGCGCGCCATCGAGTCGCGCTGCGTCTTAAGCTCGTTTTTGGTTAGTTTAATCTTTGCCATTGATCGGTCCTATCAGACGGAATGGTTGGATCTCGAATCAACCCTTCGGCCAGAACTTGTCGGTCAGCTTGGTGGCAATGCCGGTTTCGGACGGATGGAAGCAATCGGCCAGGATTCTCCAGCCGTTGTCGAGTGCCTTCTCGAGCGGCACGTTGACGGTGATCGTCATCATTTCCGCCTCGAAGCGTTCGCCGTACTTGAGCAGCTTGCTGTCCCAGTCGCTCATGCGGAAGCCCATCGATTGCTTTTCCAGCGTTTCCTTGAAGGACGAGTAGAGCTGGATCATGGTGTCCATGATGGCGCGGTGGTCGTCGCGTGTGCGGTTGTTCACCTGCTGCTTCAAGCGGCTGAGCGAACCGAACGGCTCGATGCGGCCGTTCTTGAGGTAGAACTGGCCTTCCGTGATGTAGCCGGTGTTGTCCGGAACCGGGTGGGTCACGTCGTCGCCCGGCATGGTGGTAACGGCCAGAATGGTGATCGATCCGCTGCCTTCGAAGTCGACCGCCTTTTCGTAGCGGGAGGCCAGCTGCGAATAGAGGTCGCCGGGATAGCCGCGGTTCGATGGAATCTGTTCCATCGTGATCGCCACTTCCTTCATGGAGTCGGCAAAGTTGGTCATGTCCGTCAGCAGTACGAGTACGCGCTTGTCCTGCAAGGCGAACTTTTCAGCCACGGCCAGGGCGATATCCGGAACCAGCAGGCATTCCACCGTCGGGTCGGAGGCGGTATGCACAAACATCACCGAGCGGGAAAGGGCGCCGCTTTCGTCCAGCTTGTCGCGGAAGAAGAGGTAGTCGTCGTGCTTCAAGCCCATGCCGCCGAGGACGATCACGTCGACTTCGGCCTGCAAGGCGATCTGCGCGAGCAGCTCGTTGTAGGGTTCGCCCGCCACCGAAAAGATCGGAAGCTTCTGCGATTCGACCAGCGTGTTGAACAGGTCGATCATCGGGATGCCGGTACGCACCATGTTGCGCGGAATGATGCGCTTGGCCGGATTGACGGACGGTCCGCCGATCTCGATCATGTTTTCGGTGATGGCCGGGCCCTTGTCGCGCGGTACGCCGGAGCCGGTAAAAATGCGGCCGAGCAGGTTTTCCGAGAAGGGAACCTGCATGGTGCGGCCGAGGAAGCGAACCTTGGTGTCGGTACTGACACCGCGCCCGCCCGCGAAGACCTGCAGGTAGACGTTTTCATTTTCCAGGCGGATCACCTGTGCGAGCGACATGCCATGGGCGGCCTCGACTTGCGCCAGTTCGCCGTTGATTACACCGTCGGCCTTGACCACGATGACGCTGCCGGTAATCTGTTCGATCCGGTGGTAGACTTTATTCTGCATAATCCGAAACCTCCGCGAGCATCTTTCCCATCTGCTCTTCTGTTTGTTTAAATTCAGCCGATTGGAACGCGTTGCTGTTCCAGTCGCGGCATGCCTGGGTAAGCTTGTGGAAGAAGCTGCGTGCGTCGTCCTTGCTGGCGAACTTCAGCTTGGTCTTCAACATCCCCAGCAGCTTGCCAAAAACATATTCCTGGCGCTCGACGGAGTTCGAAGAGTCGACCTCGTCGAAGGCGTTCTGCTGCAAGTAGGTGGCGTCCACATATTCGGACTTGAGGTAGACCACGAAATTGTCGATCGAAGTGCCTTCTTCGCCGACCACCTTCATCATCTGTCCGACTTCGTTGCCGTCGCGCAGCAGTTTGCGGGCGGTCGCCACGTTGTCCTGGTCCACGACGCTGGGGTATTTGCTCCAGCTGTCGAGCGGGTCGATGGCGGGGTAGCGGCGGGCATCGGAGCGGGAACGGGACAGGCCGTGGAATGCGCCAACCACCTTCAGGGTCGCCTGCGTCACCGGTTCTTCAAAGTTGCCGCCGGCCGGGGAAACCGTTCCGCCGATGGTGACGGATCCGGTGGTTCCGTTGTTGAGGCGAACCACGCCGCCGCGTTCGTAGAAGGCGGCGATAACCGATTCGAGATAGGCCGGGAAGGCTTCTTCGCCGGGGATTTCCTCCAGGCGGCCGGACATTTCCCGCAGCGCCTGCGCCCAGCGGGAAGTGGAGTCGGCCAGCAGGAGGACGTGGAGTCCCATTTGGCGGTAGTATTCCGCCAGCGTCACGCCGGTGTACACCGAAGCTCCGCGGGCGCCCACCGGCATGGAGCTGGTGTTGCAAATGATGATCGTGCGTTCCATCAGGCTTTTGCCGGTGCGCGGGTCGGTCAGTTCCGGAAATTCACGGAGTGTTTCCACCACCTCGCCGGCGCGCTCGCCGCAGGCCGCGATGATTACGACGTCGACTTCGGCGTTGCGCGACATGATCTGTTGCAACACGGTTTTACCCGCACCGAACGGACCTGGAACGCAGAAGGTGCCGCCTTTGGCAACGGGGAAGAAGGTATCGATGGTGCGGAGCTTGGTCGCCATCGATTCGGTCGGGCGCAAGCGCTCGGCGTAGCATTTGATCGGCATTTTAACGGGCCAGATCTGCATGATTTTGGCATCGGCGGTGTTGCCCTTTTCGTCCTTCAGCACGGCGACGGTTTCCTCGACGGTGTAATCGCCGGCCGGGGCGGCCTTATCAACCGTCCATTTGCCGCGCAGCTTGAAAGGAACCATGACGCGGTGGGCGAACAGGCCTTCCGGAATGGTGCCGATCGTGTCGCCGGCCACGACGACGTCGCCAACTTTGAGTGCCGGGGTGTATGCCCACTTGACATCGCGGGGCAACGCCTTGAGATAGGTTCCGCGCTGGAGGAAGAAGCCGCATTGTTCGGCCAGGGCCGGCAGCGGATTTTGCAATCCATCAAAAACCTGGGTCAGGAGTCCCGGCCCGAGTTCAACGGAAAGCAGGTCGCCGGTGAATTCAACCGGGTCGCCGACCTTTACGCCGGTGGTGCTTTCGAATACCTGCAGTTCGGCGTTGTTGCCGCGGACGCGGATCACTTCCGCCTTTAGTCTAAGGTCGCCGACGCAGGCATAGGCCACCTCGTTCTGGATGACGGGCATATTGAACTCAACCTTCAGCAGGTTGCCGTTCACCCCAACGATTTTTCCAATGTTTTCGCTCATAATTCTATATCCTCTATCCCAATAAAAACATGAACCCCGGAGATCTTATTCCGTGGGTTCCTCTTTTTCCGTATTTGCGACAATGACAGCCTCGAGCTTTTCCTTGCCGGTATGCACATCCATGCGGTTCCACCGCTCGACGATCTTCAACTGGATTCCATAGGCCAAGACCTTCTCGAAGGCGAAGGGATCCAGTCCGATCAGTTCCTCCGCCATTTGCCAGCGGGCGCGATCAAGTTCCTGTTCGAGTTCAACCGGGTCGTTGCGGGTGAACGCATCGGTAACCATGGCTTCGATGGTGCCGCTGAACCCGTCGTGCGGTTGGAGATATTCCTTGGCATCGACGCCCAGCTTGTGGGCGCGTTGGCGCACGACCGCGTTGCGCAACTGGGTTTCGATGTTGTTCCACGCTTCGCAGAGCGGGCATGGTGCAATATCGGGCGCGTCGAGCAGGACCTTGCGCAGGATTTCCGCTTCGCGTCCGGTCACCCACTGCGAGCAAGCATCAACGTACCCTTCGGTGGAGAAGGGCGGTTCGTCCCCGATTTGAACGCTAGGTAGGCTGGCTATGAGGGAATAGTAGGCCATGGATCGCTTAGGCTTTGATTTGTTCGCGGGCAATGCCGCTGACGGTTTTCGCGAGTTCCGGACGGAGGAAGGATCCGAGGGCGTTCGCCACCGCATCGCCGGTGAAGTCCAGATAGACGTTCTTGTCCTTGAAACCTACTTTGAAGCCGCTGAGGATTTCCGAATCGGAGTTCAACGCGATTTCCTTGCCGTCTTTCTTGGCTTGCGCGGCACAGAATGCGGCGAGGGCGGCCTTGTCGGCGTCGCTCACGCTCAGTTCGATCACGCCGCCCTTGTCCTGTGCGGTCACGTTCAGGATCATTTTCTGAAGCAGCTCGGCGGAGAGGGCGCCGTCGACTTCCTTGCCGAGTACCGCCATGACCACTTTTTCGCAGCCTTGGCCAACCGTGATCAACAAGTCGCGGGCGGCCTGTTCGAGGGTTTTGACGGAGCGTTCCGCAAAGGCTTCCGATTCGTTCTTGGCTTTCAGCAATGCGTCGTGCGCTTTTTGTTCGGCTTCCTTGATGATTTTTGCGGCCTTGTCCTTGGCCTGGGAAATAATGGTGTTTGCCTGTTCTTCGGCTTTCTCAACGCCTTCTTTCTGAATCTGTTCGATCAAATGCTTCAGTTCTTCAGCCATGATTGTTCTCCGGGTTTTCGATAAAAAATGAGCGGCCAGTTTAGTTAAAAGGATATGCCTTGCAAGCCCGTTTATCCAAAAACAGCTAATAGGTAATTGGAATGGTCGGTTTATTAATCGAGAGCCGTTTGCTCCAGTAGTTTAAGGAGAATATTGCCGGTGGTTTCCAGGCTTTGGGAGCCGATGTTTTCCAGGTTGTCGGCATCGGTATGCCAATAGTCGTTTAGCCCCGGTGCCGACCCAAACCGGAAGTCAATCAGGTCGATGGCTGGCACGCCCGCGTCGAGGAACGGCTGGTGGTCGTCGGTGATGACCATGCCGAGCGAAAGCGTGAAGCGATCACGGTGCCCGGCGGCATGGGCGGCATCGAGCACTTCCTTAACGAGCGTGCGAGAGCTATTGAAGGGAATGGTGAAATGCAGGTCCTTGTCGCCAACCATATCGAGCAGCACCATGGACTGGATCGTCTTGACCTTGCCCGTTTCCACCAATGTGGTGGCCAGGTGGCGGCTGCCGTGCAGGCCGTCGTTCGGGCCGTAGTCGGCAATGCCTTCCTCGCCATCGAAGAAGGCGAAGATGATTCCAACTCTGGGTCGCTGGCCGGCCAGCATGCGTGCGAGTTCCAGCAGTACGCCCGTGCTGGAGCCGCCGTCGTTCGCTCCTTGGAAGTTTTTAATGCCCGGCATCGTGTCGAAATGCGAGCCGAGGATGATCCATTTGTCCGTCTTTCCTGGAATCCGGCCCACCACGTTGTGGAAGGTTTGTTCCCCGTCCGGGGTTTTGTCATTGAAGGTGTCGATCTCCGCCGCCACGCCGAAGCTTTCCAGCCGCTGGCGGATATGCTCCGCCGCTTTCCGGGCGTTGGCGGTTCCCGCATCGCGCGGGGTGATTTTGACCAGCGCCTCGACTTCCGCGAACGCCCGCCGCCCGTCGAACGGCGGAAATTCCGCCTGTCCATCAGGTTTGCAACCAAACAGCAAAAAGGGAAAGACCGCCAAGACGCCAAGACGCAAAGAACAGAAACCATCGCGTCTTGGCGCCTTTGCGGTCAACAACCTCCGATGCATGGGAAGAGGGGTCAGTCCTTTGATCTTGGTGTTTTTTTTCGGTGCAAACCTCAAGGAACCCCTTTTCAAAACAAGCAGGAACGGTTTCTTCAATCGGATGGCAGGATTTGGATCTCTCATTTTCCCTCTCAAGACAGCGGTGTTCCTAGTACCCGGCGACTTCGCAGCAGGCGAGGAACACGCCCGCGGTCCAGCCTATCATCGGCGGCATTTTATATTCGTCGTTCACATCGATTCCGCCGGTGGTTGCATTGTACTTTTCCCACAACTGATGCGTGGCGTTGAAGTTGCGCGTCACCGTTGCCACATATTTCCGAGCCAGCCGGACGGCGTCGTCCCGACGTCCTGCGTCCAACAAGCCTTTCACCGCCACCCATTGCAACGGCGGCCACAAGTTCGGGCTGTCCCACTGGTACGTCTGGTCGCGCGGCCCCGCCACGGCGGTATTGATGCCGTAAAGGGTTTCGAGATCGGACAGCAGAGCCGCCGCGCTCTTCTTCGCTTCATCCTGATCGGCAACCCCGCAGAACAGCGGGAAAAAGCTTGCCGCGCTAACGAACGAAGAAGCGCGCCGGTTGGTTTCGTCATAATCCACGAAGATCCCTTTTTCCGGGTTCCACATCAGGCGGCGCATCGTTTCAAGCCGGTGCTGCATGCGCGCCTGCCACTTCGCTTCCTGACCGTTGCCCAGTGCCTTGGCCAGCTCGGCTTCCACCCGCTCCGTCGTGAACAGCAGGCTGTTCAAATCCACCGCCGCAAACTCGGGGCAGCGGTCTTCCCACCGGGGCGTAAAGTCCCAGCCGCTTTCCGCCACCGCCAGCGCATGTAATGTAAACCGTCCACGGGCCACCGGTTCTGCGGGTATGGTGGGAAGACGCGGACGGATCGCTTCGCCGAAGGCTTTCAACTGGTTCGGCGTGGCGTGGCTGCCGTAATGGTTTAGGCCGTCCGGAAACGAGCGGAACGTCATCCAGAACGCATATTCCTGCTCCAGCGCGTTGTAGGCGCGCTCCCGCCATTCACGGCCGGTCTGGTATGGCATGCAAAGCTCCACCTGCAGCGCCGCCACCGGCGGCTGGCTGCGGTTGTCGCGGTTGGTCGTGTTGGAGTTCGGCACAAACCCAAGCTGTTCGATGAGATACATCATGTTCTCGGCATTGTCGCACGCCGTCTGCGCCTGCCCGTCGCGTACCAGTCCCAGGCTGGTGAAATAGGTATCCCAATAGAAAAAGTTATGGAACAGCTTGTCCGGCGTCGGAACCGTGAACGGGGCAGGCAGCGGGATTTCCTTTGGCGACGTTAGCTCATGGGTCGTGCGGATGGTGCCCGGCCATCCCTCGTGGATATATGCTTTCACAGCCTGCACATCGGCGGGCATCGGTTCGACGGCAGGTTCCGCCGGGGTTGCCGCGATTGCGGTCGCTTGCGACACGAGCAAAACCAGCGAGCCAGTCAGGACATGGAACTTCAACCTATTCATGTGCTTCTCCGATCAAACAATACCTTGCCGAACGAATCGATATGGAAGAGGGGTCAGTCCTTTGATCTTGGTGTTTTTGTCAGATACAAATATCAAAGGACTGACCCCTTTACCGGGTTCCACATCAGGCGGCGCATGGTTTCAAGCCGGTGTTGCATGCGCGCCTGCCACTTCGCTTCCTGACCGTTGCCCAGTGCCTTGGCCAGCTCGGCTTCCACCCGTTCCGTCGCGAACAGCAGGCTGTTCAAATCCACCGGCGCAAACTCGGGGCAGCGGTCTTCCCACCGTGGCGTAAAGTCCCAGCCGCTTTCCGCCACCGCCAGCGCATGTAATGTAAACCGCACGCGGGCCACCGGTTCTTCGGGCATGGTGGGAAGACGCGGACGGATGGCCTCGCCGAAGGCTTTCAACTGGTTCGGCGTGGCGTGGCTGCCGTAATGGTTTAGGCCGTCCGGAAACGAGCGGAACGTCATCCAGAACGCATATTCCTGCTCCAGCGCGGTGTAGGCGCGCAACCGCCATGCGCGACCGGTCTGGTACGGCATGCAAAGCTCCACCTGCAGTGCCGCCACCGGCGGCTGGCTGCGGTTGTCGCGGTTGGTCGTGTTGGAGTTCGGGACAAACCCAAGCTGTTCGATGAGATACATCATGTTCTCGGCATTGTCGCACGCCGTCTGCGCCTGCCCGTCGCGTACCAGGCCGATGCTGGTGAAATAGGTATCCCAATAGAAAAAGTTGTGGAATATCTTGTCCGTCGTAGGAACCGTGAACGGGGCAGGCAGCGGGATTTCCTTTGGCGATGTCAGCTCATGGGTGGTGCGGATGGTGCCCGGCCATTCCTCGTGGACATACGCTTTCACCGCCTGCACATCGGCGGGCGTCGGTTCGACGGCAGGTTCCGCCGGGGTTGCCGCGATTGCAGTCGCCTGCGCCGCAAGCAAAGCCAGCGAGCCAATCAGGACATGGAACTTCAACCTATTCATGTGCTTCTCCGATCAAACAACACCTTGCCGAACGAATCGATGTGTTCCTTCAATGCAGGGGTGTCTAGAAGAGGGGTCAGTCCTTTGATCTTGGTGTTTTTGTCAGATACAAATATCAAAGGACTGACCCCATTCTCTAATGGGTGACCTTTTTATTAAATATCAGTAGCCCAGTTTTTATTGATCCTTGGGCTGGTTTGACGGCGTTTCAAATAATTTGGTTGTGGCTCAGGATCTCGAATTCCTAGACCTATAGCCTTCATAAACTGAGCGCAATCCATTTTGAAACCTCCTAGACTTATAGTTGCAGGGAACATCTCGTCTAGCCATTTGCGAATGTCGGGATCCAGCCCGTAGCTTGTCCCGAAGATATTCTTGTCCGAAATCTCTATCCCGTCAAATAGCGAAGTCATTGTTGCCGCATTATATCCAAATCCGAGAAACACAATATTTCCTGCTTCATTAATGAGTTCTCTCGCCATTGTGAAAGTAGGGGAATTTACAAGGTTATCGGAGACAATTTTTATATTTCTAGTCGCAGCATGAAACTCTTCAGAATCGTCGGGTTTGGTCATGCCAAAAGGAATTGTCGTATATTCGCCGAACGAACCGTGTGCATGAACGATTTTGATCTTTTCCCTGTTGGAATGTGCCAGTTCAACAAGCTCATGTTGTACATTATAATCAATCGCCTTCGTCATAAAATGTTCGAATGATCGATCATAATTGAACGTAACAATACTAAGTTCAAAAAATTTCCTATCTACATTGTGGAATTCAAGATAATTGTAAAAATCTAAATACCAGTCATGACCCGGAAACAGCCTATCTGGGTTTTCATTTGGCAAAATTGCGTGTGCTATCAAATACGAGCCCAATTCTCGGAAACATTTCTTGTGCTCTAGAAAAGCATCTAGCGTCTTGTGCTGAGTGTACTTAAATGACTCAAAAAAGTCTTTTACCAAATCATCGCCAAAGCCTGCAATCGAAATAGAGCTACGAGCATCATTTCTGCCTGGATTCTCAAGGTGTTGAAGTATTTGCGCCTTAAGCTCTAGGCCAAGAGGGAAGCCATAAGGCTTGCTCGCACCTGCGCCTAGTACAAGAACAGTTGGTTTTGTGTAATTAACTTCGGTCAACATGAAATGAGGTCCGTACCGGTGTCAGTCCGATTATTTAATCATTTGGCGGCTTCGTTGCTGCTCTTATTTTATATTTCATTCTTTCGTCTTTTCCAGTAATCGGGCTGTCGTCTTTGATGCATTACCGCCATGACAATGATCTGATCCGGGGCGATGCGATACAGTACGCTGAACGGGAAGGTCTTCGTGATGCAGCGTCTTACATCAAGGTGAGCGGCCGGATATAAAAGAGGGTTGATTTGAACCTGGTTCAGCGCGGCCTGTACCGAAGATAAAAAATGCTTCCCCAAATCCGTCTGTTGAGATTCGTAGAATTGCGCAGCTTCCATCATTTCGGTGTTCGCCTCGGGATGGAACCTGACGGGGATCATGACAGTCTGGCGTATGCTTTCTTGAAAACCTCGTCGGCATCGATCAATGCGATGGTTCCTTCGTCGACTTCCCGGCATCGTCTTTCGATTTCCGTTTTCCACTCGGGTGAAAGCCCGGTTGGCGCATCCGCCACATCGAGACTTTCGATAATCCGTTCAGCCAAGAAGGCGCGGATGGGTACGGGCATACCCAATGCCTCGGAAACAAGTTGTTCAACGGTTATGCTCATGGGGTTAAAGTGCCACCTGAATGCGCTGTCGGTCAATCACTTGGGAAACAAATATCCCGACTATGCCTTGCTGGCGGCTTCGTCGCGGGCGGCGTAGATGCGTTTGATGACGGCGGCGCAGAGTTCCTTGTCTTCCTTCAGGACTTTTACGGCGGCGTCGCGGCCTTGGCCGAGCTGGGTTCCGTCCATCGAAAGCCAGGAGCCTTTTTTCTCGACGATGCCGGCGTTGATGGCGGCGTCGATCACGGAGCCGGTGTAGGAAATGCCTTCGGCGTAGAGGATGTCGAACTCGGCCTGGGTGAACGGCGCGGCGACTTTGTTCTTCACGACCTTGACGCGGGTCTGGTTTCCATAGACGACACCGGCCGAATCCTTGAGCTGGCCGATGCGGCGGATGTCGAGGCGGACGGAGGCGTAGAACTTGAGCGCGCGGCCGCCGGGCGTGGTTTCCGGGCTGCCGAACATGACGCCGACCTTTTCGCGGATCTGGTTGGTGAAGATAACGATGCAGCTTGAATGATTGATGGCGGATACCAGCTTGCGCAGCGCCTGCGACATTAATCGCGCCTGTAGGCCGACGTGCGACTGGCCCATTTCGCCTTCGAGTTCGGCCCGGGGAGCGAGTGCGGCGACGGAGTCGACTACCACCACGTCGAGCGAGTTGCTCTTCACGAGCGCTTCGCAAATGTTCAAGGCTTCTTCGCCGGAGTCGGGTTGGGAAACGAGCAGGTTGTCGATGTCGACGCCGATCTTCTTGGCATAGCCCGGATCGAGCGCGTGTTCGGTATCGATGAAGGCCGCCATGCCGCCAGCCTTCTGGGCGTTGGCGATCACGTGGGAAACCAGCGTGGTTTTGCCCGACGATTCCGGGCCGAAGATCTCAACAATGCGACCGCGGGGCAGTCCGCCGATTCCCAGGGCGATGTCCAGCGTGAGCGCGCCCGTCGAGATGGATTCGACGTGACGGTTGGCGCTGGCATCGCCGAGCTTGACGATCGATCCCTCGCCATATTGCTTCTGGATCTGCGCCACTACGGCGCTAAGGGCGGTTGCTTTGTCGGTGGTAGTCTCTTTTTTTGCGGCCATGTCGATTTCTCCTTCGTTGCGATACCGGGGTTGAAAAACAAGTGCGGCATTCTTATCCAACCCCCCGGCAATGTCAACGACACCGGCGGCCAACCTGTGGAAAAAAACATGAAAGAGCGACCAAGCCCGATGGATTGCGGATGATGCGCCAAGCCCCGTATTCAGGTAGCGTTTGATTGCGATAACCGGCGAAAGGTGGGAGAATGCGTACCGTTTTAAAGGTATCGGGGAATTAGGTATGAATGAAGCCGTGTTCAAGGAATGGGGTTTTCCAGTTGGCCGGATTTTTCTGGCGGCGGGGCCGTGCAGTGTGGAAAGTCCGGAGCAGGTGCTGGCGACGGCGCGGGCGCTGGCCGGGCACGGCGTGGGATTTATGCGCGCCGGAATCTGGAAGCCGCGTACCCGGCCCGGCAGCTTCGAAGGCGTTGGCCTGAAAGGGCTGGATTGGCTGGATATCGCCCGGCGCGAAACCGGGCTGAAGATCGGCACGGAAGTGGCCGAACCCGCCCATGTGGAAGCCTGCCTTGAACATGGCGTGGATATCCTGTGGATTGGTGCCCGAACCTCGACCAACCCGTTTTCAGTGCAGGCCATTGCCGATGCGCTCAAGGGCACCGACATCCCCGTTCTGGTAAAAAATCCGATGACCGCCGACATCGGCCTATGGATCGGGGCGATCGAGCGGCTGGCCAACGCGGGACTCGTGAAGCTGGGTGCGATCCATCGCGGGGTCAGCTCATCACTCGAAATGCGCTATCGCAATGCGCCCAACTGGAAGATGCCGATCGAACTCAAGCGCCTGATGCCGTCCATTCCGCTCCTCTGCGATCCCAGCCATATCTGCGGCAAGGCGGATCTGATTCCGGCCGTGGCCCAGGAGGCGATGGATCTGCTGTTCGACGGCCTGATGGTCGAAGTGCACCCCGATCCGCCGCGTGCGCTCAGCGACGCCGCGCAACAGCTCACGCCGGACCAGTTTCTCGCGATGGTTGAAAAGCTCGACCTGCCGCACGAAAAAAGCGATAGCCCCGCATTCCAAAACAGCCTCAGCGCGTTGCGCGAAGACGTCGATGAGATAGATGGCCAATTGATGGAACTGCTCGGCCAGCGCATGGAGGTTGTGCGCGCCATGGGGCGGCTCAAAACCGAGCAGCATGTCTCCACCCTCCAGCCGCAGCGCTGGCAGGAAATCCTGAACGACCGCATACGGCGCGGCTCAAGCCTTGAGCTTTCGGAGGACTTTGTCCTGCAGTTGATGCAATCCATCCACGAAGAAGCCATCCGCCAGCAGGAAGCCGCCCGCCTCGACGACGTGCAGTAGCATTCCAAGTGTAGCACATGGGAGATCAAAACCGGCGTATTCGATTCAGGGTGTAAACAGAGGGCTACTCGGCTGTAGATGGGGTCGGCGACCCCGTTCTGTCGCATCCGGGAATGGCGGTGCGGAATCATGGGCAAGATGCCCATGCCACGGGAGCGGGCATCTGGTCCATGGCGGGATGCGGCTTTCCCGGTAGGTTTTTCCCGGAGTATTTTGACTTTTTCCCAAGGGGCGCATTAGAGTGCGTCGTTTCAATTTCAACCCAACCTAGAGGAGTTCATGAAAATCAAGGCATTCAAGGCGTGGCGTCCGGTGGCGGACAAGGTGGCGATGGTGGCGTCGGTTCCGTACGACGTGGTGGACACGGTGCAGGCGGCGGAGCTGGCGGCCGGCAATGTCGACAGTTTCCTGCATGTGGTGCGGGCGGAGATCGATCTGCCGGAAGGCACCAATCCGTATAGCGATGCGGTCTACGCGCAGGCCAAGGCCAATCTGAAACGGCTGATGGACGATGGTGTGCTGGTGCGCGAAACCGAGCCGTCGCTCTACCTCTATAGCCAACAGATGGGCGACCATGTCCAGTTCGGCATCGTCGCAACCTGCCACGTCGAGGACTACGAAACCGGCAAGATCAAGATCCACGAAAAGACGCGCCGCGTGAAGGAAGAGGACCGCATCCGCTATGTCGATACGCAGAATGCCAACACGGGTCCGGTGTTCCTGGCCTACCGCGACAGCAAGAAAATCAACCATGTCGTCGATGCGGTGAAGGCGACCGAACCGCTCTACAAGTTCACTGCGGTTGACGGCGTGACCCATACGGTTTGGAAGTTCGCGGATCCGTCCGTGCTCGAAAAAGCCTTTGCCAAAATCCCGGCAACCTACGTGGCGGACGGCCACCACCGTTCGGCCAGCGCGGTCAAGGTGGCGCAGATGCGCCGCGCGGCCAACCCAAACCATACCGGCGAAGAGCCGTACAACTATTTTCTCGCCGTGCTGTTCCCTGAAAGCGAACTGAAGATCATGGCCTACAACCGCGTCATCCTCGCGCTGCCGGGAACCGAAAACGAATTTTTCCAGGCATTGGAATCCAAGTTTGCGGTGGAACCAAACGGCATTGCCAAACCCCGGAAGGCCGGCGAAATCTGCATGTACATGAAGGGGACGTGGAGCACGCTGACCCCGAAGCATTGGCCGGACGCCACCGATCCGGTAGCCACCCTCGACGTCAGCATTTTGCAGAACGATGTGCTGGCTCCGATCCTCGGCATTGCCGATCCGCGCGAAAGCAACGACATCGATTTTATCGGCGGGATCAAGGGAACCAAGGAACTTGAAAAGTGGGTCGACGACGGACGCGCCGTGCTGGCATTTTCCATGTATCCGACTTCGATGGAGCAGCTCTTTTCCGTGGCCGACGCCGGTATGCTGATGCCCCCGAAAAGCACCTGGTTCGAACCCAAACTCCGCTCCGGCCTGCTGGTCAACACGCTGGATTAGAACATTTGCCGGCGCGGGAGGTTTCCCATGAAAAGATCGATTCAGACACTCGTTTTGCTGGTAGTGGTGGTTGTGGCGTCGGGCTGTTCAACGGTTCCAATCACTGGAAGAAAGCAGGTTCTGCTGGTTCCATCCGAACAGATGATTGCGCAAAGCGCGACCAGCTACCGCGGGGTGGTTGCCGAAGGGCCGCTTTCGACCAACCGGCAGCAGACCGAACAGGTGCGGCGGGTTGGACAGCGGATTGCCGCCGCGGTGGAGCAATACTTCCGCGACCAAGGCCATCCGGAACAGCTCAAAGGATTCGAATGGGAGTTCAACCTGATCGAGAAGAACGAGCCGAACGCCTGGTGCATGCCCGGCGGAAAAGTGGCCTTCTACACGGGAATTCTACCCTATACGCAGGATGAAGCCGGTATCGCGGTGGTGATGGGGCACGAGGTGGCCCATGCGATTGCCGGGCACGGGGCCGAGCGCGTCAGCCACCAGATGATCCAGCAGGGCGGGGGCTATTTGACATCGTTTCTTTCGAAGGATTCCGACTACCACGACGCTATCTTGCAGGTCTATGGGCTCGGAAGCCAAGTCGGCGGCATTCTGCCGTTTTCCCGGCTTCATGAAAGCGAAGCCGATCACATGGGACTGATTTTCATGGCCATGGCGGGCTATGATCCGAACGCCGCCGTCGGCTCCTGGCAGCGCATGGCGGCGGGAGGCTCCGGCGCGCCTCCCGAATTCCTGAGTACGCATCCTTCCGATGAAACGCGCATCCGGAAATTGCGCGGATACCTGCCCGAAGCCATGCAATACTATCGCCCGCAAAGGTAAATTAAATTTTCCATCTTGATGTCCAACAAATTTAGGCCTATTCCGTCTTATTGGTAGTTCCTGGGCTGTTCCATGATTGGGATTGGGAAGCGGCTGGGAACCAAAAAACACATAGGTCGGAGGATAATTATGAAGAAGTGGTTTGTGATGGCGATGATTGTATGCCTGGCCGCAGCAGTTCAGGCCGCTGAGGGCGAAGGCAAGAAAAAGGGCGAAGGCAAAGGCAAAGGTGGAGACGTAACCAAGGAACAGTTTATTGCCCAACAGAAGAAAATGGCCGAAACCAAAGGTACTGCATTCGATCAGGCCAAAGTTGAAGCCAAATTTGCCCAGCTGGATAAAAACGGCGACGGAAAACTGAGTGCCGACGAAAAACCGCAACCCAAAAAGAAACCTGGCGAAGGCAAGAAGCCTGGCGAAGGTAAGAAAAAAGCCAACGAATCTGCCGAATAAATCCGTTCGGGTTTAGCAGATGACAAAGTCCCCGCATTCGTGTGGGGACTTTTTTGTTTTGAATGCGCGGGTTAAAGCGCGGCAACGGCAGCGTCGCGGACGAAGTCGCCGAGTTCGGTGGTGGAGGCCAGCGTGTTGCCCTTGCGCCACAGGTCGCCGGAACGGTAGCCGGCATCCAGCACTTTCCCGACACCGGCACGGATGGCGTTGGCGGCGTTGCTTTCGTCAAGGGTGTCGAGCATCATCGCGACCGACAGGATCATCGCCAGCGGGTTGGCCTTGCCTTGTCCGGCAATATCCGGCGCGGAGCCATGCACTGGTTCGAACAACCCGACGGGGCCGCCGACCGATGCCGAAGGGAGCAGCCCGAGCGATCCGCCCAGTGTGGCGGAGGCGTCCGACAGGATGTCGCCGAATAGGTTTCCGGTCAGGATGACGTCGAACTGGCGCGGGTTGATGACCATTTGCATGGCGGCGTTGTCGACATACATGTGGTCGAGCTGGACATCGGAATATTCCGCCTCGTGCAGCGCCTTGACGGTGTCCCGCCAAAGTCTGGAAACCGCCAGCACGTTGGCCTTGTCGACGCTCGTTACCTTGTTGCGGCGTTTGCGCGCCCATTCGAAGGCGACGCGCGCGACGCGTTTGATTTCGCCGACAGAGTAGACCATGGTGTTCCATGCCTTTTTGTCGTCGCCTTCGCCTTCTTCGCCGACGGGTTGGCCGAAGTAGATGCCGCCGGTCAGTTCGCGGACGGTAAAGAGATCGAGGCCGGAAACGGCCTCCGGGCGCAGCGGGGAATTCTCCGCCAGCGATGCCGGAACGGTGACGGGACGCAGGTTGGCGAATGCGCCCAATTCCTTGCGGATTTTGAGCAGGCCGCTTTCCGGGCGCAACGCGCCGGTGAGGTGGTCCCACTTGGGGCCGCCGACCGCTCCGAGCAGTACCGCATCGGAAGCCTTGCAGGTTGCGACAACCGAGTCGGGCATGGGGTCGTTGTGTGCATCGATCGCCGCACCGCCGGCGTTCTGCGTGGTGTATGCGAGACCGAAGCCGCTCTTCTTCGCTACCGCATCGAGTACTTTGACCGCTTCGGCGATGACCTCTGGGCCGATTCCGTCACCTGGCAACAGCGTGATTTTATACGTTTTAGACATTGGATTAATCCTTCCTTTGAAAACCGTTTAGAATAAAAGGCGGCATTGTGCCAAAGGAGGAAAGGATTGCAACCGGAAAAAAGAACGGGCGCCTGTTGCTGGCACCCGCCCGGACCGCCGGTTTGGATTGGGCCTAGTTGGAAGCCGGGGTTTCTGGTTTTTCCGGCCATTGTTTTTCTTTGCCGGAAGCCGCTATTGCGGCTAGATATTCCAGAGTAATGTTGTGTTGCTTGGCGATCTCCTCCTTATAGAGCTGGAAGAGCGTGGATTTGGTTTGTTCGGCTTTCTCCTGCTGGGCCTGCCGTTTTTCCGGGGTTTGGATGATTTGTATTGAATACATCTGCATCCCCTTTTCGGTGGCCGTTTCTTCCGCAGTGCACAGTTCGATGAAAATCGCTTTTTGTTCAGCCTCGGGCAACGAGTTTTTCACGACAGATTGATCCTTGTTCTGGGCGGCCTTCTCGGCGTCTGAAAAAAACTGGCCGTACGAGGACGTGCACCCGGCGACAATGAATAGGACTGCGATGGATCTTTTCATATTCACTCCTTTAATTTTGCGAGGCGCTTCGCCTCCTGTCTGCCAACAGACTACTCATCCCGGTTGGCAGGGCAAGGAATAAAATAGCGTGACGATTACTCCGGTTGACGTCCGCCACCGGGTCCGCCACGCCCGCCGGAACCGCCGGGGCCGCCGCCACGCGGCATCTGGATGGTGGTGGCGGAGATGATGGATTCGATTTGGGTGGCGAAATCCTGCGCGGCCTGGCCTTCGTAGCCCATTTCCGAGCCGAGCACCCTGAACATGGTGGCGCGTTCCTGATCCATCAGGGGCCGGGCGTCCCTGATCTGGTTGAAGAGCTCGCCCATCGTTTCGCGGTTGGCGCCTCCTTCCGGGTTCTGCACCTGAGCCATCAATTCCCAGATGGAACCCATTTGCAGAACGAGCTGGTCGTGGGCGGCCCGTTCGGTATCGTTCATCTTGGTGGTGTCGATATCCATGATGGTGGCCGCGCGCGTGGCCATGTCGTATTTCATAGCTTGCTGGCGTTCTTCGCGACGCTTTACCATCTCGGCGTAGCCTTCTGGCTCTTCCGCCTTCATTCGCGCAATGCGCTCTTCGAAGGTTTCGCGTGGCGGCCGATCCGGCGGCTGCGCATCTTCGCCGGCGATTGATTGCAGGGTGACCAGAGCGTTTGTGTTGTCTGGGTTGGACGGAATGTTTCGGGCCTGTTCGGTCGGACTCGTCCGCCTGCGGCTGGTACGGGTTTTGAGTTCGGCGATCTGCTGGCGCAGGGCGGCGTTTTCGTACACGGCGAGGCGCTTCTGCCTGGTGGCCTTTACGGCCGTTGAAGATGCGGCCAATGCAATCAAAATGCTGAACACTGCGATTATGAGCGGGACATGTTTTTTCATAAGGATTCTCCAAGGGCGGGAATATAACTGGGCGCACTATGTTTTGTTGCAAAAAATATCCGGACGCAGTCGTTGGTGGTCGTCGAAGGCGATGGGCAGACTAAGCAGGATGTTCATCAACGCGGCGACCGCCATGGCAACGAAGATGCAGATCATGATGCCGATCTGGTATTTGATGGCGGTGATGGGCATTGCGCCGCCGAGGATCTGGCCGGTCATCATGCCTGGCAGGGAGACGATGCCCATGGTGGCCATGGTGGCGATCGAGGGATTGATGGAAGCCTTGACGGCGTCGCGCAGATAGGGGCGGACGGCTTCGCGAAGAGAGGCGCCGAGTAGCAGATAGGTCACAAACTCATTCTCATTTTTGCGAATGCCGCTATAGAATCGTTCTAGGCTCAGCACGTTTCCGCGTAGACAATTCCCTAGAATCATGCCCGTGATTGGAATCAGGTAGCGCGCGTCGTAGATAGGATCGGGACGGATGGCGACGAGAATGAACCAGCCGCTGGCGAGCATGGTGCTGGCGGCCACCCCGGCCAGTGAACGCCAGAAAAATAGGCGGCGCTTGAGTCCGGCCTTGTTGAGAATACTGACGTTTGCGACGACCAGCATGACGACAAGCCACAAGAGGCTGACCAAGAGGTTGTTGAGCTGGAAGATGTATTTGAGGTATAGCCCGACAAGCAGCAATTGGATGGTCATGCGGACCAGCGACAGCAATGTTTCACGGACGATTCCGAGCTGGAGATGGAAGGAAATCGCCAGAGGAACCAGCATGAGCGCGTACATCGCCAGCATGGCCGGAATGGAAAGGTCGGCGGTCATCCAGTCTTCTCCTTGAGTTGGCCATCGGCAACTTCGACGATGTGGTTGCAGGCACCGACCCACTCCGGATCGTGCGAGACGGAAAGCAGGGTGATCTCCGGACGAAAGAGTTCGGCCATGACGGCCTGCTTGCTCTCGGGATCGAGCGCGGAGGTGACCTCGTCGGCGAGGAAAATAGTCTTGTCGAGCAACAGCGCGCGGAGCAAGGCGATGCGCTGTTTTTCCCCGCCGGAGATCCGGGCGCAGGGCTTGGCGAGGATATCCATGGGAAGGTGAAGGCGCCCTGCAAGTTCCTGTATGCGTGCTTCGTCCGGTGAATGGTGGCGATGCGTTTTGAAGGAAAAGGGGAGCAAAACAGCCTCGCGCACGGTGGCCGCGCCCAGTACGGGTTCCTGACCGATAAACGCAACGCGCGCGCGGATTTCGGAAACAGTGGAGGCCGAAAGCTCCATACCGGCGACATGAATTGATCCTTCCGAGATCGGAAGCGCCCCGACCGTGCATTTGAGCAACGAGCTTTTTCCACTTCCCGAAGCTCCGCATAGGACAAACTTGTCGCCCGCTGCAAGGTGGATCGATACTTTTTTGAAGAGTTCCTGCCGGTGGATCCGGATGGAGATGTTGTCGTATATGATCATTTCAATGCCCAATTGCGCCAATAATAAGCTGCATGGCAACAAGGAGCAAAGTTCATATTGCCAGAATTGGCATTTATTAGCTGGCAAACTCCGCAGAGTTGAGTAAGGGTATTAATAGGTATTCGGATTCGTATTTAAGAAAAGAGTTGGTATGTTTTTTGCGTAGATTGGCAATGAGGGTTCGGATTGAGATAAACTACCATGTTTTGGACGCTTACTATATTGGGGGGCTTGCTTGTTTTCTTGGGGCTATGGCAACGGGCGATACATCGCCGGTTGACCGAGCAAACCATTGCGGACATCCGGGATTCCCGCACGCGCGGAACCAATAAGGGGCTGACGCAACATCCCCATATCGATCCTCTCCAGTGCATTGGTTGTGGAAGCTGTATTGCGGCGTGCCCCGAATCGGGCGTCATCGGACTTGTCGACGGCATCGCGCATGTCATACATGCCTCCCGCTGCGTGGGACACTCGCACTGCGAAATCGCCTGTCCGGTCGGTGCACTCAAGGTTGGTTTGGGAGACCTTTCCACCCGGACCGATATCCCAGTGCTTTCCGACGATCTGGAAACATCCGTTCCGGGGTTGTTCATCGCGGGTGAATTGAGCGGGATCGCCCTGATCAGGAATGCGGTCGAGGACGGGGTGAAAGCGGTGGAGGCGATCGCCCGCCGCGTGTCGGGGTTGTCCAACCGGTTCGATGGCATGGTCGATGTGCTGATTGTCGGGGCGGGCCCGGCGGGAATCGCGGCGTCGTTGAAAGCCATCGAATGCAACCTGACGTATGCAACCATTAGCCAGGACGACGCGGGGGGCAGTGTGCGCAAATATCCGCGTCGCAAGCTGGCCATGACCCAGCCGATGCAGCTTCCTCTCCATGGGTATTTGAAGAAGACGCAATACGTGAAGGAAGAGCTTGTTGCGATTTGGGATGAAGTGATCGAAACCCATGGAGTCAAGATTCAGACAGGTGTGGGCCTGACTACGGTCGAGCACCGTGGCCATTATTTTGTTTCCCAAACCACGGCGGGACCGGTTGAATCGCGGTTCGTCCTGCTGGCTCTGGGTCGGCGCGGTACTCCACGGAAATTGAACGTACCCGGCGAAGAATCAGAGAAGGTACTCTACCAGTTGGTCGATGCCGCCACCTACATGGGACAGCGCATCCTAGTTGTAGGGGGAGGGGATAGTGCCGTGGAAACAGCCATGGCCTTGGCCGAGCAATCCGGCAACGAGGTGGTATTGTCGTATCGCAAGTCCGGTTTCTTCCGTTTGAAGCCCCGCAACGAAGAACGCATCGGACGCTATTTGGCCGATGGCCGCATCAAAGCCTATTTCTCTTCCGGTGTCGGCCGCATCGAAGCCGACCAAGTCAACTTGGTCATCGATGCCGATTCGGAACCGCAGGAAATAAACCTGCCCAACGACTATGTGTTTGTTCTGGCTGGCGGCGAACCTCCCTATCCCTTGCTGCGTAGTTGCGGCATCCGCTTCCATGGCGAGACGCCCCATGAAAATAGCGCTTCCGAATTACTGAAGGCGGTCTGATGATGGACTCCGCTTCCAAACCGCAGCCAACCAGCATGGCCCTCCTTCTAGGCATAGGGCTGGCGTTCGGCCTTGCAGGCTATCTGGCGTTCCATTGGTCGTATTATGGCTTGTCGCCGGCTGAACGCCCCTTCGACGTGCGCCATGCAGCCTTGCGCTCATCCGGCAGTGTTGGACTGTCTATCGGATTGGCCGGCACAGCGCTGATGCTGCTCAACCTGACGTATTTGGTTCGCAAGCGGCTCATTTCCATTGCATGGCTAGGTTCGTTGCGCAAGTGGATGAACTTCCATGTGCTGACCGGACTGCTGGGACCCAGCCTGATCGTGCTGCATACGGCGTTTGCTCCTTCGAGTTCCTTGGGAAAGCTGGCGCTGATCGCCATGTTCATCGTCGTCGCGACGGGCGTCATGGGGCGCTATATCTACATCCACGTGCCACGCTCCTATCACGGCCGGGAGTTGGAGATCGGCGAGGTTCGCCGCCGGCTGGTGGAATACCGCGAAGCGCTGGAAGTGTTGGGCGTGGATCCAACCAGTTTGAAATACGAATCCAGCACGGATGCGGAGGAAAACGGGAAAGTTGGAATTCTGTCGGCCTTGCGCCATATGCTGCAGGGGGATCGCGAAGCCCATCGCCAATTCCACCAGTTGCAGAAACGCATGAGCGAGAAGCAGGCCGATTCCGCCAAATCCAAGGAGATCCACGACCTGCTGCACAAGCTCTGCCGGGAGCGCCAATGGCTGGTGCGCTACCATGAGCTGCGCGAACTGATGGGGGCTTGGCGCTTCTTCCACCGCTGGCTGGCCGTGGTGTTGTTTCTTGTGGTGGGCTTCCACATTCTTCTGGCATTCCGGTTTGGAAGCCTGTGGATCATCCAGTCATGAAAAACATACTCCTCCATCCCCGGACGCTGCTGGTCGTCGGCACATTGGCCGTTTTGGCGATTGCCGGATATCTGGCGCTTCGGCAGCCCATGCCCGGCCCATTGGCGGCACCGCACGCGCAGATCAAGCAACTGAACCGCTTGTCCGGCTGCGCCCAATGCCATAATGAAGGGGGTTTCGATACGGGATGCCTTTCCTGCCATGCAGAGATACGGAACCAACTTGCAACCGGTGAAGGATTCCATCCCTACCTGTTGAAGAAAGAAGGATCGCCGGGTTGCCAAACCTGCCATTCCGAACATTTGGGCGCGGACTTCGAACTCGTCAACCGGCAATCATGGGGCACCACCGGAACCAATGGATTCAGCCATCCCCACATCGCCGCATTCGACCTGTATGGCCGCCACGATCCGCTGGCTTGCGAAAAGTGCCACCGCACGGAATATTCCGGGCCGGTCACCTTGCCCAAGTTCGAAAAGTTTGAGCGGGAACACACCTTCCTCGGCCTGTCGCAGGATTGCGTCCAGTGCCACAAGGATGTCCACTCGGGCGGGCTATCCCAAAAGTGCCAGGAATGCCATAGCCAGGATACCTTCCGGCCAGCCGTCAACTTCGACCATTCAAAACACTTCAAGCTCGAAGGGCCGCATGAACGGGTGGCTTGCAACGGTTGCCATGTTATTCCGGAAGCGCCGGCCGTCCTGCCGGAACAGGAAGCCTTGAGGAAACTGGCCTTTGGAAAAGTGAAAGGGAAGACCTGCGCGGAATGCCACGCCACACCCCATCGCGCGCCCTTTGGCAACCAATGCCTGGATTGCCATAGTGAAACGGCCAAGCATTGGAACGAACAGACGGCGCCGTTGTCGCCGGAGAAACATGCCTTGACCGGCTTCCCGTTGATCGCCCCCCACCAAAAGGTGGACTGCGCCAAGTGCCATACGCCCGACCTCCCCTTCGCCGAGAAATATCCTGACCCGGCAAGTCCGGACTATCTGCGTCAGCCGGGCAGCTGCCAGGGATGCCACAAGGATATTCATGAAGGCCAGTTTGCCGGGCGCTATATCGGTTGCCAGGATTGCCATACACCACTCGAGTTCAAGCCGCATCGATTCAGCCTCGCGCAGCATGCGAAAAAATATCCGTTGCAAGGGGCGCACGGCGCCGTACCGTGCATGGCCTGCCACCGTAAGCCGGCGGACTCCGACGTGGTGCAATTCGCGGGAACCACCACCGCATGCAAGCAGTGCCACACCGATCCGCATGGCACCCAGTTTGTGGCTGAGCTCGCGCAGAACGATTGCACGGTTTGCCATACCGCCGGCACTGAGACCTTCATTATCCGACCCTACGACCATGCCCGCCTCGCCAAATATCCACTGACCGGTGGGCATGCCCGTGCCGAGTGCCAGCAGTGCCACCGCCCGGCAGACGACGGGGTGGTTCGCTACAAGGGTGCCTCGAAGACGTGCGCCGACTGCCATCAGGATGTGCATCGCGGCCAGTTCGCGTCTGCGAACGGCGAGTCTCAGTGCCAAAGCTGCCACACTTCGACCGACAGTTGGCGCGCCATGGGGTTCGACCACAACAGCCAGTCGGGCTTCGCCCTCGACGGTGTGCATGCAAAGGTGGCCTGCGCCAAGTGCCATCCGACCGTCGCGGTGCCGGAAAACAAGACGGTGGTTCAGTACAAACCTCTCGGAAAACAATGCAAGGATTGCCATGGACTCAAATATCCCTAGAACGTTGAAGCGGATGGTGCCGTTTCTGCCCTCGCTGTTGCTGGCCGGCCTGGTTGTGCTGATGGCGAGTTGCCACTTTATCGTGCCGCCGCAGGGATGGAGCAAGAAGTGGGGACCCATGGTGCCCCATAAAACCTTTCCGGGCGATTGCAGCCTGTGCCACGTGCCTGAGAGTTGGAGCGTGCTGAAGAAGGATTTTTCCTACGACCACGAAAAGGAGACCGGCTATCCACTTGAAGGCGCACATGCGGACGCTGCCTGCCTGCGGTGCCACAACGACCGCGGCCCGGTTGAAGCCTATGTGGCGCGGGGATGCTCCGGTTGCCACGTGGATCCGCACGCCGGAAGCCTGGGACTCTCCTGTGATCAATGCCATTCGCAAATGAACTGGCGGCCGCAGGGGTTGGTGGCCGAACACGCGGGCACCCGCTTCCCGTTGATCGGCATCCATGCGGTGACCGCATGCGAAAGCTGCCATCCCCGCGCTCCCGTGAATTTCTACATGGGCGCACCGACCCAATGCTATTCCTGCCACCAGAAGGACTACAACAGCGCCCCGAACCACACGGGGTTCTCGACGGAATGCCAGCAATGCCATTCGCAGGCTGGATGGGACCAGGCCAATTTCAACCACAGCTTTTTCCCCTTGAGCGGCGAGCATAGCGGTGTGGCTTGCGTGGCATGCCATACCACGGGAACGTTCGAACCCATTCCTTCCGACTGCCAATCCTGCCATAACGACAAATATCTGAACGCCCCGAACCATGTGGCAAACGGCTGGACGGATTGCCAGCAGTGCCACACCATCAACGGATGGGATCAAGCCAACTTCAACCACAGCTTTTTCCCGTTGAATGGCGGTCATACTGGATTGGACTGCACGCAATGCCATGTCCCCGGCAACTATGAATCCTTGACTCCGGATTGCAATTCCTGCCATCAGCCTGATTACCAGGCTGCACCGAGTCATGTTGCGTCGGGCTTCCCGACGGATTGCTTGCAATGCCACACGGTCAACAACTGGGATCAGGTCAACTTCAGCCACACGGCCGCCTTCCCCTTGACGGCTGGGCACAGCGGGCTGAGTTGCTCGCAATGCCACACGTCCGGAAGCCTCGGATCCGTACCTTCGGACTGCAACTCCTGCCATAACGACAAGTACCAGACCGCCCCGAACCACGTCTCGTCAGGCTTCTCGGTGGAGTGCCAGCGGTGCCACAGCACGGCGGGTTGGGAGAATGCCATTGTCGATCATAGCTTCTTCCCGCTGACGGCCGGGCACAGCGGGCTGGACTGCACGCAATGCCACACGTCCGGCAATGTCGGAACCATTCCTTCGGATTGCTACTCCTGCCACCAGAGCAACTATCAAAGCGCACCGAACCACGCGGCATCGCACTTCTCGCTGGATTGCCTGCAATGCCACACGATGTCCAGTTGGACCGGTGCCACGATCGACCACAGCTTCTTCCCGCTAACGGCCGGGCACAATGGATTGGACTGCGTGCAATGCCACACGTCCGGCACGGTCGGGACCATTCCTTCGGATTGCTATTCCTGCCACCAGGGCAACTACCAAAGCGCGCCGAGCCATGTCGCATCGAATTTCTCGCACGATTGCCTACAGTGCCACAAGATGACAGGTTGGGACGGCGCCATTATTGACCACAGCTTCTTCCCGCTGACGGCCGGGCACAGCGGGCTGGACTGCGTGCAATGCCACACGTCCGGCAATGTCGGAACCATTCCTTCGGATTGCTATTCCTGCCACCAGAGCAACTACCAAAGCGCTCCGAACCATCTCTCGGCGGGCTTCTCGCATGATTGCCTGCAATGCCACACAACTTCCGGTTGGCCTGGCGCCACGATTGACCACAGCTTCTTCCCGCTGACGGCTGGGCACAGTGGATTGGACTGCGTGCAATGCCATAAGTCCGGCACGGTCGGAACCATTCCTTCGGATTGCTATTCCTGCCATCAGAGCAACTACCAAAGTGCTCCGAACCATGTCTCGTCGGGTTTCTCGCATGACTGCCTGGGATGCCACACCACGACGACGTGGCTGGGTGCGACGTTCAATCACCAATTCCCCTTGACCGGAAACCACAATGTAAGTTGCACGACCTGCCATCTGGGAGGAAGCACCTCCACCTTCACGTGCTTGAATAGTTGCCATTCCAAATCCAACACGGATTCGCACCACAGCGGCGTAAGCAACTACACCTACGACTCCGCTGCATGCTACCGGTGCCATCCCAACGGCAGGGAATGAGGATGATTATGTTGAACCAACGTTCCAGTTTGCGGGGTAGATGGTGCATCGCGTTGATCGTGCTCGTGTTGGTCTGTGCCGGGACGGTCCGTTCCGAAACGCGGCAGGTAGAAGCGAGCATCGTGCAACGGACCGTCGACGGCGTGTATGTGGACGTGGGCCGCGCGGCCGGGTTGACTTCGGGAACCCGCGGACGGATTTTGCGCGGCGAGGCGATGATCGGCACGGTGCAAGTCTCCACGGTTTCGGGTAGTTCGGCCTTGCTCCAAGTGCTGACCGTGTGGCAGGGCGAGGTGCCGCAAGTGGGTGATAAGGTCGTGTTCGATGTGGAAGAGGCTGCCGTAACGGAGAAGCCTGCGTCATCCTCTTCCACCCTGAAGAACCCGGACGCCGCAACCGAGCCGTTTGTTCCGTTGCTGGCACCGATGCGGGAACGGTCGGTCAACGTCAACGATCCCTCCAATATTTTCCATGGACGTATCTGGATGCGTCAATCGCTGCAAATGGAGCAGGAGCAGCTCGCCGATTATTCCCTGAGCCGCGTCGGCACGGCGGGTAGTTTGGAACGCATCAACGGTACGCCTTGGGCGGTGGATTGGAACGCCAACCTGTCCTATCGGAGCGGGGATGGATTGAGCAATAGCCGATACTATCAGGAGCCGAGGCTCGATCTGCGGCAATTGAGCCTGTTCCGTAGATTCGATGGTGGAAGCTTTGTGCGTGCCGGCCGTTTCCTTCCCTTGGAACTGCCATCGGTTGGCTATCTGGATGGTGCCCAGGCCGAGGTTGTCCTCAATAAGAACGTACGAGTGGGTGGAATGGCGGGCCTGAAGCCGGATCGCTACGATCTGGAGTTCACAACCGACGAGCCCACCGCGGTGGCGTATGGAACATTCCAGGCTGGCGAGATGCAACGACTCTACTACTCCGGAACGCTCGGCGTGCTTGGCTCGGCCTATCAAGGGAGCTTCGACCGGCTCGCGGTGCTGCTCGACCAGACGGCGACGCTTGGTCCGCATTTGAACCTCTATTCCTCCAGCGAAGTCGATATCGACGCCGGTGGTGCCGAGGAGCGCGACGGGGCTTCGCTGACCCGGTTGAACCTGCATGCCAATGCGCCCGTCAACAAGGTGCTGAGCTTTCGCACCGGAGTCGACCACTACCAGCAACCCGACACCGCCGCCGAACGCGCCGTCTACGCCGCGCCGACCAATTCCCTGCCGCTGGACGATGGCTACTGGCGCTATTCGATTGGCAGCGCACAACGCGTTCCCGGAAACCTGACTTTCGACGAGGAGGTGTCATTCCTCGAAGGCGAAAACTACAGCATGACGCCGCTTTGGCGGTTGGGCATCACTCGCCGTGGTTTCTTCGATCTCAAGAACAGTAGTCTGTCCATGACCGTGTACAATATGGAAAGCAGCTACTCCAAGGGATACGGCGTACGCCTCTATGGCTACTTCCCCGTGATGCAGTCCCGCCTGTCGTTCCAGCCCTCGGTGGGCTTCCGAACGTACGATGAAAACGGCGGAGTGGATTCCCTTGACCTATCGGATGCGTCGTTGCTGGTCGACTGGCTGATCTCTAGAAAATGGAGTGCCAATGTGCAGGTTTCCGAAAGCTTTGGCACTTCGGTACAGGCACTCTACATCGACTCGGGCCTGACCTACCGCTGGTGATTCAGACGCCGAGCGCAATGATGATCGGCAGCGTGATGGCGGCGAGCAGGGTGCTGAGTGCCACGATCCTCCCAGCCAACTGACCATCGTTTCCCATCACTTCGGCCATGACGTACGACATGCCGGCGGCGGGGCAGGCGAGGTAGAAGATCGCGATCATCCGTTCGGTATGGTCCAGGTTGAACAGTCCGGCCAACAGAAATCCCAGCGATGGTGCAACCACTACTTTGATCAGGGATGCAATCAAGGTTGGCGAGGCTGCACCACGCAACCGTTCGAACTCCAGCGAAGCCCCGATGCTCATCAGGATCAAGGGCAGTGCGGCCTGACCGAGCGCGTCGAGCGGACGGGATACCAGTAGCGGCAGGGACATCCCCGATAGATTCAACCCGAGCCCGACTACGCATCCAATGAGCAACGGATTTTTGAAGAGCTGGGATACGAAAGTTTGCAACGATTCGGCCACGCTGGTTTTGCGGCGGCTGTAGTGCAACAGCACGGTCACGCCGAGAATGTTGAAGAGGATCACGACCGGCGCGAGGATGACGGTTCCCAGTGTTTCGGCGCGCGGATCGAGAGCTCCCCATGTGTAGATGATGACAGGCAATCCAACAAACGCCCCGTTGCCACGGAACGATCCTTGGATGAACGATCCCTTCTTTTCAGTAGGCAACCGCATCCACCGCGCAACGATCCCCGCAAGCGCGAGACTCAACAGGGTTCCGGTAGTGAACAGCAGGATGATTTGCGAAACGGTTGGGAAGTCGATGTTGGCGGTCCCGATGCGGCTGATCAATAGGGCGGGTAGCGCAATCCAGAACACGAGGCGGTTGAGGCCCTTGAAAAACGAATCGGGCAAAAAACCGATCTTCTGCAAGAGTTTGCCGAGGGCGATCAACAAGAAAATCGGGGCGATGCTGTTAAGGATAAACATGCCCCGGAGCGTATGGATTCGGGTTGCAGGGCACAAGTTCCCAATGATTGGAAATCAGGGATAACGGTTGTTCGTCAAAGTTCTTTGATGCGAAGGTTGCGGAACTTGTAGATCTGGCCTTTTTCGCCGTGGTGCTGGATGGCGATATAGCCTGCGGCATCCATGTCGTCGGTGTAGTCGGTGCAGAGGATGTTGTTTACCCAGATCTGGAGATGGGGGCCTTCGGCTTTGATTTTGTATGTATTCCAGTCGTTGCGCTTGAAGGAGCCTTTGGTTTTTTCGCGGAAGGCGTCGGCGGAGGGGGAGTCGACGGGCTTGAGCGGGTTGAGCCATTGGCGGCGACCTTCGTCATAGAGCCCGCCCGACCAGGCGCGGTCATCCGTGTCGACTTCAGCCTGGTAGCCGTAGACCTTGTTGGGCTCGACGTGGCAGCGGAACATGAACCCGGAGTTGGATTTGCCTTCGGGCATCTTGATTTCGGCCTCGAAGATAAAGTTGGTGTAGATTCTGTCGGTGCAGAGGAAAAACTTTTTGTCGGCAACGAGTTGGATTTCGCCATCGACCACTTTGGCTTCGCCCCAGCCGTAGGGGTTTTCCCAGCCATCGAGCGTTTTTCCGTCGAACAGGCTGGTCCATGATGCGTCCTTCGTCTCGCTGGCGGAAAAAGCGGAAACGGTCGCGAAAAACAGGGCGGCTATCATTGTCTTTTCCATGGGGCGCATCCTCGTCGTATTACTATCGAATTCAGGGTTCCCGAAAAAGATTGGTATGGCAATGTCGAAAAGCTGCTTTGTGTTTCGTCGAATGAACAAACACCGGATCGGGCTTTCCGGCTTTTGGAGATGAAAAAATGACCATTCCGGTATCACGTAGACAAATGGCGATTTTCTCCGCCGCGGCAACCGCTGGCTCGTTTTTTCCCGGACGGGCGCTGGGAGCGAATGGCAAGGTGAATTTGGCCTGCGTCGGCAACGGTGGGCGCGGCACGGGACTGGTCAAATCTTTTGAACAAACAGGACTCGCCAATATTGTTGCCCTTTGCGATGTCGATATCGGCAGTAAAGGCACTTCCGCCATTGAAGTCCTGTTTCCCGGAGTCCGGAAATTCAAAGACTTCCGGGTAATGTTCGACAAAATGGCCAAGGAGATTGACGCTGTCGTTGTTTGCGTGCCCGACCATTCCCATTTCCCCGTTGCCATGTTGGCTATGGCGCTCGGCAAGCATGTCTATGTTGAAAAGCCGATGGCGCGCACCTTCCAGGAAATCGAGCTGATGATGGCGGCGGCCAAGGCATACAAGGTCGTCACGCAGATGGGCAACCAGGGACATTCGGGAACCAACTATTTTCAGTTCAAGGCGTGGAAGGACGCGGGAATCATCAAGGATGTGATCCACGTCGACGCCTACATGAACTTGAATCGCCGTTGGCATGCGTGGGGCGATGTGAAGGGATTCCCAACCGGTGAAATAAAACCGGAAACCTTGGATTGGGATGTTTGGCTCGGAACCGCCCAGCCGCACGATTACAGCGAAAAACTGCACTATGGTAACTGGCGTGGATGGTACGACTTCGGCACGGGATGCTTTGGCGACTGGGGTGCGCATATTCTCGACACCATCCATCAATTTCTCGAACTGGGTCTGCCTTCTTCAATCAGCGCCAAACAACTCGACGGCCCCAACACATTCATCTATCCGATGGCCTCGACCATCAATTTCCAATTTCCAGCGCGTGGCGAAATGCCGGCAATGGACATCGACTGGTACGATGGCGCGAAAAACCTTCCACCCATCCCGGAAGAGTTTGCCGGAAGGAAGGTGAACCAACCCGGAAAGTTTATCTACAGCAAGGAAATCGTTTTCCAAGGCAATAACCACAGTGATCCCCTGCAGATCATCCCGTATGAAAAAATGCGGGCACTGCTTGAGGCCGGAGCGATTCCGAGGGATTTTGGTAAAAACTCCAATCACTACGAAAACTTCCTGCTTGCCTGCCGGGGCGACGAACAGGCGCGTTCTCCGTTTGAAATAGCGGGTCCATTGTCGCAAATGCTGGTTCTTGGATGCATCTCGCAACGGGTGGGAGGAACGCTCGAATTCGATCGCGAAACAAGGCAAATCACAAACAACACGCTGGCCGGCGAGTTGCTTGCCGGTCCTCCTCCGCGTAAAGGTTGGGAAGAGTTCAGTCGGCTGTAGGTCGTACAGGGAACATCCTGCTTCCAATAGATCAGAGCGAGAGGATATAGGCTTCCAGCTCCTGGAGTTGCTGGTCGTTCAGCTTTGATGTTTTATCCAGGATTGCGGCATGTCCCTGCTGTTGCAAAAGGTCGCGCATGGTGGCCGCACGTCCGTCGTGCAGATATGGTGCGGTGCGCCAGACTTCGCGCAAGGAAGGCACATCGAAGGACTGGTCTGCATCCGGCCCGGTGCCGGTGCCGACGTTGTATTGCCGGAGGTCGGTATAGAGCGGGGCGGGGTGGCATTGGGCGCAACCGATGGTTTCAAATGTTTTTTTTCCGCGCGCGGCGGACTCGGACAGCTTGCCGTCAACCAGCCATGGACTGGGTGTCTGCTTCAGGCTTTTCAGGTAGGCATCGATGGCCACGGCGTCTGCTTCGGGGCGCACCACAAACTGGATATGCCGGATGCCGGAGCGTACGGAAACTTCTGCGTCGGGCCGGATGCCCAGCCAAGTGGTAGGCGGCGTCTGGTGCGTCAGCAGCATGGATTTGACGTTCTTCGGGTTGCCGATGCCGTCGTTCAACAGATCCCAGTTGAGTGCATCCGTGCGGGCATCCGGGTGGCAGCTGGCACAGCTCAGCCAGTTCTGGTAGCACATGCGGGCGTCGTTGAACAGGATCTCGCCCTGGCGCTCCGGCGTCAGCGGCACGACCGGTCCCAGCGGGAACGATTCGACGGATTTTATCTGGCCGTCCTGCAACGTGACTTGCCCCAGGCTATCGGAAAAATATTCGGCAATATAGATGCGTTCGTTGTGCATCAACACGGCGCGCGCGCCGATGCCTTGCAATGGAATGCGCTGCCGAACGTCGACCAGCATGGCGAGGTCGTTGTGGGCGTTCAGATGCATGGATTCGGCATTGGCTCCCATGGCCTTCACCGCCGCATCGACTTTGGCGGTCAGTGCCGGAAGATCGATTAGGCAGAGTTCATTATTGCCGGCCGAGCCGACGCAGAGTTGTTTGCCATCGCTGGAAATCGCCACTCCCCATGGATTGGCAAAGCCCCGATCTACATCGTCGAGCAATACGGTGTAGAGCAATTTGAGATCGGCGACCCGGATAATGCTAAGGGCGTCGGTATTGACCCAGCCGCGGTCCAGCTTGGTGGTTGGAATTTGGAAGCGGGCCATCAAATGTGTTACGTAGACGAACTGTCCATCGGCCGACATGCACATGCCGCGCAACCCTTCCGACCCGGTGACCAGTTTGATGTTTTTAACCAGCTCACCTTTGGCGGTGTCGATGACGGAAATCTTTGACGCCACGTAGTCGACGTTGGCGGGGCCGTCGGGCAGGTGGTTGGCCACAAACAGGAGACGACCGTCGGGCGTCAACGTGGCCGCAACCGGTTCGCGGGTCACGGCGACCGTCCGCGTCTGCCGTTGCGTGATTAAATCAACAAACCCAACCGAGTTGTCAAAGCGGTTGCAGACATACAGCGTCTTACCGTCGGGGGACAACACGGGCGCCATCGGACCATGGCCGACCGGGATCCGATGCACGATTTTTCCGGAAGCCAGCTCCAATACATTCAACAACCCTTCGCCTTCGCCCGTTGCGAAGTAGGCGGTGCCACCATCCGCCGAACAGGCCAGTCCGTGTGGGCGGTCTGGCAGTGCGATGGAGCGGAGGATCTTTCCGGCGGCGGTGTCGAACAGGTCAAGCCGCTTGCCGGTGTCCTCCGTGATCAACAGGATTTTCCCTCCGTCGATCAGTTGCATATCGGACGGCGATAGGTACTCCGCGGCGCAGACGCCGCAGAGTGCCGCTATCACCATCATGATGGATGCTTGTTTTCGCATTACCGCCAATTATCCTCATTGCGAGGCATGAGGTCGTCCGTCAGCAGCTGGCATTGCGCTACCTTGCCGATCGTATTGGTATCCACCTGCCAAACAACCCGCTTGTCCGTCGTCAGTTCGAAGATGTGGGAGCCGGACTTGTTGCCCGCGGGTTCTGCATTCCAATTGCAGACCAGCGTGTTGCCATTGGATAAACGCTGTACGCCAGCCAGAACACCCAGATTAATGTCGGGCACGTCTTCAGGAGTCATCTGCCACACGATGCCGTTGTTTTTATCATACTCGGTGACGCGGTGATCAGCGGTGATCAGCGTATTGCCGTCCGGCAGCCGAACCGCGCACAACGGCGAGCTTTGGCGCGGGAACTCGCGCAGGATCTGGCCGTCGTGGCTGTATTCCCACACGGCGCCTTCCGCCGTGAACGGAACCAGATAGGTTCCTTCCGGAGTCTGGCGGCACATGCGGAACTGGGCGTGCGGCGCTTTCACCGAGGTCGCCAGCTGGATTTCATGGATGATCTTCCCGCTCTTGTCGACTTCAATTAAGCGGCACTGGCCGACGATGCCGATCAATACATTGCCATTCGGCAGCGGCTGGCAGGTCGGCACTTCGTTCGGGGCTTCAACCGTGAATTCCCAGACCACCTGCTTGTCCCTCGTCACTTCTTTTACGCCATGTATCCAGGTCATGAGAATGTTGCCGTTGGGCAGCATCCAGACATCCTGCGGATTGACCGCCGGGTAGTCCCATACGATTTCGCCCTTGGCGTTCATCAGATAGATTTTCTGCAACTCATGGCTGGTGCCGAGGAGCGCATGCGGCCCGTACAGGTTCTCGTGCCAGAAGTTGTGTTTCAACCCCGGTTCGGTTCCTTCGATGCCCTGCGGGTTGGCGGGGTCGACATCAAGCGTCGGCCAAACCAGCTTGCCTTGCATCTGTTCGCCTTCGCGAATATAGGCGCTGAGGCGCAGCGAGTTGCAGTCGAGCCAGACGATGATCTTGTGGCGATCTTCCGCGCTGACCACGCCGCGGTGCGTGTCATCCATCAAGGCCCGGCCAATGTTGCAGTACGCGGCACCAAAGCGGCCGGGAATCGCGCGCGATCCGCCGTGGATGCCGCTGTACGGAGTGGTCATGTTGAACAACATGGCACCGGCGAACCAGAAGGTGTCCTCCTTAAGAGCTTCGTAGCTCATGTCGGTCGGGCCTTTGCCCTTCTCCTTGTGGCAGCCCACGCAGTTGTTGTCGAAGATCGGCTTGATCTGGCGGTAGTAGCTAATGGGTTCGATCGGTCCGATTTCCGCCTGGAGCTTGGACGGCGACCGTTTCATGGCCAGCGGCGGACTTGCGAGCGAAGGCGACTGGTTGTTCGGTTCGTGGCAGCCTTGGCAGGAGAGCTGTTCGCCCGGATGCACAAAGGCCACCGTGCGCATGGACTGGATGGCCATGTAGTTTTCATCCAGTGGTTGTAGAATCAGCTCCTTGGCGATAGGTGCCTCGAAGTACACGCTGCCATCTTCCTCAACCGGCACGATGCCGAGCGGGATGCGCGGTGTGTTTTCCCGTTCGTAGCCGATCATCGGGCCGCCCATGACATGGTTGGTTTTGAGGATGTTCTGAACGACGCGCAGCCATTTGACTTTCCGGTCTTTCGGGAACGGCAGATCCGAGTCGTAGACGTTCATGACGGATACCGTCGCCTTGGGTGCACGGGGTTGCGCCTCTGCACCCTGGTTGGTCCGCGAGGGAATCACCGGGGGCAGGGGACGGGCCCGCAACGGGATCGGGTTGATCAGGCGCAGGCGTTCGTCCGGACGATCAGGGATCGATCGCAAATCGCAAACCAGCTCCTCGTTGCCGAACCGGTCCAGCAAGGCGAGATTGTTCCAGATGTTGCATAGATAGAAATCTTCACTGAGCGGCCAAGGGGTGCCGTACTTGTAATTATGGCGGAGGTTGTTTTCCGTTTCAGGAAAAGGCTCGGCCGGGGTCAGTCGCTTGATTTGGGACATGTGGCTGTCATCTTCGATGCGCAGGTCGAGGATGCAGAGCGATCCGTAGACTTCTCCGTGATGCGGGGCACCCGTGAAGATATACTTGTGCGAACCGGGAATAGCCCGGATACCCATCTCTGCCATCGGGGTTCCCGAACGGCTATCCCGTGCTCCATCCGCCGTTCCTTTCCATGGGGTGTAGCCTTTGAAGGTTTCGTAGGGCAACGGATAATTTCCGTGCGGCGCCCGCGGATCCGACCCGTCCGGGCCGCTGATCCAGAACCGCGATCCCAAGCAGTTTTCCCGGTCGGTGTAGTCCCAGCGCGTGTAGACCAGCATGCCATCGTTGTTGACCGAAGGATTCCATTCGCTGGTTTCATAATAACTGATCGGAATAATGTCGGTGCCGTCGTCGCACATGCTGAACAATGTATAGTTGCGCACCTTATTCTGTCCAAAACAACGGATATGCCCGCCGCGCCGTTCTGAAATGAAAGCAATCCGGCCGTCGGGCAGCCAACAGGGATTGAAGTCGTCATAGGCGCCATCGGTGAGTTGGGTCAACCCGGAGCCGTCCACATTGACCTTGAAGAGATGCCATGTCCGTTCCTGGGAGTATGACCAAGTGTGGTCGGCGTTAGCGGTCCATGCAAAGAGAATAGTCTTGCCGTCATAGGAGAGATCGGGTGTGCAGAAGGCTCCATGATCCAGTTTTTGTCCCTTCAACCGGCCATTTTGAACGACGGAATTTTCAAGGACGTCGACCACGTTTGGTTTGGTTTTCCAATTATTGACGATATACAGCCCGCCGCCGGGCAAGGCATTGAATCCAAAGTACTGGGTGGTGAAATGTCCGCCCTGCTTATCGGTATTTTGAGGATTGGAGCGGGCCGACCCCGCGAAGGTTCCACGAGCCACGCAGAGGATCGAATCGAAATCCAGCAACGGATTGGAAAACGCGACCTGACGCCGGATCATGCAGGTTGCCAGATAGTAGTCGATCCCGCGCTTCTTCTCGGCCGACGCCATGCCCCATGCCGTTGCAACCTTATCCAGATCCGAAGCAAGGGCGTCGAGTTTCTTGCGTTGTTGATCATTCGTAGCCGTCTGCCGCAGGTTTGCGATCAAGGCCTTGGTCTGGCGAAGGACGGTTCCGGCTGGAACGCCGCGGGCCGAAGATCGAACGCATTTTGAAATCCGCAAGTCATCAATCTGTCCGGTGCAATCCATTCCCCCTTCGACCAGTGCGCCCAGCTTGAGCTCTTGACCCAAGGCCGGAGCGGAAGGCGCGGCAACCGCCTGTTCCGTTTTCAGCTCGCCGTCCACAAACAACTGGATGCGTGCCGCTTCCACAATCATCGTTACGGAATGCCACTGCCCATCCACCACGGAAACCCCGGCATCGAATGATGCCGGCTTAAAGCCCGGAAGATATGCAGAGAAGTTTCCGCTTCCAGGTGCCGTGAATAGTTCCCAGTGCCGCGGCGATGCCTTGGTTTCGTTGGCGAGGATAATGTTGTATTTGTCTTTCCGGTCGAGTTTGACCCGGCATTCCACGGTCAATGGCCAACTGCTGTAGGCGGGATCGGTTGCGACCGTAACCGGACCGGCCGTTAAGTCGCAGACCTCGCCCGGTTTTTTTTCATCGAACTTCCATAGCCCGATCGTGTCGTCATCATGGATGAATGGGGCGGGGGGGCCGGCATCCTCCGGAAGAATCAGGGTGTTGGTATCGAAGACCTGGCTGTTCACATCCTTTGGTTTCCAATAATACGGCCCACGGTCATAGTCGAATTTGCCGTAGCCATGGAAATCGAAGTGCCACTGCTGCCAGACCTCGTCGCCCACGTTGGCTGGATTGACCGAACTCAAATCCAGTTTAGTCGCTAGCGTCGCGGCAACTTTCCGCAACGGTTCTGCATCCGGTTTTTTCGGCAGGGCCAGATAATCGGTCGGAGTAGGAAGGGGGGCCGCATTGAATCGGGCGTTACGTTTTAATTTTGATAAATCGGTAAAGTCGTTCTTGGCACTGAAGTCGAATCGCCACAGTCCGAAGGTCTGGTCATCGGCGGCTAGCAGCGGCATCGATATACCGACGGGGATTCGAATGCCGCTGGTGATGCGCAGTTCACCCATTTCCCCGGCGACGCGGCGCAATCCGTCGGGCAATCCCCCGATGGTCAGGGTTTTTACGGAGCCGCACGACGGGCAATCTGTCGCTGGTTCGGCCGGCAGGATATCACCCTTGGCCTCCTCGATGCCATCCACGAAAATCCGGGCTTGGTTGGATTCGAGCACCAAGGCCAGATGGTGCCATTTGTTGTCTTGGATCGGAGTTTTGGCGATGATCCCGCATCGGCCCGGCATGGAAAACCAAGGACGCGGACCCGTCACTAAATTCCAGTGCCCCTGATCGGCAACATCGTTCAGATTTCCGTAGGACAGCAATACGGATCTAAATGCAGCCTGTGGGTCGGAAGTGGTTTGGGGTATCTTTACCCAACAGTCGATGGTCAATGGTCTTTGCTCGAAAGCCGCATCAACCGGTATGCTGGCCATGCCTTTTGAAAAGTCCAGCGTGGCTTTAAACAGCGATCCGAGATCCGGTGGCGGCAGTCTTGCATCGTTCTTCAATTTGGACGCATCGCGCGCCACTCCGGGCGTGTTGTCTTCAAACTGCCACAGCCCCACGGTAGAGTCGTCATCCGTGATCGCCGCACCCGATAATCCGCTGACCGGACGCGCGCCTTTCGAGATCCGTACCTCGTCAATCTGTCCGGTGCAATCGAAGCCGCCTTCGACCAGTGCGCCGAGCCTGAGTGGCTGGCCCAATGCCGGGGTGGAAGGCGCGGTAACCACTTGCTCCTGTATCAGCTTGCCGTCCATAAACAGCCGGACGCGCGTCTCTTCCACAACCATGGCCAAGGCATGCCACTGGCCGTCCGCAACGGAAACGGTGGTATTGAATGATGACGGCGTGAAACCGGGCAGGTAGGCGCAGAGGTTGCCGTTTCCGGGTGTGGCGTAAAGTTCCCAGTGTCGCGGCGACGCTTTGGTCTCGTTCGCGATGATGACGCTGAATGTGTTTTTAGGCATGAGTTTGATTCGGCATTCCACCGTCAGCGGCCAGCTGCTGTAGGCGGCATTCGGCGGAATCGTTGCCGGCCCGAGCGTTAAATCGCATGATGTGCCGGTCGGTGTCATATCCAACGAGGTGGTAGCGGGCTTGAGCGCAGCTTTCGCTACGCTTGCGGTCTTTTCTTCAAACTGCCACAACCCGACCGTGTCGGCGTTTTTGATGAATGGCGCCGTAGCCACCCCGCTGATCGGTCCTACGCATTTCGAAATCCGCACTTCGTCGATTTGTCCGGCGCAATCCATTCCCCCCTCGACCAGTGCACCCAGCGCGAGCCCTTGGCCCAAGGCCGGTGCGGAAGGTGCGGTGACCGACTGGTTGATTTTCAGCTCGCCATCCACAAACAACCGAATGTTTGTCTCTTCCACAATCATCGCCAAGGCATGCCATTTCCCGTCCGCAATGGAAACACCGGTATCGAATAGGGCTGGCTTGAAACCGGGCAGGTAGGCAGAGAAGTTCCCGTTCTTTGGTGTGGTGTAGAATTCCCAGTGCCGTGGCGACGCCTTGGTCTCGTTGGCGATGATGATGTTGTACTTGTCCTGCCGGTCCAGCTTTACCCGGCACTCCACTGTCAGCGGCCAGCTGCCGTAGGCGGTATTCGCGGGGATCGCCAGCGGGTTTCCCGTCAAATCGTAGGAGTTGCCGAAAGTGGCGATCTCCGCGAAAGCGGCGGAACCGGAAATGACAAGGACCGCTGCCGCGACGAGCACTGCAAATAACGAAGGGGTAGGGCGGTTCAGTTGTGGTTTGAGATGTTTAAGTTGCATTTCGAATATCCTTTTCAGTTGTCCATGGTGTGATTATCCAAAACTTCCAAACCTCGGATCGCGCGATCAACTGCACAGGTCGGGAGGAAGTCATGGACCTTCAACTTTTCTTTACCGATTAATGAAAACTAGCGTAAACCATCACCGCATGGATGAATATATTCAATCTGATATTTTGATATGTACAATGTGGGACAAAATTGATTCCCATCCAACGAACTAGAGTCGCCGAAAAATATCCCAAGCCAAACTTTCCAGCGGTTGGACAGGACAATGCCTGTATCACTCAATGATCAGACGGATGTATTTCTTGCTGTCCACCATGGAGGTGATATTGGTGACATAGTTGAGTGTGCCTTCGGTCGGTACGTTGGTGCCCAGGATCGAATATCCGGCGTTGGCCCAGCTGCCCGTGACGAGATTGGTATTGAGCTCGAGGTGGTAGCTGATGCCGCTGTTCGGATTTTTCAATTGGGGATGGATATAGCGGAAGTAGTTTGTGCCGCCCATGATCATGGATCCAAAGGTGGGGGAAACCCCTTGGTCGGTGTTGTCGGTCGGGTTGCCGCCCAAGCCGTATTCGTAGATGTTGAGCAGTCCATCGTGGTCGTAGTCGTCGGTGGAAGCGCCGATATCGACGCCCCAGCTATTGGCCCATGCGTTTTCGCCACTGGTGGTCACCGTCAGCGAACCGGTGCCCGTGTAGGTTCCGGTTCCGAGGCCGCTAAGAGCGGCTGCGGTATAGGTTCCGGCGGTAATGGTGGTGATGCCGCCATCCAGCGAAAGGCTGTCGATGGTGTCTGCCGTTCCGGTGAAGTCGAGCGCCAGACTGGCCGAGCTGCCCAGAACCACATTCGCCAGATCACTGATATAGTTGTTCGACACTCCATTTTTCAGAACCAGCTTTGCGCCGTTCGCGACCACGATGTTTCCGATTCCAAAAGCGCGGTCCGTCTGTCCGATCAATGTGCCTGCTGCAACGGTGGTCCCATGCGTATAGTTGTTGGTTCCGGAAAGAACCTGTGTGCCATTACCCTGCTTGACGAGAGCGATATTGGACCAGTCGCCGGGCAACGCGCCAATCTGGTTGGCGTTGGTGTAGGATTCGCTGGTTGGCGTATTGATCGTCAAGGTCGACGTGGGTTTCCCCTTGTGATTGTAGATGTCGCCGTAAGTAAGCGTGGCGCTGGGTGCCGTCAGGCCACGGATGGTTTGGTTGAATCCATTCATATTGAGACTCGCCCGTCCTGCGGCTGGAGCCGCGCTGAAACTCAGCGCACCACTGCCCAGCGCGTTGTTGGCTCCAAGCATTACGAAACCCGAACCGATCAGCACGTTGCCGGCAAAGGTGTTTGTACCGGCCAGCGTTAGGGGATAATAGCCGACGGCATTGTTCTGGAGGGTGAGTTTCCCCGTGCTCGTAACGAGGGTGCCACCACCGAAATTAAACGTGCCGCTTCCAGTATTACCGTAGATGGTGTCCGTATGGAGTTCGCCGCCATTGAGGTTGTAGACACCGGTACCGCCGGCCCGTCCCAGAGAAAACACGTTCGCTGTTACCGTTCCGCTGGATTGGGTGAATGTTCCTTTTCGGCCCGCCGTTTCGCCGACCGACAGGGACTGATCGCCTCCGGTCCCGGTAACGGTCAAGCTGCCGCCGGTCATCTGGATGGATGAATTGCCAACCCAGCCGACAAGAACCGCATTGACGCTCGGGTCGCCGCTTGTTCCATCGATCGTGAGGATGCCGGATTGAACCAGCGCGCCCGCGCCCGTTCCGGACGGAATGCCGCCCGCCCATATGGCCGCGTTGCTCCAGTTGTTGGTTCCGTTCCAAGTAGACCATGTGACGGCCGACGCAGGCAGACAGGCTAGTGCGGCGACGGCGACTGGAATTATGCGGAACATCATGGAAACGATCTTCGCGAACTCTCTTGAACTCTGTCTTGCTTTCATTTTCCCCCCTTTTATCTAGTAACCTGCTGTTTTCTACCAAGGCGTCGCACAACCCCTTTGCGCAAACGCTTTTTTCTAAGATAACCGAGATTGTTACGCCAATGTAGTCAGGAAAAATATATGCGGCGTGATATTTTCATATGTACAAAATGATATACCGGTATTGTGTTTTTCAATTTGAACCTCTGCCGTATGCGAACATTGGATGACCAGTAACAGAGCCAATTGCGGCTCATCCCAGCACGCGGAGCATGGTCGGTGGTTATGAAATAAAGAAGCCTTGAAGGATATCCTGCACTCCTTTAATGGAAAGCCGAGGGAGCAACCGGATCGGCATTCCATGCCCGTACGCTCAAGTCGCCCAACGGTGTCTCCGGAGCGGCAAGTTCAAAGTGGATTGTGCGCTCTTCCTGCGGATAAAGGCAAAAGCTGTTGTCATCCAGAAAATCACCATATTCGAGCGGAAAACCGTCGATGACAACGTTGAAGGCCGGTAACGCGGTTAGGTTCTTCACCGTAATGGAACCGCTGTTTCCGCTGCGCTGCACTCCGACCTCCAGTGCGGTGCGGGGCAGGTTGAGCAAGCGCGCCTCCGGAACATTCGCGTAGGCATCAAACGCCTCCGGAGCGCGGTCGTGCGGCCAACCTACACCTGTGATTTTCTCTACTTCTTCCATCGCGGCACTCTTTACGCGGAAGTTGAACCACTGCCATTGGTCGGACAGTTGACGGCCAGAGGCGTCATGGAGCGAGACGGCCAGCAGGAACGGGTTGGTTTTATCTGCCGGAAGCGTCACGTCAATGGGGTCGAGTTCCACCCGGCTGCTGATTCCCATTGCCGGAACGCCGTATTCCTGGCTCCATAGTTCGGTCAGGTCGCTTCCATAGATGACCGCCCGCGCGATTGCTCCGGAGAGCGGGGTTCCGCTGTCATTGCCCACATGCAGCGCTGCGTGGAATGGCTCGCCCGGCAACCAGTCGTATTTTTCCGCAACGGAAAATGCCGCCTGCGGTGCGTAGAACTGCTTCGCGCGGTAATAGGAGAGCTTCGGCTGTCCGTAGAACCCGACAACCGCCCAGGCATGGCCGGGGAAAAGGTCGGTGAATTTGTAGAACCACAGGCCGCTCTTGTTGAAGTAGCTGCCCGCGCGTTGAACGTTTGCCGCGAAGGCGATTTCATCGCCCTGGGCCATTTGGGAATACTCGATATAGTCCCTCCAGTTCGTGATCGATCCATAGTCGGCATAGCACATGGTTTTGGCCAGATCGCCATAGCCGAACTGGTTCATATGGGCGATCACTCCGTAGTCATCCTGCGCAGGCGGCCACACATTGAGCTTACTCTCCGGTAGAAACTTCAGACAGGCGTTCCAGTTGGGCATACTGGGAATCCCGAATTCCCCGAAGAACGGCGATGGACGATTCATTATGCCGCTATCTATGGGTTCGCCTCCATGAAAAACAGCCCAATTATGGTTGTTTCCTCCCCATGGGTCGGTGCGGTGGAAGGGTCGGGACGGATCAAATTGGCGGCAACGCCGGCCAACAAGAAAAAGACCTTCATCGGCACCGGGCGAGTTTCCGTTTTCGTTGCCGCCGCCCCACATGACGAGAGCGGGATGGTTGCGCAGGCGCTTGACAACACGGGAGACCTGTTGGTCAAGAACCGCCCCGTCGGTCATCGGGAAGCTTGGCGGTCCCCAGCAATACGGGAACTCCTGATAGACCATCAGTCCTTTTTCATCGCACTGGCGATAGAATTCGTCGGTTTCAATGATGCCGCCCCCCCATGCCCTGAACATCTGGATGCCCGCGCGGCGCGCCAACTCGAGTATCTGTCCGTATTTGGCCGGATCGAGCTGCAGCATCGGGTCGCTCCAGCACCAGTTCGCGCCCTTGATGAACATCGGCACACCGTTGATGACGAATTGCCAGCGGTAGTCCAGGACGGCTTTCGTTCCACGCAGGGGCCGCATCTCGACCGTGCGGATACCAAACACGGTATTGGCTGTTGCAGCATCGCCTGCCAGTCGAGCTTCATAGAGATTCTGGTCGCCATAGTTCAGCGGCCACCAGGGCTTCGGTTGGTCGATGGTCACTTCCGTCTGCCAGTGGCTGCGACCGTTAGGGACGGAGATCTGGTTGATGAAGTTGACGGGTTCGGAGGGGAAGTTCTTCCCTTCGATGGTTCCGTTCACGGTGATCGAGCGTGTTTCCGCGGAATGGTTGACGACATCGTATTCGACGATGAGGACCGCCTGGCCGCTGTCCAGTGATTGAGTGCGCACATAGGGGGTGGAAATGTCCGTGTCGGGAATTTGCCCGACCGTCACGCCGCGCCAGATACCAAGCGAAATCAGGTGTCCATAATGCCAACCAAAACCGGGGCTGCCCTTGAGTATGCCACGCCAGGTGTCGGGAGCCCGGTCCACACGCACCACCAGCGTATTCGGCGTTCCGAAACGAACCACCTTGCCGATATCGAAATCCGGACCGCCGAACATGCCTTCATGGAAGCCGAGCAACTTGCCGTTGAGATAGACGGATCCGGAGTAGTCCAGTCCGTCAAAGGAAAGCTGGATGCGTTTCCCATCCCAATCGGCGGGCAGTTCGAACTCCCGCGCGAACCACCAGTCGTTCATTTCAATGCGGGAGTGGCGGAAATTCCACGGCAGCTCTTGCGGAAGGCCGTATTGCCGCAGTTCGTCGTAGGTGTTGGTGTCGTAGAACGGATTCGCGATCTCGCCCAGCTGGAGCAGTGCATTCTGTACCGTGGTGGGAACCGCGACCTGGCGCCAGCCCGAACGGTCTGTACTTTCCTTGAACCATCCGTCCGTAACGCCTTTGCTTTCGATATCGTTCACACGCTTGTTGTCAATCGATGCCTTGTTCCAGGAAGCACTCTCCTTGAGTAGCCAATCGCCGTTGAGCGAGATCGAAGGCGCGGCTTGCGCCGCGACGGCAATGCCGGAGGCTTCCGCCGCGACATGGTGCGACGGCAAAAGGCTTTCCGCCTCCACGGAGGCATCGCCGTGCAGGGTGGAGGCATTGCGCGCGTCTTCCTCCACTTCGTCCAGAAAGCGGTCGCCGGGAGGCATGGAAAAGGCATCTTGGATGGTGGCTTGAATAGGCGACCCGGCGTCCGCGGCATTGGGAGAGACATCGTTGTTGTCTACCTCATCGAAGTGGAAGATGGCCAGCGTGGAGGAATCGGGTTCTGCGGGCGCGGTCGGAACCCAACCTTCCAGACTGTCCGTCCGGCGGCTGATCACGAGTTCATCGATCATCCCGCTGCAATGCAGGCTGGTATTGTTAATGATGCCGCCCAGGATCAGCGGTTGTTCGTCAAACACCAACTCCTGCCCGAAGGTCCGGGTGAGCACCTGCGCTCCATCCATGTACAGTTCAAAACCATTCGTCGACAGCCGGAAGGCCAGAAAGTGCCACTGCCCCGGAAGCAATGCCACGGAAGACCGGAAATCCCCGACTGCGGGCATGTACACCGAAAGCATGCCGCTTCCCGGAGTCGTGTAGATCTCCCAGTGGTTCCCGTCCTTCGGGGCGACCGACATGATGATATTGTACTGGTCAAGGTTGGTAAGCTTCACCCAACACGAGAACGTCATGGGCCGTTCTGTCAGCACTCCGGGAATTGCCACTTCCACGGTGCGGTTGTCGGTCGCCAAGTCAATCGCCTGCCCGAATCTGCCCGGAACCAATCCCGCTCTATCTGCGACCGGTGCAGAAGTCAGGATCATTGAAAATGCAATCACAGGGAATACTGAAAGTGTGTTCATGGTTGTCTTCCTTTTTATACTCCAGAACACCGGGCAAATAGGGTGCCGTAATGGAGGGACATCATCCTAATCCTAGCTCCAGAAGAAGCACGCGGCACCCTAATGCAACGATCTGTAAAATCACTCAATGATCAGGCGGATGAACTTCATTCCCGCCACTGTGGTGGTGACGTTTGTAACGAAATCCAACGAGTTGCCGGTAACGTTCGTCCCCGTGACTTCATATCCCGTGTTCGTCCATGCGGGAACCAGCAGGTTATCCGCAATTTCGAGATAGTAGGACACTCCACTGTCCGGATCGTGCAACTGCGGATGGACATATTCGAACCAGTTTGTCCCTCCGATGTCCACCAGGCCAAAGACAGGGGAGATGCCTTGGTAGGCGGAATTGGTCGGGTCGCCGCCCAGTCCATATTCATAGATGTTGGACAGTCCGTCTTGGTCGTAGTCGTTGGTGGAAGCGCCGATCTCGACGCCCCAGCTGTTTGCCCAGGAGTCGTATTTGCTTTCTCCCCCCGCAGTCACCGTGAGTGATCCGGTGCCTGTGTAGATGCCGCCCCCGAGGGTGCCAAGCATTGCGGCGGTATAGGTTCCGGGCGCAACGGTGGTGCTCCCTCCGTTGAGTGAAAGGGTGCCGATGGTGTCCGCCACACCCGTGAAGTTGAGCTCCAGCGTGGAGGAGGCTCCCAGCACCAGGTTGGCCGAATCATCGAGATAGTTGTTCGATATCCCGTTCGCGAGAACCAATGTTGCGCCATTCGTGACCATCACGCTGCCGCTTCCAAGTGCGAAATCGGCATTTCCGACCAATGTGCCGGCCATTACGGTCGTGCCGCCGGCATAGGTGTTCGTGCCGCTCAATACCTGCGTGCCGGCGCCGGTCTTGGTGAACGAAACGTTGTTCTTGCCGGCCGTGGTGCCATCAGCCCCGATCACCCCGTAATAGGTATGGCTCTGGTTGGTCGCGACATCCACCGTCAACTTCTGGATCCCGCTCTGGTCGGTCGTGACGTAGGTGCCGGCGTTTCCCTTCAGTCCGGCGACCGTCAAGCCGGTTGTGGTCTGGGCGCGCATGTAGACCTTGCCGGACTGGATTTCCAACACCGAGGCATGCGAAAGGACATCGTTCTTCTCGAGGAACAACGCGCCCTGGTACCAGTTGGCGCTGCCCGGCGTCAGGTTGACAATGGTTTTTCCGGTGAGGCTGAGCGTTCCGGCATAGGTGGGCCGGAAGCTGAAATAGCCGGCGGCCTGGCCCATGAACCTGAGGTCGCCCGCGCCGCTGATCGATTGCGTCGTGAACAGCAAGCCATTTGCGTTGGACTGGTACACCACCTCGCCTGCCGCGATATCCACCGAAACCGGCGCAAGGTTCTTCAGGAACAGCTGGCCGGCACCGGTCTTCTGGAAATCCCCCGCAAGCGTGACGCTCGTTTCTATGCCCACATCCCGGATCGCATCGCTGACCTCGATCATGGGAAGCCCGGATGAGGTGGCCAGGTTCAACGTGCCGTTTTTGAGACCCCAAAAGCCGCCGCTCGGGGTGGGGTCGGTGAATTTCATGTGGCCGACCGTATGGCTGCCGCCTCCCAAATCAATGAACTGCCACGACACCGCATCCACCGCGTCGAAGTGCGCGAACGCATTGGTTCCGTCCGCGACGATGCCGCCGACCCAGTTCGTCGAATCGGCCCAGAAATAGGTGCCGCCACCACCCGCCTGGTTCCAGGTGCCGTCCGTGGCGCAAGCCACGGAACACAGACCCGCCACTGCGAACGGCGTTATGCGGAAGAACATGGACACCTTCTGCGCGAACGATCCCGGACCTTGTCTTGCATTCATTGTATTTCCCCTTTGTTTTGCCTTCATTTTACTTTCCTCCATTTGCCACCCCATCCTTCGCGTCTGCTTGTGCGCAATCGCCGAGGATGGTTCGTTGATTGCCGAACCGAACTAAACCATGAAGACGCGGCGCACCCACACAAGACCGCTTCCCAATGCGATCACCAAGCCCAGCGTGGCCGGTTCCGGAATGACGACCAGATTGAGGCTGCCCGCCTCGAAATAGGCACTCTTGCCGCCACCAAGATCATAGGCGTTCGCCAGACCGACGTTCGAGATGTTGGCGAAGTCCACGTTGCCCGAAATCAGCGTATAGCTGCCGTCGGCCACCGACGCATCCAGTCCTGATACATCAGCCATGTCGAAGCCGGCGAACGTAACGTTGCCGTTCACCGTCAGCGTCGAGTTGGTATCGAAGGCGAACAAGGCGCCGTTGTCGAAATGCAAGTCCCCGCCAACGGTTCCGTTTCCGCCAAACGCGGCGGCAAGGGACACCGTGATCGCGCCCGTCGCGCCGGAGTTGTCGCCGTTGACCAGCAAGGTTCCGCCTGAAACGGTCGTGCCGCCCGTATAGGTGTTTGCGCCGCTCAATACCTGCGTGCCGTCGCCGGTCTTGGTGAACGAAACGTTGTTCTTGCCGGCCGTGGTGCCATCGGCTCCGATCACCCCGTAATAGGTATGGCTTTGGTTGGTCGCGACATCCACCGTCAACTTCTGGATCCCGCTCTGGTCGGTCGTGACGTAGGTGCCGGCGTTTCCCTTCAGTCCGGCGACCGTCAAGCCGGTTGTGGTCTGGGCGCGCATGTAGACCTTGCCGGATTGGATCTCCAGCACAGAGGCATGTGAAAGGACGTTGTCCTTCTCGAGAAACAACGCACCCTGGTACCAGTTGGCGCTGCCCGTCGCCAGGTTGACAATGGTTTTTCCGGTGAGGCTGTGCGTTCCGGCATAGGTGGGCCGGAAGCTGAAATAGCCGGCGGCCTGGCCCATGAACCTGAGGTCGCCCGCGCCGCTGATCGATTGCGTCGTGAACAGCAAGCCATTTGCGTTGGACTGGTACACCACTTCGCCGCCTGCGATATCCACCGAACTCGCGGCCAGGTTTTTCAGGAACAGCTGGCCGGCGCCGGTCTTCTGGAAATTCCCTGCAAGCGTGACATCCGATTCTATGCCCACATCCCGGAGCGCATCGCTGACCTCGATCACGGGAAGCCCGGACGACGTGGCCAGGTTCAACGTGCCGTTCTTGAACCCCCAAAAGCCGGAACTCGGGGAGGGGTCGGTGAATTTCATGTGGCCGACCGTATGGCTGCCGCCTCCCAAATCAATGAATTGCGACCCCACCGCATCCACCGCGTCGAAGTGCGCGAACGCATCCATGCCGCCTGCAACGCTGCCGCTGTTCCAGTTTGTCGACTCGGCCCATAAGTAGGTGTTCCCCAAGCCCGCTTGGTTCCAGGTGCCGTCCGCCGCCTGCGCCGCAAGGCACGAACCCATTGCCAACACGATGATTCCCCATACATTTTTTTTCATGTTTTTATTTCTCCTTTTTCTTGTTCCACCAAGTCCTCCATGCACCCCGTTGCACAAACGCTTTTTACTTATGATGGTTTAGATGCTTATGCCAATGAAACGCGGAAGGATATATATAGGGTGATATATTTATATGTATAAATTGACATGTTGGCCTTGCGTTTCTTGATTCGGATCTTTATCGTCCACGCACAATCGGATTGCGGTTCAACACACTACCCGAAGCATATCGGCGGTTATGAAAGAAATAGTCCTTAAAGCGATGGATATCCTGCGTTCCCTTAACGAAAAGCTGGGGGAAACCACGGGCTTGGGTTCGCTGGCGGAGGATCGGATGACGGGCGTGGTGCTCGCCGCATCCGATGGGTTGGCCGGGTTTTCCTTCCATATCGATGCGGGCTACCGGTTTCCGCTCCATGCCTCGGCTCCGGGGAAGGTTTTGCTGGCCTACCTGCCGCCGGCGGAACGCGATGCGATTCTCGCCAAACTCGATTTCAAGCCATTCACGCCCAGCACCATCACCGGGGTGGAGGACTTCAAGGCCGAGCTGGAACACGGGATGGCCAAGGGATTCGCGATCGACGTCGCCGAACACATCGAAGGGTGCCACTGTGTCGGGGTTCCCGTCTTTAACGAAGCACGGGAGGTTGTTGCCTCAATCTGGACCACCGGACCTTCCTCGCAACTGCCGCTACGCAACTTCAATCGCATTTCCGAGGTGCTGAAGAACGGTGCCCAGGAGCTGAGCCAGCGGCTGTGCAGTACGGGGCACAGTCCCAATCGGGACTACATCATCGGCGTGGTGAACCAGGCGAAGAACATCATCGACAACAATCTATATACCGCGATCGATGTCCAGAAGCTGGCCGAAAATTTATACGTCAGTTATTCATGGTTCCGGAAAACATTCAAGGAACAGACCGGCCAGGCACCTGCGGACTACCACCTCAACCGCCGCATCGAAAAAGCCGTTGAGTTGCTGAAAAACACCGATCTCTCGATCCGAAAAATTTCCGAAGAGCTGGGATTCAAAAACCAGAACCACTTTTCCGCCCTCGTTAAACGGAAAACCGGAACTTCCCCGACCTGTTTGCGCCAGCAGTTCATGGGTCAATCCGGTACCTCGCTCGATCCGAAACAGGCAGACTGATTCCGCATCGCGCCCGCGTCAAATTAGACATATAAAAATGTCACCCTGCGTATATTCATCCCGTTTGATCCCCGCTTTAATTTTGCTCTTCCATGGGAAAGCATTTGCACATGGGGTGCATGTGGTTCGAGGACCAAACAAAACGAGGGGGGCTATTATAACAACGAAACCCAAAGAGACGCTGGATGTAACATCTCCATTTGACGGAAGCTTGATCAAAACCGTGCCGCTGCACAGTGCGGCGGATGCCGAGCACATGCTGGAGACGGCGATCCGGCTTTATCGCGATCGGGACGGCTGGCTGGAGCATGATCAACGGAGTTCCATTCTAAAAAAACTCGCCGGGCTGGTTGCGGCCGAAGCCGAGGATTTTGCCATGTTGATCGCCCAAGAGGGCGGCAAGCCGTTGGCCGATGCCCGGATCGAAGTCACACGTGCGATTGATGGCATTGCGTTGGCCGAAAAGGAACTTCTGCGCGTCATGCGCGGCGAAGAAATCCCCATGGGGCATACCAAGGCCACGCGTGGCCGGATCGCTTTTACCAGTTGCGAACCGATCGGGGTGGTGTTGGCGATCAGCGCCTTCAACCATCCGCTGAACCTGATCGTGCATCAGGTGGTTCCGGCCATTGCGGTCGGATGTCCGGTCATCGTTAAACCGGCCAAAACCACGCCCTTGAATTGCCTGCGGTTGTGCGAACTACTCGCCGAGGCCGGCCTTCCTGACGGATGGTGCCAGCCGATCATTTGCGGGCACAACGTGGCCGATAAACTCGCCACCGATCACCGCTTGGCATTCATGAGTTTTATTGGCTCCGCCCAAGTCGGCTGGTCGTTGCGCAGCAAACTGGCGCCGGGAGTGCGGTGCGCCCTCGAGCATGGTGGCGTGGCGCCGGTGATTGTGGACGAAACCGCCGATCTGAATCGCGTGGTGCCGTCGTTGCTTAAAGGCGGGTTCTACCATGCCGGACAGGTCTGCGTTTCGGTGCAACGCATATTTGTTGCCGAGTCGATTGCCCGCAGGCTGGCCGAACGGCTGGCGACGGGTGCCGCGCAACTCAAGGTCGGCGCAGCGACGGACGCAGATACCGAGGTCGGTCCATTGATTTTGCCGCGCGAAGTCGAGCGGGTTCACCGCTGGGTTGAAGAAGCAGTTGCAAGCGGTGCCGAGTTGCTCACCGGCGGGCAGCCGATTGGCGATACCATGTACCAACCGACCGTGCTGTTTAATCCCGATGCCGAAGCGAAAGTCTCGACGATGGAAGTCTTCGGTCCAGTGGTCTGTGTGTATCCCTATGCTAACCGGCATGAGGCCATCCAGCGGGCCAATAGCTTGGAGTTCGCCTTCCAGGCGGCCGTCTATACGGAAAATCTGAAAGTTGCTCTCGATACGGTTAAACGGCTCGACGCTTCCGCGGTGATGGTCAACGACCACACCGCATTCCGGTCGGACTGGATGCCTTTTGGTGGACGGCGGGCCTCCGGCTATGGCGTCGGCGGCATCGGCTATACCATGCGGGACATGATTCAAACCAAAATGACGGTGATCAATAATTGAAGTTAATGAGACGAATGCAATCCCGCTGATGCCAAGCGGGAAATGTCGCAACAAACCACAAAGGAGTAAGCGTTATGATGATCGGATTAGCTTGGGTTTTATTGGCTTCGTTTTTCCTCGGCACCTTCGCCTTTCCCGCCCGCTTTGTTAAGGACTACGCGTGGGAAAACACATGGGGTTTGTTTTTTCTATTGGCCATGTGGGTGGTTCCGCTCCTGTTCGGATTCTGTGCTTTGAACGGGCTGATTGAAACCTATCGTCAGGTACCGACGGGTATTTTGATTGCCGTCATCGGTTTTGGGTCGATGTGGGGGATCGGCTTCTGCATGTGGGGGGTCGGCCTTACGCGCATCGGCTTTTCGCTGGGGTATGCCATCACCATGGGAACCATGGCGCTGGTCGGTTCCATGCTGCCGTTCTTTTTAGGCAACCTGGAAAAAATCAACACCCCCGGCGGCAAGACGATCATCCTCGGCATTCTCATCTGCATCGCGGGTGTCGCCATCAATGGCGTGGCCGGGGTCAAACGCGAGAAGCATGAAAACACCGGCAAGGAAAAAACGATGGAGAAGAAAACCATGGTGACCGGGGTCATCATCTGTTTGCTGGCCGGCCTCTTTTCCTCGTGCATCAATCTCGCCTTTCACATCGGCGGCACCCTTGGAAACATCAACACCATCTGCGTGGAGCAATACGGCAATCCGGTTTTCTTGAGCGGCATTTCGGTATGGGTGCTGGTGTTTATCGGCGGCGGTGTTTCGAGTATCAGCTACACGGCGTTCCTGCTGTTTAAAAATAAAACATGGAAGGGTTTCGCCGTGAAGGCCGCTCTGCGCAACTTCGTGTTTGCCTTGGTCATGGCCCTCGCGCACTTCGGCTGCCTGTTCTTCTATGGACTGGGCGGATGGAAGCTGGGCGTTTTGGGCACGTCGGTCGGCTTTGCCATTTTTCAATCCGGCTCCATCCTCATCGGCAACGTTGCGGGATACATGACGGGGGAATGGAAAAATGCCGGTGCCGAGGCCAGACGGTGGTCGTACGGCGGGTTGCTCGTTTTGGTTTGCGGTATTGTCGTTGTCTCTATTGGCAACACGCTTTGATGAGCCAAATCATACATATATAAATATCACGGCGCGTATATCCTTCCCGTTTGATTCCCGCTTTAATTTTGTTCACTCATTTGAAAAGCGTGTGCGGCGGGCTGCACAGGAAGAAGTCGATGATCATAAGGAGATAAATGGACAAGTTTGAATATTACAATCCGGTACGGGTGATCTGTGGCTTGGGAGAGTCCGCGCGGGTCGGCAAAGAAGCGGCCAAGCTGGGGAAGCGTGCGTTGCTCGTTTCCTATCAGGAACATAGTTTTTTCAACACGTTGCTCGAAAACATCCAGACGCAATTGCGCAACGAAGGGGTGGCGGTGGAAACGCTGTATGCCATCACCGCCAATCCGATGCTCAGCCAGATTCGCCAAGGGGTGGATCTGTGCAAAAAACATAAGCTCGATCTGGTGATTGCGGTTGGGGGCGGGAGCGTGATGGACGCCTCCAAGGCCATCGCCGCCGGCGTGCTGTATCCGCACGATCTGTGGAAGATGTTCAATAGCCGCCACGACGTCGCGGTGGCCATTCCCCCGGAACAATCCTTGCCAACCTTGATGATTCCAACCTTGCCCGCCACCAGTAGCGAAATGAACTGCATCGCGGTTGCGACCAACGACGAGACGGCCGAGAAATCCTACATTTACCACGAAATCCTCTATCCGAACGTTTCGATCATCGATCCGCGGCTCACCTGTGGACTGCCGAAATTCCAAACGACTTGCGGTGCGGCGGATGCCATTTCGCATGTCATGGAATCCTACTTCAACGGCACCGACGACACGCCGTTGCAAGATCGGCTGCACGAAGGAATCATCCTAACCATTATGGAACTGGTGCAGAAAATCCTGCGCGATCCCGGCAACGAATCCCTGCGCATGAGCATCCAATGGGCCGCCACGGTGGCTTGGAATGGATGGATGCAGTGCGGCGTTTCCCCGCTCACCCCCATGCATCATCTGGGACATATTCTGTCGGCCCAACACAACATTACCCACGGCGCAACCCTCACAATCATGATGCCGGCGTGGATGAAGCATGGCTACCGCTATCATCTCGACCGCTATGTGCAATTCGCCGAGCGCATTTTCGCCATCCCAACCGCCGGGCGCGACAAGGAAGAAGTGGCCCGGGAAGCCATCGATCGGTTTGAAGCGTTCTTGAAAAGCCTCGAACTGCCCACCCGCCTTTCGGATGTCAAAATCGAGGCCGATGAAATTGATTTCATGACAGAGGAAGTGGCCCGCACCGCATTCACCGCCGACGGGGTGTTGGCGGGTCGGCCAGCGCTCGACCGGAGCGGAGTAAAAGCCGTCTACACCTTGGCGATCTAGGAACGCAGTCGAACCAGGAGCAATGCGCATGGCACAGAAACGAAAACAAGTGGTACTGGATGGCGACAAGGCCCAGGTGGTTTTTGATTTGGGCGGCGGCGGTTTGGTGGGCTTCAGCCTTACAGACCGCGAACACCCGGCTTGCGGCTTGACCCCGTTGGCCTGGAACAATCCTGCGCCGGATCAGTTGGATGCACGCGAAATGGCCCACTTCCTGGTGTTGGATCGCTGGTGCAAACCCACGGCGGCGGAAATGAAAAACGGCATGCCCTTCCATGGCGAAGCACCCCACAGCCATTGGAAGATTATCAAGAAACCGGTCACTGGTAAAAAAGAGGTCGCCACCACCGTGGGCGTGGAGTTGCCGCTCGCCGAGCTGAGCTTTTCGCGTACCATGAAGCTGCGCGGAACCATCCTGCATGTGGAAGAAAAAATCACAAACCCGAAACCGGTCGGACGAGCCTACAACATGATCGAACACGTCAGCCTCGGACCTCCCTTTTTGGATGAAACTGTTTTGGTCGATACCAAGGTAGCAAAGGGTTTCACCCAGGAATTCAAACCCCGCCTGCCGGTTCCGGAAGAGCCAATGGTGGGCTGGCCGGAATATGAATACAAGGGCTATCAAATCAACATGCGCACCATGACCAACCATGCCGGGCCGTTGGTGACCTCCTACATCATGGCCGACGATCAGGAATATGGCTGGGCGACCGCCTGCCATCCCGGCAAGCAACTCCTCATCGGCTACATCTGGAAAACCAAGGATTTCCCTTGGCTCAACCTGTGGCGCCATGTGGTCAGGGGAAAACCGAAGGCGCGCGGACTCGAGTTCGGGACTACCGGATGGCTCCAGCCTTTCCCGATGCTGGCCAAGAAGGGATCCATCTTCGACCGCCAGTTGATGGACTGGATCGATGCCAAGCAAACGGTAACCAAAAAGTTTACGGCATTCCTGACCGCCGTTCCGGCTGATTACCGCGGGGTGGCCGATCTGAAATTCGACGGGAAAAAGATCCGCCTCATTGAACATGGAAAACGGAAAAAAAGGGAATTGCTGGTAGAATGAAAACCGATACCGAAAGAATATCGCGCATCCAAAGCGCCATGGAAAAGGAAGGCCTCGATTGCCTCATCTGTCGTTTGCCGGAAAATGTTGTGTTCATGAGCGGGTACTGGCCGCTTACCGGTCGCGCCTTCCTGCTTTTCCCTCGCCAGGGAACGCCGATGTGCATTCTTCCCAGCATCCACGAAAAAGAGGCCGCTGCCGAACTGTGGCAAGGGGAGATCGTCTCCATTCCGTTCGGTCGCATTACGTCCGGAGATTTTTTCGACCAAGTGCGTCGGTCCATGAAAAACGTACTGGCTCAGTGGAAACCGAAAAAAATCGGATACGAAGGCAGCTTTGAAACCATGGCCCCGCCGTGGAATGCCGCCGAGCCGGCCATTCCCGCCGCGCCCACTCGGGAGCTGCTCGCGGACGTGGCGGCTGGTGCTTCGCTCATCGATGCCACACCGCTTTTATATCGGCTTCGTGCCACCAAAACCCCGATGGAGCTCGCGCGACTGCGCGTCGTCAACGAAATCTCCGCCATCGGATTGCAGGCGTTCGCCCAAGCCGTGCGTGCCGGCGAAACGGGCATAGGCCTTGCCAGTATGGTTGAACAGGTAATCATGAACCAAGGCACCGGCTACGCGGGTGCCAAGCGGGTGCGAGCCTTTGCCCAGGTCAGCACCGGGGAAACGGAAACCATCGACGGGTACCGGCTGATGCTCATCTCTACCCAACGGGAAATGCTTCCGGGGGATTTGGCGATGCTCGAACTCGCGGTGGTCGCGGATGGATTCTGGTGCGACCGGACAAGGGTTTGCGTTGCCGGAACTCCGACCGCCAAACAGTCCGCCGCTTTCGAAGCGGTCATGCGGGCGCAGGCGGCGGCGGTCAAGGCGATCCGTCCCGGCGTGACCGCGGAGTCCATCGATGCGGCCGCGCGGGCGGTGATCCGCGAGGCCGGATTTGAAGATGGGTTCTTCCACTCAACTGGGCACGGATTGGGATTCCGCTACCACGAACCGATCCCGATCATTGAGCCGGGCGTCACGACGTTGTTGGAAACCGGAATGGTCATCACCATCGAACCGGGCATCTACCTGCCGGATGTTGGCGGGCTGCGGATGGAAGACGACTTTGCCGTCACCGAAACAGGTGCGGAATATCTTGGTCCGGCCGAGAGCAAGCTGGCGCAGTAAGGGATGCTGACAAAAACAAAAACGAACGGAGATTGAATATGAGACTGCAAGGAAAAGTGGTTGTCGTCACCGGAACTGGATCTGGCATTGGCAAGGATATCGCCGAGCGATTTGCGCTGGAAGGGGCCAAGGTCGTTGCGGCTTCCCGCCGGGCGTCGACCGGTCAGGGCGTGGTTGATGCGATTGTCGCCAAGGGCGGCGATGCGATCTTCATCCAGACCGATATTTCATCGGAGGCGGATGTCACGGCGCTGTTTGATGCCGCGGTCAAAAAGTACGGGCGGATTGACGGCTTGGTGAACAACGCCGGTGTGAATTTTGTTTGTCCCTTTGAAGAATGCACCCCCGAGGCTTGGGACCGCGTTCTGAACGTGGACTTGCGCGGCACCTACCTGTGCTGCCGCCGTGCGATCCTGGAAATGCTGAAGACCGGTGATGGTGGATCGATCATCAACGTGGCTTCCAATCACACGATGGCGGCAGTCAAGGGCGCGGCACCGTATGATGCGGCCAAGTGGGGCATGGTCGGCCTGACCAAATCCCTCGGCATCGAATTTGCGTCGCGGAAAATCCGGGTCAACGTGTTGAGCCCCGGCCTGATCCATACCCAGATTTGGGATGACATCCTTAATGCGGCACCCAGCCATCAAGAGTGCAACGACCACTGGAACTCCAACATCCCGATGCACCGCGTCGGTACCTGCGCCGAAATCTCGTCCGCCGCCGTGTTCATGATCAGCGATGAATCCACCTACATGACCGGCGCCAACCTGGTCATCGATGGTGGCACCAGCAGCCAACTTGTAACCGCCGAACCGTACGAATCGAAAAAGATCTAATATGACCAACGATGAACTATCGCCATTAAAGAAGACGGCGAACCATATCCGGATCCTCACCATCGATGCGATTGCGCATCTTGGCATCGGGCATCTCGGTGGTTCGTTGTCGATCGTGGACGTGCTCACGCTCCTGTATTACCGGCACATGGACGTCGATCCGCTCGATCCGACAAGGCCCGACCGTGATCGGCTGGTGCTCTCCAAGGGGCATGCCGGGCCGGCGCTTTACAGTACGCTGGCGCTCAAAGGGTTCTTCCCGGTTGACTGGTTGCATACCTTGAACCAGGGCGGTACCCGCTTGCCGAGCCACTGCGACATGAACCGGACGCCGGGCATCGACATGACCACGGGATCGCTCGGGCAGGGCCTCTCCGCGGCCATCGGTATTTGCCTGGGCAACCGCATCGATGGCCGGTCGAGCAAGGTGTACGCCATCATCGGCGATGGGGAAACGAATGAGGGCCAGGTCTGGGAAGCGGCGATGGCGGCCAGCCAGTTCAAGCTCAACCACCTCATCGCCTTCACGGATTACAACAAACTGCAAATCGACGGGTTCATGCATGAGGTGATGGGCATCGACGACCTCAATGTCAAATGGGTGGCCTTCGGCTGGTTCGTACAACGCGTCAATGGCCACGACTTGGAAGAGATGGATGTGGCCATCAACCGGGCGAAGGCGGAAACCTCCCGACCGTCGATGATCATCCTCGATACCAAAAAAGGCAAAGGTGCCTTCTTTGCGGAAAACAGGGTGGAGAGCCACAACATGGCCATTGATCCGAAGGCCGCAGAACAAGCCATCGCAATGTTGCGGGAGGCCGGAATATGAGCAACCAAACCGCAGTCGCCGTGGCGCAACGGGCCCCGTCGGAAAGCAAACCCAAAGAGATGCGGGCAACCTTGGCCGAGACCCTGATCGCACTCGCGACGGAAGATGAGCGCATCGTTCTGCTTGATGCCGACTTGATGACGGCTCATGGGACATGCTCCTTCCGCAAACAATTTCCCGGCCGCACATTCAACATGGGTGTGGCGGAAGCAAACATGGTGAGCACGGCCGCCGGGTTGTCCTCGACCGGCAAGATACCGTTTGCCATGACCTTTGCCTGCTTCGCCGCCCGACGCGCCTTCGACCAGTTTTTCATTTCCGCAAACTATGCGCGGCGCAACGTAAAGCTGGTGGGCAGCGATCCCGGCATCAGCGCGCTCTACAACGGCGGCACGCACATGACCTTCGAGGATCTCGGCATTATGAAAACGGTGCCGGGGCTTGTTGTGTTCGAACCAAGCGACAACGTATCGCTCCGCAAGCTGATGAAAAAGAGTGCCGGCCACGAGGGTTGCACCTACATGCGGCTTCATCGGAAATCGGTGGTCGATATTTATGCCGATACGGAAGAGTTCGAGCTCGGCAAAGGCAAGGTGCTGGTTGACGGCGACGACCTGACGATTATCGCATTGGGGGCGCTCATGGTTCCCGAAGCGTTGAAGGCGGCGGAGATGCTTGCGCAGCAGGACGGCTTGTCGGTGGCCGTCATCGACATCCTTACGGTCAAGCCGCTCGATGCCGAGCTGGTGCTGGCGTACGCCGCCAAAACCGGCGCAGTCATGACCTGCGAGAACCACCAGATCATAAACGGATTGGGGTCGGCTGTGGCGGATGTATTGGCGGAAAACCTGCCGACGCCGATGAAGCGGATCGGGATTGCCGATGAATTCGGTGAGGTCGGTGATCTGGCTTACCTGATGCAACGGTTCGGACTCACGGCCGGGCATATCGCGGCGCAGGCGCGGGAACTTCTAAAACGGACATGCAAGTCGGGAAAATTATGATCGATAAACTATTCAGTCTAAGCGGTAAAACCGCGATGGTGACGGGCGGGGCTTCGGGGTTGGGCAAGGCCATGGCCATGGCTCTTGCTGGCGCGGGGGCCGATGTCGCCGTGGCCGATATCAATCAGGAGAGCTCCGCGGTTGTGGCGGATGAAATTCAGGCGTTGGGCCGCCGTACGCTGGCGCTGCAAGTCGACGTCACCAGCGCAACCCGCCTCCGCGAGGTGACCGAAGAGTGTGTCCGCGAGTTTGGTCATCTCGATATCCTGGTCAACAGCGCCGGCGTGACGGTCCTCGGAACGCCGATGATGGACATGGAAGAGAAGGACTGGAACAAGATCATCGATATCAATCTCAAAGGAACGTTCCTCAGCAACCAGGCGGTGGCGCGGCAGATGATCAAACAGGGATCGGGCCGGATCATCAATGTCGGTTCCATGTCGTCGGTCATCGTCAACCAGAACACCTACGGGTCGAGCGGCGTCTATTGCGCATCGAAGGCTGGCGTTGCGATGTTGACGAAGGCGTTTGCCGCCGATCTGGCCAAACACGGGATTACCGTCAACGCCATCAGCCCTGGATACATGAAAACTCCGCTGGTCGAAGGGTTCTGGAAAAAGGATCCGGCAGGCTATGCGGCGAAGATGTCCATGGTGCCGATGGGCATTCCGGGCGAACCCGAGGATCTGGAAGGGTTGGTTGTGTTTCTGGCCTCGGACAGTTCCCGCTACATGACCGGGGTCAACGTCCTGATCGATGGCGGATATACCATCTGGTAAAACGACCGCCGAATGCCATCGCAACCGTTGGCGAAAAACGCAACGGTCGCTTTAGCCGCATTTTCCAATGATTTGGAAATCCAAAGCCCGTAGTAATTTCCCGAATGGGCGTTTTTCGGCTTGTTTGATTTCGTCGAATCGATATCTATATGCGGCTTGGTCTATGGAATACTTTTCAAAAAAGAATGTTAGGCAGACTTACTTGCGGCTGATGAAGCACAAGGGTTCGCCCGAAAGCGTTGGGCGCGGTGCGGCGATTGGGCTGCTGACCGGATTCGCCGTACCGCTTTCGTTCCAAATGCTGGCGGCCTTTCCCTTGGCGATGTTGTTCAAGGCGGCCAAGGTGCCGGCACTGCTGTTCACCTGGGTCAGCAACCCGCTGACGATCCCGTTCATCTACCCGTTCCAGTGCTACGTGGGGAGTGTCTTGCTGGGCCATTCCTTCTCCTACGAATCGTTGCGCGAGGCTTCGGCAAACCTTATCGCGACGCCGACGCTGGCGAACTTGCTGGGATTTGGCGGGGAGATCGTCCTATCCTTTTTTGTGGGCGGGCTGGTTTTCGGCTCGATTTCGGCCATGATCGGCTACGTCGTGATTGTTTATTTGGTGCGAAGCCACCGCGAAAAGCGGCAACTGCGGCGGGACCGCAAGGCCCAACGCCTGCAAGGGGCATAGGAATCTACGTATGAAACTGGCTAGATATGGAATGCGGGAGTGGCTGGGTAGCGGGTGCATCGCACTGCTGCTCGGCGGGTTGTGGCTGTTTGTGGCGCTTCGCCTCCACCAAGCGACCGGAATTGCGCTGATGGTGTTGACCGGGTTGCTGTGGTTGGCCATCGCGGCCTTTTTCCGGGTTCCACGGCGCACCATCGCGCCCGGCGACGAGGTGCTGGTTTCCCCGGCCGATGGATTGGTGCGCGATATCGGGCCGGTGCGGGATCATGGGATCGACCTGTTCGAAGGGCAGGAGCTGCTCCGGATCGGCATTTTCCTGTCGGTTCTCGATGTGCATGTGAACCGGGCTCCGTGTGCATTTTCGGTCGAATACCGGAAATACAAGGAAGGCCGCTTCCTTGATGCCCGCAATCCGCTCTGCGCAAAGGAGAACGAATCGCTCGTGATTGCCGGCACGGGGCAGGCCTCCACCCGGTCGTTCCCGGTGGCGGTGCGGCAGATTTCGGGGGCGATTGCCCGCCGGATCGTGTGCGATTCTAAGCCGGGGGCAAGGCTTGACAAAGGCGAGATATACGGAATGATCAAGTTCGGTTCGAGGACGGAGCTTTATCTGCCTAATGAACCGTGGGTGAAGGTTGCCGTCAAGGTCGGCGACAAGGTCCGGTCGGGATCCTCGGTGATCGCACGGATGGGGATGTAGGAAAATTTATGAGACATGCAAAATTAAGAATGTGGAACGGGAACCTCTCTTTCATTCCCTGCACCATAACCCTCTGCAACGCGCTGTGCGGGTTGTCGGCCATCTTCTACCTGATGGGCGGTGCAACGGAATCACCGCTGGTGCCTGCGATAGCCATTTGGCTGATCTTTGCCGCGATGTTCTTCGATGTATTCGACGGCTATGCCGCCCGCAAGCTGCATGCGGAGAGCCTGCACGGGATGCAGCTCGACTCCCTGTCGGACCTGATCTCCTTCGGCGTTGCACCCGCCATTCTGGTCCATCAGCTCGCCATTAATCTGAGCGACTACGGTTTGCCGGGAATATGGATCGCCTGGTCGGCCGCCGGGTTCTATGCAATCTGCACCATGTGGCGCCTGGCTACCTACAACACGTTGGCCCTGTCCGATAGTCCCTCGAAACCATCCTTCACGGGTTTGCCATCCCCGGCGGCGGCATTGGCCATTTGTTCCGTGATGTTGCTGCTCAACCGGATGGATCCCGGAGCCCTGCCCGTGGCGATCGTCGCCGTGGCCTATGCACTCATCACCGGCTTCCTGATGGTCAGCGGCTTTGAATACATGCACTTCAAGAAACTCGCCAAATCCGGCCCGCCCGCTCTTCGTTTTGCCATGTTGGGCCTAGTGGTCGTGGCGCTGGTTCAATTTGGTGCGTTTGCGTTTTTTGCGCTGGTCCACCTCTACGTCCTCTCCGGTCCGATTGCCGAGATCATTGAGAAAAGCAACGAGTGGGCCGATAACACCATCCGCAAGCTCTAGTCTTCCAAGGACTGGAAAATTTCTTCGAGCCGCTGGGAGGAAACCTTCAGCGGCGTGTTTATTTCCGGGGCGAAGCGGTTGACGCGGAACTCTTCGAGCAGCATCGCGAACTCCAGTAGATCGTAGGCCGATCCAATGTCGTCGCTCTCCATCAGCTTTGCGCTGAGCCGGTTTTGGAACGGTTCGACTTCCTCCATCTTGCGTGCATCCGTCTGCGGGTTGTTGCGGAAACGCTGGATGCGGATCTGCAACGCTTTCAGGTAGCGCGGATAGCGGCCGAACACATCCATGGTTTGGAGAAAGCCCGGACGGAACAGAAACGCCAGCTGCATCTCCATGTCGTGGCGCGCATCGTATTCACTTGGGACTCCTTCCAGCGCGTCGATAATCCGGTCACGCTGCTCCAGCATGCTTTCCAGGATCTCCGCCTGCTCCGCCGCAGTTTCATAAAGCATGGTGCGCGCATCCGCCGCGCGCTCCGCAAAGGTGGCGGCGTCGCGGATCTCAACGGCACCGTCCTTGGTCAGCGCGTCGAAGATCGCCGCATCGAAAAAGTCGGACAGAAAGCCGCTGTCGATCGCCGCCATCGTGAGCTGGATCGTGGGCGTGAGCTGCGGACGTTTCTCGACATACTTCACCTGCTCGGCCTGCTGGATCCGGAACAGGCGGACGAGCCCCGCGCGGTGTTCGTATTTAGCAACCGTCGCGCTCAGGAAAACCTGCCGGCCCACACAGCCGGCTTCATCCGTCAGCGCGGGGTAGCCGCGCGTCTGCTTGCTGTCGGCACTCGTGATGAATTCGGGCAGCACGTCGCCCGGCCACGTCTTTTGCGGGGGTAGCGACCACTTGGCGAAGGCTGTTTCCGCTCCGGTGCGGTGGATCGCCAGCCGGTGCTCGGCGGAGATCGAGGTGTGTACGTGGACGATTTGGTTGTCCTTCGTTTCAATCACCTTCATCCGCAGGAAGGCGGGTAGGGCGGCTTCATCGAAATCGGAGGCATCCACCGGCAGCTTGAATTCCTTTTGCAGGAAAAGCGACAACGCATCCAGCAACGGCCTTTCGGGCGATCCGGTCGAGCGGACAAAACGGACGGATGTTTGATCGATGGGCATGATCGCATCGCGCAGGTGTTTCGGCAGGGTGCGCAGCAGGCGGTTGACCTTTTCCTCCAGCCAGCCCGGTACGAGCCAGTCGGGCGCCCAGTCCGGCAGGAAGGCCAGCTTGTCCGTCGGGCAGACGAGCGCGATGCCGTCGAGCTCCGCGCCGGGATCGAAGGTATAGAGCAGATGGAAATCGGTGTGGTGGAAGGTCAGCTCGTCCGGATAGTCCTCCGGAGTAATCGGCGTCGACTGCGCATACATCGCATCCTTCATCCGCATGGCGATGCGCGCCTTCGTGGCGCGGATCCATTGCTCCAGCGTCTGGACGGAATAGACGTCCGCCGGTAGCAGCTGGTTGAAGTGGTCGAAGATGGCGTCGGTGTCGAGCAGGGCGCCGGGGCGGCGGATCTTCTCTTCCAACGAGGCTATGTCGTCGAGCATCTTCAAATGCAAGGCAAGCCATCCGCCATGCGTAGTCAGGTTGCCCGGAACGAGTGCTTCACGGATGAATATTTTGCGCGCCTCTTCCGGATTGATCGGCCCATAGTGCACGTTGCGCCCGTCGAGCAGCGTTAGGCCGCCCGAAACGATCGACTCCTTGGCATAGACGAAGCCCTTGCCCGCATCCCACTCCGGCTTTTTATAGACCGCCGTGCACAGGTGCGGCGCGACATCCTCCAGCCACTCCGGTTTGATTTCCGCGACGGTGCGCGCGTACAGCCGCGTTGTTTCCACCAGTGCAAACACCATCACCCACTCCGGCGGTTTCTTGAACAGCGCCGAGCCGGGGAAGATGAAAAACTTGCGGTTGCGCGCGGCGGTAAACTCGCGGTCTTCGCCCTTCATCCCAATATTGGCTGGCAACCCCGCCAGCAGGCTACGGTGCACTAGGTCGTAGTGGAAGAGTGTAGACGATGCTTCCAGCTTCGTTGCGTTGGAGCGGTCGGTGGACTTGGCGTGCGCAACGAAGCTGGAAGCATCGTCTACATGGAGTTTCCATCCCATATCCCGCACCGTCTGCTTTAAATCGATCCAGAGATTCCGCCACTCCGTCACGCGGCGGTAGTTGATGAAGTTGGTTTTGCAGAGCTTGCGCAGCTTGCCGTGCGACGCGCCCGCTCCCTTTTCGGCTTCGATAAAGTTCCACAGGTTGAGAATGGTGATGAAATCCGATTTCGGGTCGACCCATTTCTTGTGAGCGAGGTCGGCGGCGTCGGCTTTATCGGTCGGCCGCTCGCGCACGTCCTGGATCGAAAGGAAGGCCACGAGGATGAGGATTTCCGGCAGCGCGCCTTCGTCGCTCGCCTGCACGATCATGCGCGCCAGATGCGGGTCGACCGGAAACGCGGCGATCTCTTTCCCGATCTTGGTCAGCCTGTGTTCGTCGTCGATCGCGCCGATGTCCTGCAACGCCTTGTAGCCTTCGCGGATCAATGCCGGTTGGGGCGGGTCGATCAACGGGAACTGCTCGATGGGCGGCAGGCCAAGCAGATCCATTTGCAGGATGACGCCGGCGAGCGAGGTTCGCCGGATTTCGGGATCGGTATAGGGCGCGCTGCCTTCGAGCGTATCCTTGTCGTAGAGATAGATGCAGATACCATCGGTCACGCGGCCGCAACGCCCGCGTCGCTGGCGCGCGCTGGCCTGTGAAACCTGTTCGATCTGCAAGCCCTGCACCTGCGTGCGCGGATTGAAGCGGCTCAGGCGCACCTGGCCCGAGTCGATCACATAATGGATGCCCGGAATGGTGATGGAGGTTTCGGCGACGTTTGTCGCCAGGATGATCCGGCGGCGGCCACCGACCTTGAAGACGCGCTGCTGCTCGGCCATGCTCAGTCGGCCATACAGTGGCAGCACTTCCGTATCCTTCCACTTCCGGCCTTCGAGCTTGGCGGTGGCATCACGGATTTCGCGCTCGCCCGGCAGGAAGATCAGCACGTCGCCCCGGTCGTCGACGTCCGTGATCCAGCGCATGGCGCGCAGGATGTGGTTGGAAAGCTCTTCGTCCTGGCCCGGCGGCAGGAAAAAATCCTCCACCGGATAGGTACGGCCTTCGACTTCGATGACCGGTGCGTGGTTGAAGAACTCCGAAAAGCTTTTGGCGTCGAGCGTCGCCGAGCTGATGACGATTTTAAGGTCGGGGCGAACCACCAGCAGGCTCTTGAGGTAGCCGAGCAGGAAGTCGATGTTCAGGCTGCGCTCGTGGGCTTCGTCGATAATGATGCAGTCGTATTGCAGTAGATGGCGGTCGCGCTGGGTTTCCGCCAGCAGAATGCCGTCGGTCATGAACTTGATGATGGTTTCGTCGCAGGTCTGGTCGTCGAACCGTACTTGGCAACCGACGCCCTTGCCATAGTCGGTCTGCATCTCCTCCGCCACGCGGCGCGCCATGCCCGTCGCCGCCAGCCGCCGCGGCTGGGTTACGCCGATCCGCCCGGTCTTGCCCGCGCCGGCCTCCAGCACGATCTTCGGGAGCTGTGTCGTCTTGCCCGAACCCGTGGTGCCGCACACAATGACGACTTGGTTCGCTTCGATCAGCTTTTGAATGTCGCCGCGTTTTCCGGAGATGGGAAGATTTTCGGGATAGTCGAGTTGAAGCTGAACCGTCGCCCGCTTCTGCGCGCGTTCCAGCGATTGGACATGTACATCCTTCAGTTTCGCCGCCAGCTTGTCCGACGGTTGCCCGTCATGGATGCACTGTCGTACCCGCCGCATCAGCGAATTCAAATGCGCGCGATCCCGCAACAACAGCCCGTCCAGCGACTGCTTCACTTCCTGTAAAATTGCCTTGGTTTCCGACTGTTCCATACAAGCCGGAAATAAGGACATAGGGGGCAGGGGAGTTCAAGGAAGAAGCATGGATTCGTCTGACGCGCTCAACACAAACAAGGAACGGGATGGCAGTGGAATTCCCCAAGGAATAAATGATGAACGATTGCGATGAGGGAGGGGGAAGGGGAATTATTGTCACCTCATCTATTCAGCTTCTCCCTCCTTTTCACGTACCCCTCGATCGCCTTGTTGGTCTTCTCGTGTATCTACCCGAGCAACTTCTCCAATAAAAATATATGCTTGTACAATCGTGAGGCGAGACTCCTCAAACGTGATTTCAGCATGAACACCTTTGCAGCTCTTGTCATAAATTGCATCTAGGCGTGAGCAAAGGTGTTCAAGATCATTTTCCAAAAGTGAGCGAGTTCCATCGGATACAATTTTTGACTCGATAAAGGCAATAAGCCGGTTTTTATAATCACCCGCTCCAACCTTTCGCTTTTTTCCTGAGCGATCAGTCCAGTCAATTTCTGAGGGGGGGGATACTGAATCTGCAATTGTCATCAACAGTCGACGACAAGACGTCAATGCCTCCGCGCATGCTTCCGGGTTTCCTTCTGCCATTCTTTCTGAAATGGCAACAAGCTTTTCAGCTGCCTTTGGGCTGCGTGAACGGACAAATGTATCAACATCATATCTGAGTTGATCAAAAATTGATTCTGCGACATCACCAAACTCTAGCGAAATCAGCGTATCTGTTGCGTAGCTATGAATAGCTGCCTTTAGTCCAGCGAAGAGTGCAATATTTTTAAGGTAACTACTTTTAATTGTATTGAGTGCAGCAATCTGGTCTTGGTACATCTTCGTGGTCGCGCCCGCGACAAGATAGTTTTCTGCTGTGCCCGTGCTTGCTTTTGGGGTTGTATTTTCAACGCGGTGTTTGTCTGTGGCACATTCCGCTTCCAAGCGAGGGAGACTGGTCAAGTAGTACTTTGACTCATCGGTAATCCTTCCTGACGCGTGAACATAATGCAGGCAATTACCGAGAGAAGAAAAAATAAAATTGTTTGGGTATCCTCGACTCTCAAGATCTAGCCATGTCTGGGCATCTGAGTCCCTGAGAAGTCGTGCTAGTCGCTTTGCTTGGAGAAGATAACGGTCAACAGGAAGATCCTGCATTTCCATGCAGTTCAACAGTTGATTGGCTACTTCTCGTGCTTCGTTTAGTCTAGAACTTGGTTTCATAATTTTTTGACCAACGATTAGGCAGAAACATTTCTGCCATCCAATTTTATAAATGCCTTTTTATGAGGCAATGGGCAGAATAAGTAGATGTAGAATACATGAACAGTAAAATGTCCGATAAAGAAAGGCCAGAGCAATAGGCAGAGAGTTCCGCCAAACCCTTGAACCGTCGAAGTAGGCGTTGCGCGTCGGAGAATGCCGCCGTTAGACTTTTGTTTCTGGCTCAATTCCGTGGAATCGGCTTTGGTCGTAGAAGCGGTGCCCTCACCGCTTTGCGCAAGGGAGGCTGTGCGGACGGAAATGCGATGAGGGCATCGCATCTACGAATGAGAATCGGTGAGAAAATACATTCCACGGAAATAGGTCATGAACCAAACTTTTCCGGGCGGGGCAGGCGAGCCGCCTGCGGTACGGTATCGTCGCCTGGCCAGCGGCTTGCTGGAATCAATTCCGGCGCTGTCTGGCGCTACCCCGGAGTCACTTGGATACAATTTAGCGATGGGTTCTTCCATCATATGTTGCTATATGTGTTCTTAATAATACGGACGAAGGAGCTTATGAAAACGAACGAGCATGGGATGGAGCAGTCGCGCGGACAGTTTCTGGTATATGAGGCTCCGGATGGTCGGCTGAAGCTGGATGTGCGGCTTGAGGATGAGACGGTTTGGTTGTCGCAACAGTTGATGGCTGAGTTGTTTGGGAAGGATAAGCGCACGATTTCCGAACATATCCAGAATGTCTTTAAAGAGGGCGAGCTGGAAGAAGAAGTGGTTGTCCGGAAATTCCGGACAACCACCCGGCATGGCGCAATAGAGGGGAAAACCCAAAGTAAAGAGGTTAATTATTACAATCTGGATGTGATTATCTCGGTGGGATACCGGGTGAAGTCGCTTCAGGGGACCAATTTCCGCATCTGGGCGACGCAGCGGTTGCGGGAGTATATCGTGAAAGGGTTCACGATGGATGACGAGCGGCTGAAGGAAGCGGGGGGCGGGCGCTATTTCGAGGAGCTGCTGGCACGTATCCGAGATATCCGCTCTTCGGAAAAGGTGTTTTGGCGCAAGGTGCTCGATATTTATGCAACGAGCGTTGACTACGATCCCCAGTCGGAACAGTCGCTATTATTTTTCAAGCAGGTGCAAAACAAGATGCATTGGGCGGCGCATGGCCATACGGCGGCGGAGCTGATTTATGAACGCGCAGATTCGGAACGGCCCAAAATGGGCATCACGAACTTTCCCGGAAGCCATGTCCTGAAGCGGGATATTGAAATCGCGAAAAACTATCTGGACGAGGGCGAGTTGAACATCCTGAACCGCATGGTGACGGCCTATCTCGAAATCGCGGAATTGCAGGCGCTGAACCGGATTCCAATGCGGATGAAGGATTGGCTGGAACGGCTCGATCAATTTCTAACCATGACTGGGCGCGAGCTGCTGGATCATGCCGGAACCATCAGCCACGAGCAGGCCATGCTAAAGGCGGAGACGGAATTCGAGAAATACCGCCAACGGCAACTTGCCGAGCCTACGCTAGTAGAACGCCATTTTGTGGAGATGGAAGAAAAGATCAAGCGGATCGGTTCGGAAGAGAAATAATCCCATGGGCATATCCATTCATTTTAACGGCGCGATTGAGCTGGAACGGATTGATCCGCTGTGCGCGGAACTGGCGGATATTGCGGCATCGCTGGGATTCGATGAGTCGGTTCCGGTCGATGACGACGAGAAGGGGTTGCGTGGCATTATTCTGCGCCCGGCATCAGGGATGGAGCCGGTGCCTTTCCTGTTTGATTCGGACGGTCGGCTTCACGCGCTGGGCGATTTGATTGCGGGGTGGGATGATTTTCCGATTCTGAGTGTTGCGGTGAAAACCCAGTTTGCGGACTGCGCGGACCACATTTGGCTCATCGGGTTGCTTCGCTACCTTCAACGGAAATATATTCCAGAGCTGAAGGTTTTGGACGAGGGCGGTTATTGGGAGAGCAACGATGCCCACGAACTGAAGCGGCGGATCGATGCGCTCGGCGCAATCATCAAGGGCTTTGGTGCCGCCTTGGAATCGGCATTCATGGATACGGTCGTCGACAAGAACGATCCCGATGTGCTGGCCGATTTTGTCGAGCGGGTGGCGCAGGACTTCCGGCCGAAACACCAAGGCGACTAACGCCCGCGTTGGACTCGCAACAAGATCCGCGGGCGGGGGCAGGCGGGCCGCCTGCGGTACGGTGTCGCCGCCTGCCGGCGGCTCGCTGGAATCAAACCAGGCGCTATCGCGCGCCACCTCGGCGTCATTTGGATGCAATTAGCGATGGGTTCTTGCGGCATATGTTGCTATAGAAACGCGCTCTTTTAGAAATTTTCAGATTTAATCCAGGTATTTTCGCATGATTACAACATCCAAAATCACGATGCGCTTTGGCAAGACGGCCTTGTTTGAAGACGTGTCGGTCAAGTTTGTTCCGGGCAACCGCTATGGCCTGATTGGCGCCAACGGTTCCGGCAAATCCACGTTCATGAAAATCCTGACGGGCCAGCTGGAGCCGAGCGACGGCGAGGTGGTGGTGGGCCCGGGCTGTTCGCTGGGCTATCTGCGCCAGGACCACTCCGCCTTTGATGAACACACGATTGTCGATACCGTGTACATGGGAAATCCCAAGTTGTGGAAGTTGCATTGCGAGCGCGAATATCTCTATTCCAAGGACGACCTGACGGATGCGGAGAACGATCGCTGCGGCCATATCGAGGAGGAATTCGGCGACGCCGGCGGCTATACGATGGAGGCCGAGGCGGCAAAGCTGTTGATTGGTCTGGGCTTTACCGAGGATCTGTTCGGACAGAGCATGACCGTGCTTCAGGGCGGGTTCAAGCTGCGGGTGCTGTTGGCGCAGGTGCTGTTTGGCCAGCCCGATATCCTGCTGCTCGACGAACCGACCAACCATCTGGACATGGAGTCGATCGAGTGGTTGGTTGAACTGCTCAAGCGCTATGCCGGCATCGTGATTACGATTTCGCACGACCGCTTTTTCCTTAACCAGGTGTGTACGCACATCGCCGACTTGGACTACCACGAAATCCGGATGTTCCCGGGCAACTACGATGACTTCACCATTGCCAGCCTCGAAGTGCGCGAGTTGCAGGAGAAGGCGAACAAGAAGGTCGAAAAGCAGGCGAGCGACCTGAAGGCGTTCATTTCGCGGTTCAGTGCCAATGCCTCGAAGTCCAAGCAGGCCACGTCGCGCAAGAAAACGCTCGATAAGCTGGAGATTACCGAATTCAAGCCCAGCAGCCGCGTTTCCCCCTTCATTCGTTTTGCTCCGAAAACCCGGTTGGGCGACAAGGTGATCGACGCCGAATCGATCTCCAAATCGTATGACCAGCATCTGTTCAGCGACTTTTCCTGCACGATCGGGCCGGAAGAGCGCGTGGCCATCATTGGTAAAAACGGGGTTGGTAAAACGACGCTGTTGAACATCCTGTGCGGCCAGCTGCCCAGCGATACCGGCCAGGTCAAGTTCGGCGAAACCGTCCAGGTTAGCTTGTTCCCGCAGGATGCGTCCGGCATTCTGGATCCGAAGGCCCGCGCGATCGACTGGCTGGGGCGTTTTGCCGACAACACGATCGATGAAACCGCTTTGCGCGCGTTCATGGGCCGAATGCTGTTCCGCGGCGAGGATTCCCTGAAAAAGGTGGGCGTCCTGAGCGGCGGCGAAAAGGCCCGCCTGACCATTTCGAAAATGACGATGGAGGGGGGCAATGTATTGGCGCTCGACGAGCCGACCAACCACCTTGACCTGGAATCCATCGAAGCGCTCAACTATGCCCTTTCGCTGTTCCCAAACACGCTAATCTTTGTTTCGCACGACCACCGCTTCATCGCCACGTTGGCCACGCGGATTATTGAAGTCACGGACCATGGCATTGTCGACTATCCGGGCACGCTGGACGAATTCGAAGCGTTGAAGAGGAGCCAGAAAGGCAAGTAGGCCGGGTACGTATAATTTTGGAGCTTCCGTTTTGATCCGCGCCGCAATGCAGGGTACGTTGACCGCAAATTTAGACTTAGGAGATTTTCTATGGATACGATGATCAATCAGGCGGTTGTGTTCACCAAGCCCGTACACCATTTGGGGCTGCCGCTGACCCCGGGCCAGTTGGACGAACAGGCGCGGGCGTTTCTGTCGGACAAGGGTTTCAGCGTGGTGCTGAGCCGCAAGGTGACCGGGGCGGAACTTGCCGCCCGCGATGTAATCAAACAGCACTACACGATTTACAGCAAAGCGTCGTACGGCGACGCCGTAATCTCGGATACCGGACGGGCAAAGTTTGAATCCGCATTTGGCAAGAGCTGGGATGGTGAGGTTGCGGCTGGACGGATCATGGGCAATCCCCGGTTGCTCAAGGCAAAGGGAATCAGCGCAAACGAGCTGTTCCTGCTGTGGAACGAATGTTTCACCACGCGGCAGACGCAGAAAATCCAGGACGGGCTGATCATGGCATGGCTCGCGCCGCTGGACTGCTATTGCATCAACGCCTTCTATCCGGCCATGGAGGAAAATTTCTACAACCCGAAGACGGACATCACCTACTATGTGTTGGAGTTTGATCCCGCGCAGGCTTCCTGGTCGCAGTTCCGCAAGAACGTCCTGGGATCCACGGATTCGAGCAAGGCCGATCCGGAAAGCTTCCGAGGGCGGCTCTATGCCACCTGCGGCGCGGCCTTGGCCTATCCGGGGCGCGACAACTTCGTGCATGGCAGCGCCGGGCCGGTCGAGGGGTTCATCGAACGGATCATCCACGAGGCGGATTTCGACATGGCCTCCAACCCGGTCGGCCGCTACCTGTCCGTCCGCGGCGTTTCGCTGGAAGCGTTCAAGGCCTGGAAATCGACCCAATCGATTGCCCAGCTCGGCGGGTTGTTCGACTCCACCGAAGAGAAGGACACGGCGGATGCCTTGCGCGTCCTGGATGCGGTTTCGTTCTAAACCACGCCGTTGGGGGCCTTTTCCACTCCTTTTTCTGTGTTTTGGGCATTGCTTGGCCGGGGCGGTTCCGTTAAGTTCCCTGCTTATTTTTCTGGGAGAACGATTTAAACCTACCAATCCAACTTGAAACGGAGAGCTTGATGAGAAAGAAGATTATTGCAGGCAACTGGAAAATGAACAAAACCGTCGAGGAAGCGGTCGAGCTGGCGAATGCCATAAAGATCAGCCTGGCCGACTGCAGCGAAGTGGACGTGGTGCTCTGCCCGCCCTTCACCGCCATCAAGGCCGTGAGCGACGTGGTTTCCGAAACCCTGATCAATGTCGGCTCGCAGAACATGAGCTCCGAGGACGCAGGCGCCTACACCGGTGAAATCTCGGCCACCATGCTCAAGGAACTGTTTGTCCGCTATGTGATCCTCGGCCACAGCGAACGCCGCCAGTACTACAAGGAAAACGATTTCTGGATCAACAAGAAGGTTGTGAAGGCGCTTGCGAAAAACCTGCGCCCGATCCTGTGCGTAGGTGAAATGCTCGCCGACCGCGAAGCGGGCAACACCGAGAAGGTGGTTGAAGTCCAGGTCCGCGAAGGCCTGAAGGATGTTCCGGCCAGCGCATACACCGATCTGGTCATCGCCTACGAACCCGTATGGGCGATCGGAACCGGCAAGACCGCGACCTCCGCGCAGGCGCAGGAAGTGCACGCCTTCATCCGCGGCATCGTGGCGGACATGGTCGGCAAGGATGCCGCCAACGCCGTGCGCATCCAATATGGCGGCAGCATGAAGCCGGACAACGCAAAGGAATTGCTTTCCCAGCCCGATATTGATGGCGGTCTCATTGGTGGTGCCGCGTTGGACGCCGCATCGTTTATCGGCATTGTTAAAGCCGGTCTGTAATTAAAGCAAAAGGACGAATTATGATCTTTCTAAAGGCATTGTTTATTGTGGTTGAAGTGCTCTGCTGCCTGCTGCTCATCGGCATCGTGTTGTTGCAGAAGTCAAAGAACGAGGGACTGGGTCTGGCGTTTGGTGCAGGGGCCGGGGAATCGCTGTTCGGCGCACGCGCCGGAAATGTATTGAGCCGGGCGACCGTGGTGCTCGGTGCCGTGTTTCTGGCCACCACGTTGTTGCTGGGCGTGTTGTTTTCCCAGAAGGACAAAACGCTGATGGATACCGTACCGGTCCAGGCAACCCAGCCCATGATGCAGTCCGAGCCGGTCGCTCCATTGGATCTGGTCATGCCGGTTGAAGACTCGGCGGTGGATGCCGAAGCCGTTGCGGTTCCGCAAGAAGGGATGTAGGATTTCAGTAGTGTTGCGCGAAATACCCTTTTTGTCAGGAATGGCAAAGAGGGTTTCTATTTATACAGGATGCACTTGCAGGAGTGCGTGTCGCTGAAAGAAATTTCTACGGGGTAGGCGGCGGAGCATTCCGGCATCGCTTGAGGACAGCGGGGATGGAAATGGCATCCGGCGGGCGGATGGATTGGGGAAGGAACATCTCCTTCCAGCACGATCTTCTTCAGCCGACCTTCCGTTGCCACCTGCGGTGCGGCGGACAAGAGCGCCTGCGTGTAAGGATGTTTCGGGGAATTAAAGATCTCTTCGGTCGTGCCTTCCTCGACGATGCGGCCGAGATACATTACGGCTACACGGTCAGCCAGATATTGCACCACGCTCAGATCATGCGTGATGAAGATGTAGGATAGATTCAACTCAGACTGGAGATCCTTGAGCAGATTCAGAATCTGCGCCTGTACCGATACGTCCAGCGCGCTGGTGGCTTCGTCGCAAATCAATAGTTCCGGATCGGTGCCGAGGGCGCGGGCCAGCACAATGCGCTGGCGCTGTCCGCCGGAAAATTCGTGGGGATAGCGGTAGATCATATCCGGACTCAATCCGACCCGTTCCAGTAGGGATTGTGCCTTATCAAGACGTTCCTTCCGCGAGTTCCCGATCCCGTGAACGACCATGCCTTCCGTAATGATTTCGCCGATGGGCTGGCGCGGATCGAGGCTGGAAAAAGGATCCTGGAAAACAAACTGGATGTCCTTCCGCATTTCCTTCATCGCCCGTTTGTTCAAACCGGCCAGATCTTTCGATTTAAACTCAACGCTTCCGCCGGTCGGCTCAAGCAGTTTGATAATGCTTTTACCCACCGTGGTCTTTCCACAGCCGGACTCGCCGACCAGCGCCAGCGTTTCGCCCTTGTGAAGCCGGATGGAAACGCCGTCGACGGCTTTCACGGATCCACGCGATTTGCCGAAAAAACTTTTTTTCAGCGGGAAGTACATTTTTAGATCGGTCGTTTTAAGGCAAACGGTGGAGCGATCCAGAGGGCTTGGCAAGGCCGGTTTCCGAGAGATGGGAAGATCCCCTCGGTGTTTCGTATCCTTGAATAGATGGCATGCCGCCGTGTGGGTTTCTGAAATGGAAAGGCTGTCGGGTGCGATGGTTTTACAAATGCCCATGCGGGCGGGACAGCGGTTTTCAAACCGGCAACCGGATAGCTCGAGTGTGGCTTTCGGTACAAGGCCTTCAATCGTATCCAGCTTGTCTGTGCGATTGCTTTGCGAGGGCAGGGCGCGCATCAGCAGTTCGGTATACGGATGTGCAGGACGGTTGAACAGCTCCTTGATGGGAGCCTCTTCGACCAGTTTCCCTCCATACATGACGCCCACGCGGTCAGCGTTTTCGCGCACGACGCCCATGTCGTGGGTAATGAGCAGAATGGCGGTGCCTGTTTTTTCCTGCAGCTCTTTCATCAAAGTCAGAATCTGCGACTGAATCGTGACATCGAGTGCAGTGGTTGGTTCGTCGGCAATCAGCAGTTTTGGTTTGCAGGCCAGCGCCATGGCAATCATGACGCGCTGCTGCATGCCGCCGGACAGTTCGTGCGGATAGTTATCATATCGCTCCGTAGGCTCGGGAATACCGACGGTGTCGAGCATCTCGATGGAACGGATGCGCGCCGTTTTTTTATCCAGCTTTTCATGCAACCGGAAAACCTCCGAAATCTGGTAGCCGACGGTGAAAACCGGGTTGAGGGCGCTCATCGGTTCCTGGAAAATCATCGAGATGTCGTTGCCGCGAATGGTGCGAATTTCGCTGGCACCGGCATGGACGATATTTTCCCCTAAAAACCGGACTTCCCCGCCTTCAATGTAGCCGACTGATTTCGGCAGCAGCTGCATGATGGAAAGGGCCGTGACTGATTTCCCGGAGCCCGATTCGCCGACCAGTGCATAGGTTTCGCCGGCCTTGATGGAAAACGAGACGCCGTTGACGGCTCGGGCAGGACCGGCATCGGTATGAAACCACGTCTGCAGATTCTTGACTTCGAGCAGGGGCGTTTCCATCAGAACTTCCCCTTTGAAAAGCGTGGATCCAGCGCATCGCGCAGCCCGTCACCCAGAAAATTCATCGAAAACAGGGTGACTGAAAAAACGATGGCCGGGGAAATGAGCAGCCACGGATAGGTTTCCATCACGCTGGCGCCATCCTTGATCAGAAGCCCCCACGAACTCATCGGTGGCTGAATGCCGAGGCCGAGGAAGCTTAGGAAGGTTTCCATCAGCATGACGTGCGGAATGGTCAGGGTGGTGTACACAATGATGATGCCGAGTACGTTAGGAATAATGTGTTTGAAAATAATGCGTGGATGCGATGCACCGATGGCAATGGCCGCTTCGACAAAGGCCTGCTTCCGCAGGGCCATGACCTGCCCGCGGATAATGCGGGCCATGACCAGCCACTGGATGGCGCCGATGGCGCCGAACATCAGCAGGATGTTACGGCCGAATACGACCATCAGGATGATGACGAGAATGGTGAATGGCATCGTGTAGAGAATGTCGACGATGCGCATCATGACGGAATCCACCTTCCCGCCGGCATACCCGGAGACCGCTCCGTAGGGCACGCCGATCAGGAGCGAAACTGCGGTTGCGCAGATGCCGACGAGGAAAGAGGTGCGGCCGCCGTAAAGCAGTCGTGTGAACAGATCGCGACCCAGCGTATCCGTTCCGAGCCAATGATGAAGCGACGGTTTGACGGCTCCGAGTTCCAGATTTTGCTGTTCGAAGGAATAGGGCGTTAGCAAAGGGGCCAGGGCGGAGGCGGTGATCAGAATGATCAGAATGATCAAACCCGCAATGGCCGCATGGTTTTTTCTGAGCTGTTTCCATGAATCGGCCCAGAGAGAATTTTTCACGGGTTTGCGGCTCATGCGTGCATTCTCAGTTTGGGGTTGAGCAGGCCCAGTAGAATATCAACCACGGCGTTGAAGACTACGACGAGGAGCGAAAAGAAAACCACCAGCCCAAGGATCAGGGTGTAGTCGCGGTTGAAGGCGGCAAGCACGAACATGCGGCCCATGCCGGGAATGTTAAAAATGGTTTCGACCACAAATGATCCGGTCAGGATGCCGGCGGTTGCGGGGCCGAGATAGGAGACCACCGGTAGCAGGGCGTTCTTTAAGGTGTGTTTAAAAATCACGGTTGCTTCAGAGAGGCCTTTTGCGCGGGCGGTCCGGATATAATCCGCCGGCAGGATTTCGAGCATGCTTCCGCGGGTCAGGCGGGAGATGTAGGCGGCATAGGCGGCGCCAAGGGTGATGACCGGCAGTACGCGGTCGCTGGGCAGCTCCCAGCCAGATGCGTTAAACCAGCCGAGCCACAGTCCGAACACCAGAATAAGCAACGGACCCAGCACGAAGGAGGGCATGCAGATGCCGGTCATAGCCAAACCCATCGGCATATGGTCCTGCAGTGTATTGGGTTTGAGCGAGGCGACGATGCCGGCCAGCAGGCCGATGCTGAGCGCGAACAGCATGGCCAGTGCACCGAGCTCAAGCGAGACCGGGAAGGTTTCCTTGATAATGTCATTCACCGTTCGGCTTGGATATTGGAAGGAGGGACCCAGATCGCCTTTCAGCAGATTCAGCAGATAGTTTCCGTACTGCACGAGAATGGGTTTATCGAGTCCGTAGTGCTGGTTCAGACGCTCGATTGCTTCCGCTGGGAAGCTTTTTTCGGAGGTAAATGGTCCGCCGGGAGCAAGACGCACCATAAAGAAAACGATGGTGATGGAGATCAGCAGAACCGGGATGAGTTCGAGCATTCGTCTGAATATAAATTTCATCATAGGCGGATCTTCATTCTTCGAGGCGGATATATTTATACGGGTGATGATCTAAAATCGAGGGATTCCATCCTTTAACTGACGGCTGGATCAGCGACTTGCTCGGCAGAAAGAGCAGGGGAATGATCGGTTGTTCTCCAATCAGAATGGTTTCGGCCTGCGCGTATAGGGCGTTCTGTTCAGATGAATCATCGGTGCTGGCGGCCTGCTTCAGCAGATCGTCGTAACGGGCGGAGGACCAGCCTGCGTGATTGTTTCCTCCGTCCGTCAGCCAGACATCGAGAAACGATGAGGGATCGGCGAAATCCGCAACCCATTCGGCGCGGGCGATATCGTAGAGCCGATTTTTACGACGTTCCTGATAGACTTTCCACTCCACGTTTTCGAGTTCAATATCAATTCCAAGATTGTCCTTCCACATTTGCTGCACCACTTCTGCAATGCGCGTGTGCAGATCGGAGGTGTTATACAGCAGCGTCGTTGCCGGAAAGTTTTCACCGTTCGGATAACCGGCTTCCGCAAGCAGCTTGCGGGCGGCTTCAACGTCGGTTGAGAAAAGCATCGGCGGTTTGTAGGAGCCGATGAAGGGTGGCGTGAAGCTGTAGGCCGGTTGCTCGCCGGAACGGGTCACAAAATTAGCGATCTTCTTCCGGTCGATGGCCATGGCCAGTGCCTTCCGGACGCGGACATCGTTGAACGGCGCTTTTTTGACATTGAGCAGGTAGTAGTAGGAGCGCAGGTAGGGATCGAGCCGCAGCAGTTCCGGCTTGTTTTCCCGATAGTATTGGACTCGGTCCAGCGGAACCGTTCCGGTGACGTGCAATTGGCCGGCGCGAAACGACCGTTCTTCGATCTTATGATCGCCGATCGGATAAAATCGGATTTCGTTCAGGCTTACGGTGTCCGCATCCCAGTAGAGCGGATTCTTCTGTACCACAATGGACTGGTTCTGCCGCCAGGCTTTCAGGATGAATGGACCGTTCCCGATAAAATTCCCCGGCTGTGTCCATGCTGTTCCGATTTCATCCATCCGACCGTACTTCAGAATGGTCGGCGGATGTACGGGAAACCACGACCAGTGCTTCAGTTGAGACAGAAAGGAGGCCGTTGGGTTTTCGAGGGTCAGTTCGAGTGTTTTGGAATCGATCGCTTTAACACCGACCTGCTCAAAGTCGGGGATGGTTCCCAAATTGTAGGCACGGCCGTTTTTCAGCAGGTGAAGCATATAGGCGTAGGGACTTCCCATCGCAGGCGAAAGTATTCGGTGATAGGAAAAGACAAAGTCGTCCGCCGTGACGGGGTCGCCGTTCGACCATTTTGCATTGGCTCGCAACCTGAATGTATAAACCGTCCGGTCGTCGGAAACCGTCCAGCTTTCCGCCACGCCGGGTACGGGCTTGAGTGACGGATCATTCGGGGCTTCCGCTACCAGTCCTTCGAGCAGTGCGGAGATAACGTTGCCGGCGGATACGCTGGTTACAACATGTGGATCAAGATCTTTTGGCTCGGAGAGATTGCCCAGATGCAGAATCTTTTCACGGTTGCCGGTTTCGACCGGCGTTTCCCGTTTTGCACATCCGGACAGCAACAGGAGGATGGCTAGAAAGGTAAACCTATTCATCGGCTTCCAGATAGACATACTTGTACGGGTGTCGATCCAATGGATTGGGCATCCAGTTTTTGACGGACGACTGGACTAAGGCCTTGTTGTGGTAGTAGTAGATCGGAATGATAGGCGCTTCCATCATGAGAATCTCTTCTGCCTGTTGGAACAGTTCAAAACGTTTAACCTGATCCATCTCCGAGCCAGCCGCCTGGATCAGTGCGTCATAGTTTTTGTTCGACCATCCCGCATTGTTGTTGCCGCCGCCGGTGATATACATTTCAAGAAAGGTGGAAGGATCGATGTAGTCGCCGATCCAACTGGCGCGGGCAATGTCGTATTTATGTTCTTGCTTCATAGCGAGGTAGGTTTTCCACTCCATGTTCAGTAGCTCGACATCGATGTTCAACGCCTCCTTCCACTGCTGCTGGATCACTTCCGCGATCCCCATGTGCGCCTTGTGGGTGTTGTAGAGAATTTCCATTTTTGGGAAACCCTTGCCATTCGGGTAGCCGGCTTCGGCAAGTAGCTTGCGGGCCTTTGCTGGATCGTATTCAATTTTTGCCCGGGAGGTATATCCGGCCGTGTCGGGCGGGGTCAAGTTGTATGCCGCCGGTTCGCCCGCCTTGCAGATGTGCTTCACAATCTGTTCGCGGTCGAGCGCCATGGCCAGCGCCTGCCGGACGCGCACATCGTCCAGCGGTGGCTTGGTGGTGTTGAGTTCATAAAAGTAGGTGCCGAGCAAGGGATCGAGCCGAATCAGATCAGGATGGTTTTGGCGATAAAACTGAATGCGTTCGGAGGGTGTTTCCTTGGTGATGTGAAGCTGCCCTGTTCGGAATGCGCGCTCTTCCGCGGTCACGTCCTCGATGGGGTAAAAATGGATTTCCTTCAACCGGACGGTTTTGGCATCCCAGTAGTAGGGGTTTTTAACGGTCTTGATTTTACGGTTGGTCTGCCAGTATTCCAGCATGAACGGACCGTTGCCCACCAGGTTTCCGGTATGCGTCCATTTGGTGTTGGGCTCGTCGATTTTGCCGAACTTGAGAATCGTTGCGGGATGAACCGGGTATGCGGAACGGTCGCGGACCAGCCGGAGGAAGTAGGGCGTCGGAGCCTTGAGCGTGAACTGGAGGGTATGATCATCGAGCGCCTTGACCCCGACCTGTGAAAAATCGGTTATGTCGCCTTTGGTGTATTCCTCGGCATTTTTGATGACATAGTGCATGTACGCGTACGGTGCTCCCAGTGCCGGTGAGAAGAGACGCTGATACGAAAAAACAAAGTCGTGTGTCGTCAGCATATCGCCGTTCGACCATCTGGCATTTGGGCGCAGATAGAAGGTGTAGACCGTTCCGTCATCCGAAATATCCCAGCGTTCGGCAACCCCCGGGTGTGGATCGGTATCGTCGGGTTCCCAGGCAACCAGCCCCTCGAAGAGGGCATCCTGAATGAGCGATTCAACCCCCCCGGTCGTGGTTTGCGGATCAAGATCCTTCGGTTCCGATCCGGCATTGCGATGCAGGATCTGTTCGCGGTTGCCGATTTGAACCGGCGTTTCGCGGCGGGAACAGCCGGAAATCAGAAGCAGAGTGCAGGCGAGCGATGTAATTTTCTTTAGCATCATGAACGGTTCCTATTTCACTTCCACAGGCTGGTTCAGCCAGGCCGCGAACGGCGCGAAACTGTAGGGACGTCCAAGGAAATCCTCAACGAGATCGGCAGCGTCCTTAGAGCCTCCAGGCGAGAGAACGAAGGTGCGGTAGTCGCCCGCTGTTTTTTTGTTCAGCATGCCCTCCTTATCGAAGCGGGTGAACATATCCTTGGCGATCACCTGCGACCACATGTAGGTGCAGTACATCGATCCGTAGCCCACCAGGTGCCCGAAGTTTGCATACATGTGCGTATCCGGAACATGTTTGAACATGGAATATTTGTCCTGTAATCCATCCATGGTTTTAGCAAGGTTAAGATCCACCGGATCGCAGTCGTAGATGGCCATTGAGGTGGCGGCATAAAACATCTGGTGGGTTACAAAAAGGCCGGTACCGAATTCCTTGGCCGCGACCATGCTTTTCACCATTTCGGGCGGGATCGTCTGACCTTCCTTGTTCATGGCCAGCATCTTCAGTGTTTCCGCGTTCCAGACCCACTCTTCCAGCATTTGCGACGGGGCTTCAACAAAATCGCGCTCCGTCGCGATGCCGGAGAAACGGATCCATTGCTGGTTTCCGGAAAACAGATGATGCAGCAGATGCCCGAATTCATGCAGGAAGGTTTCCACCTGCGCATGTTCCATCAGTTCGGTTTCGTCGTCTTTGCCCGGAAAGTTGCAGATCAGTGCCGAAATCGGAAGCTGCCGGCCGCTCAGTCCGGCCTGCATATCAAAGTGCGCCGCATGCTTGTATTTGTTTTCTCTCGGATGCAAATCAAGGTAGAAGCGGCCGATCACGGTGTCTCCATCGAGCAACTCATAGGCCTGAACGGATGGATCCCAAACCGGGGTGTTCCAGGGGCGGAAGGTTACTCCGTAAAGGGCCGTGGTCAGTTTAAAGATGCCGTCGCGCACATGGCCGAACTGGAAATAGCTCCGGAGCTTTTTGGCATCCACATTAAACTGTTCCTCGCGGATCAACTCTTCCAGATAGGTCTTCTGCCAGTCGCCGACTTCCGTCGCGGCCGGGTCGATCTGCTGGAGACGTTTCAGCAGAATGGCGTACTCCGCTTCAGCCCGCGGCCGCGCCCCGGCCTCCACATCATCGATAAATTTAAGGACGGTCGGGACATTTTTCACCATCTTGGTTTCAGTCTCATATTCCGCGTAGTTTTTGTAGCCGATCAAATTGGCCAGCTCATAGCGCTTGATCAGGATATCCTTCAGCACGTTGTCGTTGGTGGGATTGGCTCGGTTCTTGAATTCCTTGTAGAGCGCCAGTCGCGCAGCGTCGTTTTTCGCATAACGGCTGAAGGGGATGTAGTCGGGATAATCCGTTGTTATCTTGATTTCGCCGTTTTCATCGAGCTGGTGCGCAGCGATGTAATCTTCCGGTAGGCCGGCAAGATCATTCGTAGAGGTCAGGGTGATGCTGCGGACATCCTGACGGACATTCAGGGAAAATTCCTGATCCAGCTCGGTCAGTTCATTGTTCAATTCCTTGATGCGCTTCAGGACTTTGTCCGGCTGATCTACGCCGCTGCGGCGGAAATCGCGCAGGGTGTATTCCAGATATCGTTTGGTCTGCGCATCGGCCTGGGAAACATCCACCGCCTTGCACGTTTCATAAAGTGGCCGGGACAGGCTGATTTCATTGTACAGTTTGGTAATTTCCTTCTGCTGGTTTTCGGCAATGTCGCGAACCTCCTGCGAAGGATGTACATTATAAAAGAGGGATGCTTTACTGGCGCTATTGCCTAGTATCCGTTCCATTTCGTTCATTGGAAGCAGTACGGATTCAATGGTTTTCGCTCCGTCAAGTTTTTCCAGCTGCCGGAAGATTTTTTCAGACTGGGACAGCTCTTGATTGCATTCCTCGCGGTAGCTTTCAGCGACGCCATCCCCATAGGCCAAAGCCGCTGAAATCATGATTAAAACTCCGGTAAGTACTGGGAAAATTCTCATTAAAACCTCTCGTTTAAAATGCGACATAAACAATGCGGAGTTTATGCCCTCTATGAGGAATGCAGTCAAGAAACAGCGATATGCGCGGTTAGTTCATCCGGTG
>JAIPJC010000084.1 GCA_021734345.1 Kiritimatiellales bacterium | reverse complement strand
CCACCCTGAAGGGTCGTGCCACCTTTGCCGTCGCCGTAGTATTTGCGGTAGCCGCCATAGGCGGCCACTTCCGCGTCCCAATCACAGATTCCCATCAGGCGCTTCCATGCATTGTCGGAACCAAGGGTCTTGATGCGGCTCATGACATCGTAGAAGGAGAAGCCGAGCACCGCGCCGCCATCCTGCACCTGTCCGCCGAACGGCAGGGTTTCGGGGCCGGTCCATGCGTGGGCGTACCAATCGACGTTGCGTTTCGTCGTGGCGCGCGGCGCGAGCCGGTAGGTGTAGATGTCCGCCCCGATCGACGTGTCGCCTTCCACCACCCGGTCGCCATCGATCCATTCCATGATTTTGACGGCGTTGGATTCGCTGGCAATGCCATAGTGTATGGCTTCGAGGTTCACGAAGGTGAAACCGTAGTCATGCGGGATGCCGTCGGCATCGATGCAGCTTACGAACCGGCCGTCCTTTTCGTTCCAGAATGTGCGGTTGGCATTTTCCTTTACCGCTTGCGCATGCCCGCGCAGGAAGGCCGGGTCGTCTTTAATCACTCCGCCCGGCATGGCCCAGCCGGGGTTGCGCGCTATGGCCTCTTCGATCTGCGCCATCGCCAGCAGGGACGCGTAGTAGTGGGTGGTGGTGTACATGTCGTCCCAACCGATCGGCAGGAGATCCCAGTAGTTTCCGCCTTTGCCGTGCCCGACGTGGAAGGTTTTGGTTCCGTCCGGATGGACGGTGTAGCCGGGGCGTCCGTCGTGTCCGTGCCATGTGCAGCGAATGTGGTCCAGCTCCAGACCGTGCCCCTCCTCCATCATGTAGCGCATCGCCAGCCGCAGCCGGGGAAGTATCTGCCGCAGGAAGTCGACATCGCCCGTCCAGCGGAAATATTCGAACGCCGCCTTGATGTAGATGGCGTTGTTCACCAGATGACGCGTATCCCAGTGGCTGAAAATCGAGCGCACATAAAAGGTTTCGGGCGGCGCATCGGAACTGTCCATGCAAAAGCGGATCCGGGTGATCTTCCCCGACCACTCCGGGTGCTTGCACAGCGGCAGCATGGAATGGAACATCCCCGTATCCTCGCTGCGGCCCTTGAGCCAATCGGGATAGAAATCCATGCGCCGGCTTTCGCTCCAGTCGCTATCGCCTTCGCGCATCCACTCCATGTACGGCTGGTGGGCGCTTGCATTCTTCTCCCCGACATTCCAGCGGATCTGGATGAAGGGACAGTTGAATGCGTCCAACGTTACGTCCGCCGGACTGGTAATGGTTGGGAAACCGCCCACCGCTTTCAGTTCCCACGCATTTTTCTGCTGGTTGATTCCTTTTGATTCAAATCCGGAAAGTTCCCACGAATTGGCGGCCGCCAGGGAAACCCGGGATGGCAGAACGTCGCGCACGTGTCGGTATAAAATTTCCCAACCTCTCGGATTGTCGTAGAAGTGCCACCCGGCGGTCACGCCGATGGAGCCCTTCCAATCCGGGGCCTGGATCCAGTGCGGAAACGGCCAGCCGTGGTCATGCGAACTCGCGCCATGCTGCTGCGCCCACAGATAGCCTTCGTCATCCATCTGCGACTCCAGCAGCCCCTTGCGGGTAAACTGCTGGATATCGAACTGTTCCCTTTGGGCATCGTTCAACCACGAATCCGCAATCGCTAGGTATTCGCGCGGAAACATGGTCGGCCCGATGTCGATCCGGTTGGTGTAGAACGACTGCAGGTAGCCGTTGTACCACTCCGCTGTTTTCGGCTGCCCCGCAAATTGAAACGTTGTCACCGCATCGCCCACCGTTCCGGCCCCGAAAGATGGAAGGTTCAGCAATACGGTACTCAGCAAAACAATGGTTTTTTTCATCACTCGTTCGTTCCTTGCAAGGGCCAGATGGCGGCCGGTTTTTATGTATGAATAGATTAGTTTGACGGAGCTCCGTCGCTAACCGCCCGAATTGAAACATGGTCGATGAAGGTTGTGACATCCAGTGGTTGTCCCTGCCCGTCTTTTCCAACCAGATGGGAAAACCGAAGTCGATGCACCGGGGCGGTTGCCGTAAAGCGGCCCGATTTCCGTTCCCACTGATTGAAATTGGAAACCACATGCGCTGCTCCCAGCGGAACCAGATTTTCCAGGCCGTTCGCATCGGCCATAACCACCGCAAGCGTCCCCCCGCCCCGACTCTCGTTGAATTTCCGGCCTGCTTCATACCAGGTCACTTCATATTCTTTACCCGGCTCGAAGTCTTCGATGGTCACAGCGATTTCGGACTCCTGTTGCAGCAGTCCCATGTTTACCCCGTCCTGCGCCGCAAACCCGCCAGGAAATCCGTCAAACCGGGTGACGCCAGCCAGCGGAGTATACGTCCAATCCCGGTTCCGCGCCGAGTCTTCGTCATTGGCATGATACTTAAACTTGCTCGGTATCCCGTTCAGGTCGAGTTTTTCAAAACCGCCGTTATAGAGCACCGGCTCGGCCCAAACGGAAGCACTCGCTACCACCACCATTAAACAAACCTGCACTAATTTCATCGTCGCTCCTTTGTTTCCTTTTCCGCTTTCCGTCGGGCCGCCAACCCCTGTCGACACGGCCATCCGCAACCCTGTTTTCAGGAGTAAGTGCACTCCTTAATTGCGCCAACCAGCGCATCGAGCTGCTCTTCCGTCGTCGACATATCCAGGTCGTGCGACGAGACAATGAGTCCGCCGTGCTGTCCCGCTTTTTCGAACAGATCCAAAACATGTGCGCGGATTTCATCCGGCGTCATCATGTGGATCCGCCCGGTATAAAGCCCTCCGTAGATCCCGGTGCGGCCATTATAGGTCCGGGCAAATTCGCCAACATCCTGCAAGTCCGGCTGGAGCGGATTCAGCATGCGCACCTTCAGCTCGTCGGCAAACAGATCGTACAGTTCCACCACCTTCCCGTCGGTGTGGAAAAAGACCGGCTTGCCGTGAGCGTGTGCCACATCGATCACTTTTTTCCAATGCGGCAGGATATGGTCTCGCACTTGTTCCGGCGACATCAACAGTCCGTGATTACAAGCGATATCGTCCATGACGTAGAGCGCGGTGATATCGAGCTGGCAGAGTCGATCGGCCACCGCCGCCATAATATCCGACATGCGGTGAAAGAACGCACCGACCAACTCGGGCTCGTCCATCAGATCCATGTAGAAGTCGGCCTGCGAGATCATCGACTCCACATGCGTCAACACGTTCGGCAGGTTGGCGATCACCGCCTTGTCGGGATGGCGATTGAGCATAGCTTCCACGTTGGCCGTCAGCGACGGGTCGGACAGATCGGGCAATTCGATATCCGGTGTTGAATTCCAATCCTTGAACAACGGTTCAACCATCCACGGCGTTCCCGCCTTTTCCTCGAACCGCCCGGCAGGGAACGGAACGGCACCCATGGCTTCAACTACATCCGCCCCGAAACGGATGACCCGGAAATCCTCGCCGTACTTGGCGTTCAGCTCCGCCATTCGGCGTCGATCCATCCAAAAGTTGAACGGCAACCTATCCGGTTTTTCAAAATTGATCGCTCGTTCTACTCTTTCTCTTGAATTCATTCTGGTTCCCTAATTATTTCAACTCGTCCGCATTCAGGACGTTGTCGGCATTTACATCTTTCGTTTTAAAATCAGCCCTGTAGTTTCCCCGATACCCTTTCGACTCCATCTGATACTGTTCTTCGGTCAAGTTGTGTTTTTTCATCAAGAGAGGTTTTTCGCGCGCTGCGCGCCCCTCAACAAATTCCGTTTCAGAAAGCATTTCGTCTCCGTTTGAGTCCATCGCAGCGTACATCGCCGGCAACGGCCCGGCCGACACAGGCGCTATGCAGGCGGCCGACGGCTCGTTCAAATAATGGTCATACCAGGTCTTTTCCTGATCGTTCACCGGACCGTTGCGCAAGCCGGACGGAGTCAAATCGGTCGTCCATTTTTCCAAGGCGGTCCGCAGCTCCTGGGCCTTTTCCGGATGCTGGGCGATGAGGTTGTCCTTTTCGTGCCGCTCGCTGGCCATGTTGTAGAGTAGTTCGCGGCCATCGTCCAAGCGGATGTACTTCCAGTCGCCGCGCCGTATGGCGGCCTGATCCCAGAAGCGCCAGAAGAGATCGCGTTCGGCGGGCTTCTTCGTCTTGCCGGTCAGATAGGGCATCAGATCAACACCGTCCAGGTTCTTCGGGATTTCCGCCCCCGCCGCCGCTAGGCTCGTCGGCGTGAAGTCGAGCGAGGAGACCGGCTCCTTGCAGACGGTGCCGGCGGGGATCGTGCCCGGCCATGCGATGATGAACGGAACGTGGATGCCGCCCTCCATCACCATCCCCTTTTCGCCGATCCACGGCGTGTTCATCGAGCCGTCCCATGCGCCGCCCGGAAAGGAAATCGGAATATCCTCCATGTTAACCTTCAGCGGTGCGCCGTTGTCCGCCGTGAAGAAGATCAGCGTGTCATTTTCCAATCCGAGATTTTTCAGCTGGTCGCGAATGCGTCCCACGCCGTCGTCCATGGCGGAGATCATCGCCAGTGCGTAGCGGCGGCGCTCCGGCATCTTGCCGGGGAAGCGGTCGAGATATTTCTGTGTGGCTTCGAGCGGCACGTGCGGCGCGAAGTAGGCGAGGTAGAGGAAGAACGGCTCCTCCTTGTTGCGTTCGATGAACGCCAGCGCGGCATCGGTCTGGATTTCAAGCCGGTAGCCGGGCACGTCCTGCCACTCGCCGCCCGGCTTGCGATCCTTGCCGTCGAGGCCATAGTTGATCCAATAGCGGTTGATCTCGCCCTTGAAGAATTCATCGAACCCACGGTTGCCCGGATAGTACAACAGGTTTTTCTCGAACGGGATCGGCGTTTTTTCCGTCGCCTTTTCAATCCCCAGTTCATCCTTGAGCCATTGGCTGCACGTCCAATTGGGTTCGAGGTGCCATTTGCCGATCATGCCGGTGCGGTAGCCGCATGCCTTCATCCGGTCGGCCAGCGTCTTCTCCGACAACGGAAGCGGCCCGTGTGTGATATCGTCGAAGTTGAACCGTTGCTGGTGGCGGCCGGTCAGCATGCCTGCGCGGGAAGGCGAACACTGCGGCGCGGTGATGTAGCCCGACGTGCAGAGCGCGCCATCGCGCGCCAGCTGGTCGAGCTGCGGCGTTTTGACATCTTTCACCTGCCCATTGATGCCGAGATCAGCATAGCCGTGGTCGTCGGTGTAGATAACGATCACATTGGGCTTTTTCGCGGCGTTGGCCATGCAGGCTGCGCACAACAACAGTCCCATCAAAATCCGTTTCAGCATGTTCATCTCCTATCAATAGAATTCGTATTTGGTAATGACCGAACCGTCGGATGTCAGCAGCCGGACGTTGCGCAGCTCGGCCTGGTCGCCTGCGTTCGACAATACAAAGCGCAGCTCGTTGATGCGCCCTTTGAACGACATATCGACACGGAAAGGTTTCCATTCATTGGAAAGTGCACACGCGCGATTCCGTTCCGGCACGCCAAACTTCGGTTCGGACTGCGAGGTCCACTGGAGACTCACCAGCTTGCCCGTTCCGGAGCGCGCCTCGAACTCCAGCTTGGCATCGTCGACGAGACTGGGAGTCACGCGGGTCTTTGCGGAAAACTGCGGCTCGTCCGCCTGCATCGCCAGTGCCCCATCGTTGGCGGCGATGTTGCCCTGGCCCATCGCACTCCACACGCCGACGGTGCGGGCGTCGTAGTCCTTGTTGGGATGCACCGCCAGAGCGGCGGATGCGGAGCGCACACGATCCAGCTCGGCGCTCAGCGTAGCAACCTTTTCAGGATAGGCGGACGCGAGGTTCTTCGTTTCGCCGATGTCGTCCTTGAGGTTGTAGAGTTCGTAGCGGTCCGTTTGCCCGGGGCCGTCGAACCAGAAGCGGTAGAGCTTCCAGTCGCCGTCGCGCACGGTGCTGCTGGGAATGTTCATCGTCGCGGGAACAAAGTGGGTGAAGTCGCACAGCGTCGGCCCGCGGTCGAAGGGTTTGCCTTGCAACGCGGGAACGTAGCTGACGCCGTCCTTGTGGACGTCCGGAAGAAGCTTCTGTCCGGTCATCTGCAGGATCGACGGATAGTGGTCGACCGTCGAGACGAGGGAGGGATTGACCGATCCGGGCTTGGTGACGCCGGGCCAGCGGACGATGAGCGGAATCCGTACGCCACCCTCGTAGTTGTTGCCCTTGCCCGAGCGCAGCGGCAGGTTGCAGGTCGGCGTGGTGCCGTCGGCGACGTCGTACATGTTGCCGCCATTGTCCGACGTGAAAATCACGATGGTGTTGTTTTCGAGCCCGTTCTTTTTCAGCGCATCGAGCACACGTCCGACATTGTCGTCCATCACTTCGACCATGGCCGCCATGGTCGGACAATGCTGCGGATTGGAGGGATCGGCCAGCTTCTTCCATTTTTCAATATAGTCCGGTTTGGATTGGAACGGCGCGTGGACGTCGTAGGTCCACATGCACATGAAGAAGGGCTTGTTTTTATGTTCGTTGATAAAGGCCACGGCTTTGGCACCGAGGTAGTCGTCGATGTGCGTGTCGGACGATGGGTTGGGCTGGAGGGTGTCGCCGCTCCATGGCGGATAGAATTTGCGTTCGCCGTTTGTTCCGGGCGGACCGGGATGCTCGCGCCCGCCGACGACCTGGTCGAAGCCGTGGTTTTCGGGAATGCAGGGGGCGTAGCCCATGTGCCACTTGCCGAGGAACGCGGTGGCGTAGCCAGCCTGCTTCATGGCCTTTCCCAACGTGAAGTAGTCGGTCGAAAGTTCATTCACCGAGCTTGGTCCCGCCGCGCGGGCATCGGGCGGGCCGCCGGTCGTCTCGGCGTAATCGGCGTGTGCCTTGACGTGTCCTGAGGCGGAAGTGAAACCGGTGCGGGCGGGATACTGGCCGGTCAGGATGCTCGAGCGCGTCGGCGAGCAGAGCGGGTTGGCGGCATAGGCATCGGTGAAGCGCATGCCGCTGGCCGCAAGGCGGTCGACGTTCGGCGTCTTGTAGAACGTGCTGCCGTAGCAGCCCGTGTCGCGCCAACCAAGATCGTCGACCAAGATGAACACTACGTTGGGTTGTTTTGCGATGGCGGCGGTTGCCAACAATGTGATGGCGGCAGACAGGGATTTGAACTTCATTTACTTTCTCCGTTTGATGCTGCGCGGATCGCCGATGTCGTCCTCGGCATCCATCCACTTCTTCAAGGTTTTATCCATGCGGTCGACGACGCTCTTGTATTCCGGATTGGCGGCCAGGTTTTTCATTTCGTACGGATCGTTCTTGAGGTCGTAGAGTTCGAACTCCGGCCGGAAGAAGGTTTCCTTTAGCAAGGCGTACTGCTGCGGAAATTCGTTCTTGTGGAGGATGATTTCCTCGCAGGCGTTGTTTTCCCAGACATCGCTCGGCAGGGCATCCCACGGCATCCAGGCCGGTTGGTGCGGCACCTTGCGGAACTTCGGATCGGTGACCATGGAGTCGATATCGAAGTCCGGAACCTTCCCATAGTTGATGTTCCATATGTAGCGGTAGCGGCCATCGGTGATGCTGCGGGTCGGATAATATTCTTCAGGCGCGCCGCCATGCGCGTTGTGTTCGGAAACGATGAACGCCCGTCCGACATCCTTGGCCTTGCCTTCGATCACCCGGCGTAGCGACTTGCCTTGGACGGTTTTTGGCACAGGGATCCCGGCGAGGTCGAGGATGGTCGGCATTAAGTCGACGTGCCCGACGAGCGCGTCCGACATAACGCCGGATTCCACGCCAGGCCCCGTGAACGAAAGCGGAATATGCACACCCCAGTCGTAGGCGGTGGCCTTGGCGCGGGTGTAGCAGAAGCCCTGGTCGCTGGAATAGATGAAGATCGTGTTGCCGAGCTGCCCGGCATCCTTGACGGCCTGGATGATCGCGCCGATCACCGCGTCGGCATGCTGCACCGTCGTCAGATATTCGGCATAGTCCTGGCGCGTGACGGGGGTGTCGGGCCAGCACGGCGGAATCTCCACGGAATCCGGATCCACCTTCGGCAGATCCGGGTTGATCTTGATGTGCTTGCGCCAAGGCCGGTGCGTGTTGTCGACGTTCGCCTGTAGGAAAAAGGGTTTGCCACCAGCGGCCTTGATGAATTTTCCGACGGCGTTGGCGCTGCCTTCGGGCTTGAGGTTGGCTTCGTCGCGGAAGTCGAACGGGAATTTCCACGGCGGGCTGAGGTGCCACTTTTCGGTGATGCCGGTGAAGTAGCCGTTCTTGCCGAGCACCTCGATCAGCGTCGGAATGTCCTCATGCACACCGACCTGATCGACCGTGGTGGAGTTTCTGCCGAACTGCGATGCCGGTTCCGTAAGCGTCGGCGTGATCGTGTTGCGCCACTCGCCGTTGGAATGCGGGTACATGCCCGTAAGGATCGAAACGCGGCATGGCGCGCAGGAGGCGGCGGCGGAGTAGGCCTTGGTGAAAAACGTGCCGTGCTTCGCCAGCGCATCGATGTTCGGGGTTTGCAGGCCTTTCGTACCCAGCATGCCGAGGTGGTACGACTGGTCGTCGGTCAGCAACAGAATGAAGTTGGGTTGCTTCGCCTGCACACCAAGACCGATCAGGCTGATCAGACCGACTAGGGCGATCCGGTTATGCACCTTCATGCTGCTTCCTTTCATTCAACAACCGGCGGGTTTCCTGGGCGTGCTTGCGGGTAATCGGATAGAAGGCAAAAACCACCATGGCCGCGATCAGCCCGACCACCTGGCAGCCTATGATCAGTTTTTTCATCAGCAGCGCCACGCCCTTCTGCTTGTCGAATTCCACGAAATATCCCGCGTGGACCGAATCGGCATAGGATGTCAGCTTCGCCTTCACGTCTTCCGGTGCATGTTCGGCATAGGCATGGACGGCAACCAGATATTTGGAGGCCGCGGCCTCGAAATCATACCAGCGGAAAAAGACCTTTTCGCCTTTGAGCAGGCGCCACAGCACCGTCCACTTGCTGCCTTCCATGCTCGACTTGTCTTCGGAGATCTCGATGAAGCGCACACAGGACAGCTCGAACGATTCCGTGGCCTTTTGGAACGCGGGATCATCGATTTCCCAATGCCGGGCCGGTTCGATGACCTGGGCAATGGTGCGCGCCTCGAACTGGTCGATCTCTTCGGCATCGAACCCGGTCACGGTCAGCAGCACGCCGCCGATCATGGCGGTGGCGGAAAGCGCGGCCTTGAGGGCAAAGCCATTCACCGCACCAAACATGCCCTCGCGGCGCAGCCCGCTTTTAAGTTCATCTTCGTCGCAGACATCGGCTACCATGGAACTGACCATCAGCCAGCAACCCTGCAAGCCCATGCATGCAATCACGGTGGTGATCAGCTGGGCCATCGGCCAGCGCGGATCCATGGCAATCCATGCCCCGGCCACACCGATGAGCGCCAGCGCCAACCCGAGGAACATGCCGGTTTTTTTGCCGGTGCGCGTCGAGACCGCCGTGACCATGAACATGCTGAGGTAGGAGACGATTGCGCCGAGCGATCCGGCCACGGCGACGAGCAGTCCACCGAAATCCTTGTTGCCGCCGCAGATGTAGTAGATGTTCACAAACGCACCGAGGTTGCCGGCGGAAAAGAGTCCGACGATAATGATGATGTAGGCCACCAGCAGAATCATGAACGGCTTGTTCGTCATGGTGGCGCCCAGCGACTTGAAGAAGGGCGAGGTTTCCTGAAGCTGAACGTCCTCGCGCTCGCGGCAGGCAAAAACGGGAATCAAGCCGGTAATGATAATGACCACCCCGAATGCAATGGATACCCAGAAGGCGCCGCTTGCTTCGTCGGAAAACGCATCGTTCTGCGAAAGCTGGTACACCCACGGAACCGTCAGGCTGCCCAGCAGGCCGACATACATGCGCCACGCCAGCACCCGGGTCTTTTCGTCGTAGTCTGGCGTCAACTCATAGCCCAGCGCGGTGTACGGAACCACGAAAAGCGTGTACGTGACGGCATACAGGATCCCCAGCACGGTGACATAGAGGAACGCGGGGTTCTTCCACCATATCGCGATGGTCGGATCGCCGAGCGGCGTCCAGAAAAGCGGAAGCAGAATGGCCGAAAGAATCGCGCCGGCGACCATATACGGACGGCGGCGGCCCCACTTGCTGCGCGTGTTGTCGGAAATGTTTCCAATCAGTGGATCGGTGATCGCATCCACGAACCGGGGAATCGCCAGAGCCGCGGCCGCCAGCATCGGCGGCATTTTGAAATACTGGACGTACAGAACAAGGAAGATCATGTTCAGCACGTTCATGATGTAGTTGTCGGCCAACCCACCAAAACCCCAGCCCACGCGGGTTTTCATCGAAACTTTATCCTGGGGAGGGGCTTTGTGAACGGGGTGTTTTTGCGTCATTTAATTTCCTTGAAGTGGTGGACTCCCTTACCGACCGTTTTCACACCAGACTTCAGCCATACCTCCGCCGGAACGGGCGTTTCGAGATCCAGTTCAAAACCTTCTAGCGTTTTTCGCCACTCCACTGCAACCCTACCTTGAATCGAATCGTACGACGCTTTCACAAAATCAAGCCGATCCGTGAAGCAAGGGGCAATCTTGACCGTCTGGAAACCGGGCGAGCCAGGCTGGATACCGGCCAGCGATCCAAACATCCATTCGCATACGGCACCGAAGGCATAGTGGTTGAAGGAATTCATTCCAACATCGCCAAAGCCTGCTTCTTCCGTCCAACTGTTCCACCGCTCCCAGATGGTCGTTGCGCCATTGTTCACTTCGTAGAGCCACGATGGATACGCCTCGTTCAGCAACAGCTGCACGGCCAGATCGCATCGCCCCGCCTTGGTGAGTGCGGGGCAGAGGTAGCCGGTACCCACAAAGCCAGTGGTGAGATATCCGTTGTGCTTCTCCAAACACTGGAGCAGACATGCCTGCGCCTGGTCCAGGTCTGCGCCGGAGAGCAGTTCCATCGCGATGGCGAGCGCACAGGCCGTCTGGGTTTTAACCGCCACCTCGCCGTCTTTGAAAAAGGCATCCCGGAAAAGGGCGCGGCTCTGTTGCGCTTCCTTGGCGAAAAGCAACGCGTCGTCCGTTTCGCCAAGCGCGGCGGCCATCTCGGTCATCAGCCGTGCATCGTAGGCGCGATAAGCCAGCCCGATCAAACGCGTCGGTGTTATCGAGTTGAAGTGCAGCCAGTCGCCGTAGGAAACGGCATCCGGTCCGTTGTGGCGGTTTCCATCGGTGCAGATCAGCTCCATGTATTTTTTCATGTGCGCCCACCATGGTCGGACGAAATCCAGATCCCCGTAGGCCTGCCAGAGCACATGCGGGCAAATGATTCCGGCATCCCCCCACGCCGCGCTGGCAGAGCCCATCCGCCCCATGAACGGGGCCATGTCGGGATAGCCCCCGTCTTCGCGCTGGGCGTCGTGCAGATCCACCAGCCACTTTTTATAGAAGGGGCGGATGTCCGTCAGGTAGGACGCGGAGCGGATGAACATCTGCGTGTCGCCGGTCCAGCCCAGCCGCTCGTCGCGCTGCGGGCAGTCGGTGGGGATGTCGATGTAGTTTCCGCGAAAGCCCCACTGTATGTTCTTAAAGAGCCGGTTCACCTTCGGATTAGAGCACTCGAAGGATGCCGTCTCCTTGAGATCGGACATCCAGACCAACCCCGTCACGGTTTCCAGCGAAGGGTTGCCCGGAAACCCGGACACTTCCACATATTGGAAGCCATGGAACGTAAACCGCGGCTGCCAGGTTTCTTCGCCGCCGCCCTTGGCGATGTAGCGGTCGATCGCTTTTGCCGACCGCAGGTTTTCCGTATAGACCGTGCCGTCGGCGTTCAGCATTTCGCCATGCTTCAAAACAATCTCGGTTCCGGCCGGAACATCGACCTTCAATCGCACCACGCCAACCATGTTCTGCCCGAGATTGAAAACATGGACGCCCGGCTTCGGCTCGGCAACGCTTTGCGCCGGTAGCTCGGCGATGCAACGGACGGGGTTGCCGGGATAGGGCTCGATTTTTCCGGGCGCGGTTTCTTCACCGTCCAAAACGCGCACGGGCCGCCAGCCCGCATCGTTGAAGCCCGGCATATCCCAACCCGGAATCTCCTTGCGGGCGTCGTAGGTTTCGCCCATCAGCAGATCCGCGGAGAGGATCGGCCCGGGCATGCCCTTCCAAGACGAGTCCGAACGGATGGTTTCGCTCGTACCGTCTGCATACTCGATCGCCAGCTCCACCGACAACCACGAGTCGTGCCCGTAATAGCCTTTGTCGCCGAACGGGCCGCAATAGCCGGCGTACCATCCCGGCGCCACGAGACCGCCCAACACGTTTTCGCCGTCCCGCAATTGCGCGGTTACATCGACCGGGAAGACATAGACGCGCTTGCGATAATCCGTCCATCCGGGTTGCAAAAAGGTGTCGCCGGCTTTTTCCCCGTTGAGCCTCAGTTCATAAACCCCCAGCGCACTCCCGCGCAGCACGGCCTGCCGAACGGGTTTTTCAATTGAAAACCCCTTCCGCAGCAAGGGAGCGCCACTGCTCCAACCTTTGCGGATCCAGTCGGCATTCCAACCATGTGAACCCACATCGTGCCCATCGACCCCGCTTGTAGAGGCGGGATGTGCCATTACTCCCCGATCCATTTCCACGTCTATCATTGTATTTCCATCCCAATCCAAGCTGAACCCATTGCTGTAAACGGTATATATATATTTATTTTGGCATGGGGTGTCACGGTTATTTTGGTATTCGTTGTTGCCCCATTCAGCGAAAAGGATAAGATTGGACGCTTGTACATCGGCCAAAAATATGAGATCTATAGGTGCAGTTAAACGTTACTGTAAAGTATTTTAAGCCATTTCACCGGAGTTGAACCATGAAGCCGCTAAAGAAAAAACGCCGCCGCACCAGCACCCGTGTCACCCTCGAGGATGTCGCCAGCCGGTGCAATGTAAGCAAGGCCACGGTTTCCCGGGTGCTGAATGGTCGCCTTAACGAGTTCCCCGTATCGGAAGAGATGATCACCCGCGTCAAATCCGCGGCGGAACAGCTCGGCTACCGCCCAAACCGGCTGGCCCGCGCCATCCGCAACCAGCGAACCCACTTGATTGGACTCTCCTTCATCCATATCGACTACGACAGCTTGACCAAAGACCAGATTGCCTATGAAAACCAGGTCATGGGACAGTTTGCCAACATCATCCTCTCCCACCCCGGCTTCAAGGAATACGACATGGTGTTCCACGACCGTGCGGAGTCGGCCGACCATCCCTTGAAGGAAAGCGACTTCAAACCGGACTTGCTCGACGGCATGATCTACCTGACCCCCTCCGCGCATCACCGCGAATTTCTCGACATTGCATCGACCGAATTTCCCATCGTGCTGCTTGGGCAAGTACCCGGGGCGGAGCTAAAAATTCCGTGCATCGACATCAACAACCGGAAAATGGCCTGCGAGGCGGTCGAACATCTCATCGCAACCGGACGCCGCCGGATTCTTATGTTGATTCCGGAAAAGCTCCAACACATCTGCTGCATACAGGATCGGATGAGCGGGTATCGCGATGCGCTGGATCGGCATGGATTGGAGCAATCGGACAAACTGGTCCGCACGGTGCGCTGCATTCCGGAACATGTTTCCGCTTTCCTGAATGCATTGCGGTGCCTGAATGAAATCGACGCCATTTTCTGCCCGTCCGACGAACTCGCGGCACTCTGCATTGAACCGCTCAAGTCCATGGGACGTCGCATTCCGGAAGACATAGCGCTGATGGGATTCGACGATTCGCCGCTTTCGGCCATCAGTACGCCGCCGATTTCCACTGTTCGGCGCCCGGTTGCAGAACAGGCGCACATGGCCATCGATCTCCTGCTGAAGATTTTGGAAAAGCAGATCCCCTACGAACCGGGATTCCACGAAATCAACACCGAATTGATCCTGCGCGACTCCACTGCCACGACCACGGTTGCTTGACCCGGCACCAGCCGGACGGGAGTCCGCCAGCTTGCTTTGATGTCTCTAATGCTGCTTGCGCAGATGTGAGGGAAGGATGCGGAGCTGGTCGCGGTATTTGGCGACGGTGCGCCGGGCAATCTTCATCCCCTGCTCTTCAAGCAACTTGACGAGCTTGGCATCCGAATAGGGCTTGCGCTTGTCTTCGCCCCGGACAATCTGCCCCAGCGCGGCCTTCACGCTTTCGTTGGAGATGGACTCCCCGTTGGCGGTCTGAATGCCTGGCTTGAAGAAATATTTCATGCTCAGCAGCCCTTGCGGGGTTTGCATGTATTTTCCGGTGGTGGCCCTGCTGATGGTGGTTTCGTGCACTTCGAGCAGATCGGCAACCGTCTTCATGTTGAGCGGCTTGAGCCTCGATACGCCGTCGTCGAAAAACTCGCGCTGGATGCGGACGATTTCAATGGCGATCCGATAGATGGTGTTCATCCGCTGGTCGATGCTCTGGATAAACTGCTTGGATTTGGTGATTTTTTCGCGGATGTAGGTCTTCACCTCCTTGGAGGTGGCCGGATCCTTGAGCATCTGTAGATATTTTTGGCTGATGAACAGTTGCGGATAGGGTTTCTTGTTCTGGGTGATGACGTATTCGCCGTCCTTCTTCTCGATAATGATTTCGGGCGTCACGTACTCGATCCGGTCTTCGCTGAAGTTGCGTCCGGGCTTGGGGTCGAGTTTCGACACCGCGGTGGCCAGCTCCTTGACACGATCAATCGTCAGCCCCATCGCGCGGGCGATCTCGTCATACTTGTGCCGCGCAACCAAATCCAGGTGGTCGGCCACAATCTGGTATTCCTGCG
>JAIPJC010000083.1 GCA_021734345.1 Kiritimatiellales bacterium | reverse complement strand
GGTGGTGATGAATTTGAAGAGGCGGTTCATGCCGGGAGTACCTCGACGGTGATGTGGGTTAGATGGCCGATGCCCGACAGGAGCGCCTTGATATTGTCAGAGGTCCGGGGTTTGGACGTTGCGACGGAGAGGATGACGGCGAGGTGGCCGGGGGCGATGGCCCAGACGTGGAGATCGGCGACGCGGCAGTCCGGTTCGGCCGCGACGGCGGCGCGGATGGAGTCGCCGACGGCGGGATCGACGCTGCCGTCGAGCAGGATGCCGCTGGTTTCCTTGAGCAGCCCGACCGCCCATTTGGTGATAACGAGCGCGCCGACGATGCCCATGATGGGGTCGAGCGCCACCCAGCCGAACATGCGCCCGAAGGTGAGCGCAATAATGGCGGTTACCGAAGTGAAGGCATCGGCGAGGACGTGGAGATAGGCCGCCTTGCGGTTGTGGTCGTGGTGGCCGTCGTGTCCATGGTGGTGGTCTTCCTTGAGCAGGACGGCGCAGACGAGGTTGACCAGCAGGCCGAGTACCGCCACGCCGATGGCTTCGTTGAAGTGGATTTCCTGCGGTGCGACGAGGCGGTGGATCGATTCGACGGACATGAGCAGCGCCACCACGGCCAGGCCCACCGCGCTGGCGAAGCCACCGAGTGCGCCGACCTTGCCGGTGCCGAAGCTGAAGCGCGGGTTGTGCGCATGCTTGCGGGCGTAGCGGTAGGCGAAGATGGCGATGCCGAACGCGGCGGCATGCGTGGCCATATGCCAGCCGTCGGCGGTGAGCGCCATGGAATTGAAAACCAGTCCGGCGAGAATCTCGATGCCCATCGTGACGAGGGTGAGCGCCAGCACCTGTTGCGTGCGGCGTTCGCCTTGCTGGTGGGCGTGCTGGAAATCGTGGTAGTGTAAGGGACAGTTTTGCATGGGAAGGATCAGGCGGGTTCCAAGGACTGGAAGTCGCGGACGAGGCGGATGCCATTTTGGGAGAACCGAACCATGGCGGGGCCGGCGCCGTCCTTCTGGGCGGCGAGGGTGTAGTACGTCGTGCCGTCGATCTGCTGGAGATCATCGGTGTGCTGGTGGCCCTGGAAGACGGCCTTGACTTTGCCGGAGAGGCGGAGCACCTCGCGGACGGCGGCATGGTTGTGGACGGAGAATCTACCGGGAACATCGACGCGCTGGTGGGTGAGGATCACCACCGGGGCATGGGCCTTGTCGAGCTGGCCGCGCAGCCATGCGAGCTGCCGGTCGGATACAAAGGATTCCTCCCAGTGGAAGTTGCCCCGGTCGTATTCCGTGCCGTCGGGCGAAAAGTTTCCGTCGATGCAGATGAAGTCGGTGCCGCCGCGCTGGAAGCGGAAGGTGGGTTCGCTGCCGGGGCGGCCAAGGGCGGTGTAGAACTGTGCTTTGGAGAGGTGGTCGAGGTCGTGGTTGCCAGGTATGTAGTAGAGCTCGCCGCGGAACGAGTCGCACAGGGCGGAGACTTCGCGCAGCAGCCGGACGGCATTGGACGGGCTGTTGGTGTCGACCAGATCGCCCATGACGACGAGCAGTTCGGCATGGCCGCGGTTGAGCTCGGCGACCGCTTCGTAGAGCCGGTTCATCGCCTCCACGCCTCCGCTGTAGTGGAGGTCGTTGATCAGTCCGGCGTTTAGCTGTCGGGCGGGTTGCATGGCGGAAAGTTAAGTTGATTTAGAGAATGGAGCAAGGGGAATTATGCAATGGACTTTCGGCCGAAATCCCAGCAAAGTGTACGCATTATGAGCGATGCGATTCCCATCCTAGCCGCCACCGCCGCCACCATCGGCTTTTTCCACACCCTTTTCGGACCCGACCATTATCTCCCGTTCATCGTGATGAGCAAGGCGCGCGGCTGGACGCTGGCAAAAACCATGTGGATCACCATCCTGTGCGGACTGGGGCATGTGCTCAGTTCGGTGGTGCTGGGCCTGGCCGGGGTCGCATTCGGACTTGCCCTCGGGCGATTGGAGGCCTTCGAAGCTTTCCGCGGGAACCTCGCCGCGCAGGCGTTGACCATTTTTGGTTTCACCTATTGCGTATGGGGCATCCACCGCGCCATGAAAAACAAACCGCACAGCCACCCGCATATCCATGAAGACGATGTCGCGCATTCGCATGCGCACGGACACTCGCACGGGCATGCGCATCCGCACGGGGCGGATAGAAAGAACATCACCCCGTGGGTGCTGTTCACCATTTTCGTGCTGGGCCCCTGCGAGCCCTTGATTCCGTTGATCATGTACCCGGCGGCGGAACATAGCCTGGCGGGTACTGTGTTGGTGGCGGCGATCTTCAGTCTGGCCACCATTGCAACCATGGCGGCGGTGGTGCTTGCCGCCTCGTGGGGCGTCGGATTTGTCAAGCTTGGCTCGGCGGAGCGCTTCAGCCACGCCCTTGCCGGCGCGGCCATTGGCCTCTCCGGCCTCGCGATCCTGTTCCTGGGACTCTAGTTCCCCATGTACTGCTTCCGGTATTCCTTGGGCGATACGCCCATGATCTTGCGGAAGTTGCGGGTGAAGTGGGAGTGGTCGTAGAAGCCGCATTCGAGGGCGATCGTGGCGATGGTGTCGTTGGTGGTGGTGAGCCGCAGGCTCGCGGAGCGGATGCGCACGTTCATGAGATGCTTGAGCGGTGAAATCTGGAATACCTTGCGGAAGCGGCGCTCGAACTGGCTGACGGAGAGGTGCACCAGCGCGGCGAGTTCCTTGATTTCGATGGGTTGCGAATAGTTGTCCTTCACATGTTCAAGCACGGCGCGCATTTCGGTATAGGGTCGCAGCGCGAGCCGGGCGCGGCTGATGTCGCGCGCCGTGCCGGCGAGTCCGATGATTTCACCTGCGGTGGAGTAGAGCGGCACCTTGGTGGTGACGAACCAGTTGATCGAGTTTCCGGGATCCGGGGCCAGTTCGACGCGGTCGACGATGCTGTTGCCCGTTTCCATCACATAATGATCGTCCTTCACATAGCTCTCGGCGCGGCCCATCGGGAAAAAGTCGAAGTCGTTCTTGCCGATGATGCCCGTTTCGCTCGCCGCGCCGCACTGCCGCACAAACGCGTCGTTGCCCATCACAAACCGGCCGTCGCGGTCCTTCGCAAAGAAGTAGACGTCCGGCAGATAGTTGAAGAGCAGCTGCATCTGTTGCGGACTATGCATCCGGGCCAGAAAATTGGTTTTGAACAGTGCGGGATCCATGCCGGAGCCTCCTTTTTGGCTTTTGCCGAAAACGTACAATTACAAGCCCAGTATTTACAAGACCCGTATTGGATTTTACTCTAGCTTATTCAACCATTGTGGAATAGTGAAGCGGACGGGGGCGGGACACCCGATTTGTTCCAATCATCCAAAGGATATGTAAAATGGAAACAAAGCTACGCATGGGAATGGTCGGCGGCGGACCGGGCGCGTTCATCGGCGAGGTGCACCGCAAGGCCGCGCGCATGGACGGCGGTATCGAAATCGTCGCCGGCGCGTTCGACATCGACCCGAAGAAGAGCAGGCAGATGGGTGCGGCACTCTGCCTCGACCCGCAGCGCGTCTATGCCGACTTCAATGCGATGATTGAAACGGAACGCGCGCTGCCGGAGAACGAGCGCATCGACTTTGTTTCCATCTGCACGCCGAACAACTGGCACTTCCCGATCGCCAAGGCCTTCCTCGAAGCCGGGATCCACGTCATGTGCGAAAAGCCGATGACCCTCACCGTCGCCGAGGCGCTGGAGCTTAAGCAGCTCGTCCAGAAAACCCGCAAGGTCTTCGGGCTCATGCACACCTACACCGCCTACCCGATGGTGAAGCTCGCCCGCGACATGGTCCGGCAGGGCGACCTCGGCGCGATCCGCAAAGTTATTGTCCAGTATCCGCAGGGCTGGCTGGCGCGCGCGATCGAGAAGGACGGCCAGCAGCAGGCGTCCTGGCGCACCGATCCCAGGCAGAGCGGCGCCGCCGGTTGCATGGGCGACATTGGAACCCACGCCGCCAATCTCGCCGAATATGTCACCGGCCTGACCATCAAGGAAGTCGCCGCCGACCTGACCGCGTTCATCAAGGGCCGCAAGCTCGACGACGACGGCAGCTGCCTGCTGCGCTTCAACAAGGGCGCAAAAGGCGTACTGCACGCCAGCCAGGTTTCGATCGGGCAGGAAAACAATCTGGCCATCTGGGTGCATGGCGAAAACGCCAGCCTCGAATGGCACCAGGAACATCCGAACCATCTCACCGTCGACACCATCAACGCCCCGACCCAGATCTGGAAGCGCGGCAACGAATATGTCGGCAAGAAGAGTCCGGCCGCCGCACGTAGCACTCGTATTCCCGCCGGCCATCCCGAAGGGTTCCTTGAAGCCTTCGCCAACAACTACTGCAACTTTGCCGACACCATCCGCGCCAAGGCCAACAAGGAAAAGGCCTCCGAACTCGCCACCGATTTCCCCGGCGTCAACGAAGGCGTGGCCGGCATGAAGTTTATCGATGCGGTCGTTAAGAGCAGCAAAGCCAACGCCGCCTGGACTAAAATCTAACGTACTGCGTATTACGTATTGCGTATACAGACAGCAATACGTAATACGCAGTACGCAATATTCAAAGGAGCAAACCCATGAGCAGACCTGTAACCCTCTTCACCGGACAATGGGCGGACCTACCGCTCGAAACCCTCGCCAAGAAAGCCGCCGAGTGGGGCTACGACGGCCTTGAACTCGCCTGCTGGGGCGACCACCTCGACATCGACCAGGCCGCGCGCAGCAAGAAATACGCGCAGGGACGCCACGACCTGCTGGCCGACTATGGCCTGAAATGCTGGGCGATCAGCAACCACCTGACCGGCCAGCTCGTTTGCGATCCCAACGACGAGCGCTCCGACATGTTCGCCCCGGCCGATTGCGCCGGTAATCCCGAAAAGAAGCGCAAGTGGGCGATTAAAAGCATGAAGAACACCGCCAAGGCGGCGCAGAACATGGGCATCAAGGTGGTCAACGGTTTCACCGGATCTTCGATCTGGCACCTGCTCTACAGTTTCCCGCCCGCCAGCGATAAAATGATCGCGGACGGCTTCGAATATTTTGCCAAGCAGTGGAATCCGATTCTCGATGTGTTCGACCAATGCGGCGTCAAGTTCGCCCTCGAAGTCCACCCGACCGAAATCGCGTTCGACATCATCACCACGCGCCGCGCGTTGGCGGCCATCAAGAACCGCAAGGCGTTCGGGTTCAACTTCGACCCATCGCATCTCGAATGGCAAGGCGTCGATCCGGTCAAGTTCCTCAAGGCGTTTCCCGACCGCATCTACCACGTCCACATGAAGGACTGCGCCGTCACGCTCGACGGCGAAAGCGGCATCCTTGGTTCGCACTTGAATTTTGGCCAGCCGGGACGCGGTTGGGATTTCCGCAGCCTCGGCCGCGGCGACATCAACTTCGAGGATATCATCCGCACGCTCAACCAGCTGGACTACAAAGGCCCGCTCTCCGTCGAGTGGGAAGACGCCGCGATGGACCGCGAGCACGGCGCGGCCGAAGCCTGCGAATACGTCAAGAACATCGACTTCCCCAAATCGAGCCGCGTGTTCGACGAAGCGTTTGGCGACAAGTAACCTCCGGAGAGATTCATGAAAGCAAAATCCATCGTCATCGGCCTGGTGGCCGTTCTGGTCGCCGGCGGCGCATCCGCCGCCAAGAATGTGCTCGTCCCGCCGACGGAGCTGGAGATCAAGAACATCGAGCAGGCCTTGCCCGCATCGGCCCCGGCCAAACCCACCCATGCCCGCAAGATCCTGGTTTTCACGCGGTGCGAGGGCTTTGTACACAAGTCGATCACCATTGGCGCGAAGGCGTTTGAAATGCTCGGAAAAAAGACCGGGGCCTTCACCACCGAAGAGAGTTCCGACATGACGGCGTTCTCCCCGGATAATCTTGCCCGCTTCGATGCCATCCTTTTCCTAAGCACCACCAAGCTCGATCCCTCGCCGGAACAGCGGCAGGCGTTGCTCGACTTTGCTCGCGGCGGCAAGGGGATCATCGGCATCCATGCCGCCAGCGACAACTTCTACGAATGGGAGGACGGCGCCAAAATGATCGGAGGCCTTTTCTGCGGCCACCCGTGGACGGCGGGTTGCACCGTGCAGGTCAAGCTCGACGAACCCGACCACCCGCTCAACGCCTGCTTCGGCGGACAGTCCTTCAAAATCAAGGACGAGATCTACCAGTTCAAGGATCCCTATTCCCGCAAGAACCAGCGCATCCTGACCAGCCTCGACATGGACGATCCCGACACCAAGGCCGTCAAAGGCGGCAAGCCTGAAAATCTCGTCCGCACCGACGGCGACTTCGGTATCACTTGGATCAAGCGCGAAGGGGCTGGCCGTGTTTTCTACTGCTCGCTTGGCCACAACAGCGAAATTTTCTGGAACCCGAAAGTATTGGAGCATTATCTGGCGGGAATCCAATATGCACTCGGCGACTACGCCGTTCCAGACGAGATCAAGTAGCGCATGGCAGGCGAGGGCGGCCCGGATAATACAAAATATCGCGTTTAATTTACAAGACAGCGGCTTGATGGCCGGTTTAGGTTTTTCAGGAAATACGGGGATTGTTTTGACGGCGAGGAAGGCAGGCGGGGCTTGCCTGTTAATTCACAAATATCATCAGGGGATTGAAATGGAACTGAACAGGAAACAATTCATACAGTCGACCGTGGCGGCCGGAACCATGCTGGCCATGCTGAAGGCGCGGGCTGTGGAGAACGCCGAACTGGCGGCGATCAAAAATCCCGACCAGCTCAACATCGCGCTGATCGGCGCGGGCGCGCAGGGACGCATCCTGACCGAGTCCTGCCTGCGCATCCCCGGCATCCGCTTCAAGGCCATCTGCGACATCTGGGAATATTCGCAGCGCTACTCCAGCCGCTACCTCATGAAATACGGCCACGAGGTCAACGTCTACGAAGACTATCGGGAACTGCTGGCCAACGAAAAGGATCTTGATGCCGTCATCGTGGCCTCGCCTGACTGGATGCACGCCGAGCATGCCAACGCCTGCATGAACGCCGGGCTGCACGTCTACAGCGAAAAGGAAATGTCCAACTCGCTCGAGAAGGCCGCGACCATGGTGCAGACCGCCGCCGCCACCGGCAAGCTGCTGCAGATCGGGCACCAGCGCCGCAGCAATCCGCGCTACATTCACGCCATCGAAAAACTCATCCACGAGGTCAATCTGCTCGGCCGCGTCACGCACGCCACCGCGCAATGGAACCGCGCCCGGACCGAAGACCTCGGCTGGCCGAAAAACTCCGAAATCGACGCCGCGACGCTCGACAAATACGGCTACAACTCCATGACCGAATTCCGCAACTGGCGCTGGTACAAGAAGTATGGCGGCGGTCCGATCGTCGACCTCGGTTCGCACCAGATCGACCTCTTCGAATGGGTGTGGGGTGTCAACCCGCACTCGGTCATCGCTTCCGGCGGCATCGACTACTATCCCAACCACGAGTGGTACGACAACGTCATGTGCATCTATGAATACCAAACCCCGGAAGGCATGGCGCGCGCGTTCTACGAAACACTCACAACCACGAGCCATCGCGGCTTTTCCGAAGCCTTCCGCGGCGTGAACGGCACCATCGAAATCGCCGAGGTTCCGCAGCGCGGCAACTCCGTCCTACGCGAAGCCCATGCGCCCGACTGGCAACCGTATGCCGATCAGGGGCTCATCAAATCGGTCGCCGCTCCCATCAGGAAATCCACCACCAAGAACGTGGCGGTCGACGTGCGCGTTACCGCCGAAGCCGGCGCGTGGCCGCTACCCGTCGAGATGGCCAAGCCGGCGCACCAGCCGCATCTTGAAAACTTCTTCAACGCCATCCGCTACGGTACTCCGCTAAACTGCCCCGGCGAAAAGGGCTACGAAACCGCCGTCGCCGTTCTCGCCGTCAACCGCGCGGTTGCCACCAAGCAGAGAATCGAATTCAACCCGTCGGAATTCATCGCGTGAAAACACAACAGCTGATACTTCCAATCCTTGGAATGGCGCTTACTGCGTTTTCCAGCCACTACGACGGCAGCCGCACGCTGCCGGTGCACCGGATTCCGCTCACGGACGAGGAAGGCCAGAAGATCGTGTCGACCGTGCCGGGCTCGATGCCCTTTTCGGCCCAGACCACCTGCGGCGCGTGCCACGACTACGAAACCATCCATGGCGGAACGCACTTTGCAGGCACCGGCCAAGGCCGGCCGACCGAGCCGTGGATCGTGGTCGACGAACAAACCGGCACGCAGGTTCCGGCCAATCGGATGAACCTCTCCGCATGGGAATTCACCAAGCAGTTCGGCAGCCATCTGCCCGGCGGAAGCATCAGCGATCCGGCCGACAAGCTGGCCGATCCCGATGCGCGCTGGGATATTTCCGGCGGCCTCGAAATCAACTGCCTCTCCTGCCACAACCACTCTCCTCGGCAGGACATGACCGAATGGGCCAAGCAGATCGGTCGCGAGAACTTCCGCTGGGCGGCCACGGCCGCGTCCGGCATGGGAGAAGTCGGCGGCATGTGCGCGCGCCTGCCCGACTGGTGGAACGTCCACAGCGGCGAAAACCCCGACGACCACGTCTACGCCGTGCCGCCGTCGGTCAACTACGATGCCGCGCAATTCGATTCCAAGCACCGCGCGTGGTTCGATATCGGAAAGCCGCAGGACAAGAATTGCCTGTACTGCCACTCCGCCTATCCCGTCGGTGTCGAGCGCATCGACGTACCCGGCGATGTGCATGCCGCCGCTGGCCTGGCGTGCGTCGACTGCCATCGAAACGGCCTCGACCACCAGATCCTGCGCGGCACCAGCGAGGCCATGAGCTGTAGTTCCTGCCATATTGAAAACGGCCAGCTCGGCGCGCCCATCGCCCAGCACAAGGGACTTCCACCGATCCACTTCGAGAAGCTGACCTGCACCGCCTGCCACTCCGGCCTGAAGCCCGGCGGCGAGCCATCCCTGATGCGTACCTCGCGCGCCAACCGCCTTGGCATCTATGGCCGCGCGCAGTGGTTCACCGAATCGCCCTTCATCGTCGAGCCGGTATTCGTCCGCAACGACGAAGGCCAGATCGAGCCGCGCCGCATGATGTGGCCGGCCTTCTGGGCCTACGCCGACGGCATTCCGCTGGATGCGGATTTGGTTCAGCAGGCCGCCCTCGGCGTTCTCGACGCCGACCGGCAGGTGGGCGACATCCTGGCCAAGCTGGCCGGCGCGGAAAACGCACCGGGCGAGCCCTTGTTCGCCGTTGACGGAAAGCTCTACCGCCGCAACATCGATGGCGGACTTGACCGGGCCGGCAGCATGCGTACGGGCGATTCCTGGGTGTGGAGCACCGAAACCAACATTGTCTCCACCATTCCGGAGTTCGATGTCGATGCCGCCGAGATCAACTACGACGCCGAAGGCGCGATTGCCGCGGTGATGGAAGCGCTCAAACCGCTCGACATCGTCCTTGTGACCAAAGGAAAACTGTTCGCCAAGAACGCCGATGGCTACCTCGCCGGAACCAATACCACGCTGGAGTCGGGCTGGTATACAAAGGACGGCGCTCCGCTGGTCGCCGCGTTCGTCGAACGCGCAGTGGCCGACACCGTCGGCACCACGATGGCGTTCAACGAAGAGCAGGTCGCGCTGATGCTCAAAAAGCTCGGCGATACTACCTGCTACATTTCCAATGGCCGAAAGTTTTCGCTCGATGCAGGCGGCACGCTGATCGACGAGGACGACGAAGCCGCCGCGCCGGTGTCGTGGCCGATCGCCCACGATGTCCGCGGCGCGGCGCAATCGCTCGGAGCCACAACCTGCAAGGAATGCCACTCGCCCGACTCCGGGTTCCTGTTCGGCCATGTGACGGCCACCGGACCGCTGTTGACGGAGCGCGCGCAGGTTGTCCCGATGTACGGGTTCGAAGGATTGGAAAGCGGCTACAACAAGCTGTTCGGCCAGACCTTCAAGGTGCGCAAGTCCTTCAAAACCGTATTGGGAATTCTGGCCTTCATTCTGGGGTTGATCGTGCTGGCGTTTGGTCTGCTGGCGCTCCGGCAGCTGGCCGAGCGGGTCGGTAAAAACGGGTCGGCCGCAAAAACAGCGTTGGTGGCCATGATCGTCTCTCTCGTGGTGCTTTCCGTCACGGGATTCGGATTTGGCTGGCCGTTCAGCTATCCGCTGAATGGATTCGCACTGCTCAGTCACGTTGGCTTCGGCGCACTCTACGCCGTCGCCCTTACCGTCTGGGTGCTCCTGCGCGCCAAGGCCGGCGGCACCGTCTGGTTCTGGCTGCTGGCGGTTTGCGGCATCGTTCTAATCCTCAGCGTGTTGCTCGCGATGTTCCCGATCTTTGGAACCCATGGCCAGCATGTTTGCATCCAGATCCACCGCATCGCGGCGATCGCGAGCGTGGTTGCGGCCATGATGGGGTGCATCCGCGCCCAAAGGAAATAATAGACATGAAACGACTCTTGGTTGCGCTGTTGGGGATGTGCGCCTGCGCCGGTGCGGCGGTGAAGCCCAACGTCGTGTTGATCATGGCCGATGACGTCGGCTGGGAAGCGTTCGGTTGCTTCGGCGCGGAGGATTATAAAACGCCGAACATCGATGCGCTGGCGGCCAAAGGCGTACGGTTCGCGCACTGCTATTCGACCCCGCTCTGCACGCCGTCGCGCGTACAGATCATGACGGGGAAATACAACTTCCGGAACAACACCCACTTCGGCTACCTGAACCCGCAGGAGAAAACCTTCGGACAGCTGATGCGGCAAGCCGGCTACAAGACCGCCATCGCCGGCAAGTGGCAACTGAACGGTCTCTACAACAACCTGCCGGGATGCAACGACAACACGCGCCCGGTCCAGGCCGGGTTCGATGAATATTGCCTGTGGCAGCTGACCAAGGGGAAAGGGGAAGGCGAGCGTTTCTGGAGTCCCCCGCTGGAGCACAACGGGACATTCGTTTCGGCGCAGGAAAACGAAGGCAAGTACGGGCCGGATCTGTTGTGCGATTTTATATGCGACTTCATCGAGCGCAACAAGGAGCAGGCCTTTTTTGCCTACTACCCCATGGTGCTGGTTCACGATCCGTTTGTCCCGACGCCCGACACCATTGGCGATGCCCCGCGGACGCAAGTGGCCAACAAGGCGCCCAAAAACAAGGCGCAACAGAAGGCTAACTTCGTGGCGATGGTCAACTACATGGATAAAATGGTGGGACGCATCATGGCCAAGGTCGAGGAGCTGGGCTTGGCTGAAAATACGATCATCATCTTTACCGCCGACAACGGAACCAACCGATCCATCACCTCCCATTGGAATGGGCAATCCATCCAAGGTGGCAAGGGCGGCTTGAAGGATATGGGCACACATGTGCCGCTCATCGCCTACTGGAAAGGGCACACGCCGACCGGTGTTGTGCTCGACGATCTCGTCGACTTTACCGACTTCTATGCCACGTTGGCCGACACGGCCGGCATCGTACCCGGCAAGGATGATCCCATCGATGGCCATAGCTTTTATCCGCAGATCACCGGCGGAAAGGCTACTCCGCGCGAGTGGGTGCTATGTCACTACCAACCCTATTGGAATGCCCTGCCCGGCCAGTTTGCGCGCACGGCCGACTTCAAGCTCTACCGCGACGGACGCTTCTACGCGCCGCAAACCGATCTGGATGAACAACAAGACCTAACGGGCGGGAGCATGCCCAATGCGTACCGGATGCTAAAAAACGTGTTGGACAACTGCCCGCCGGCACCAACTGAAAAGGGTGGCCGCGAAACGGTCGACCGCCCGACCTATCCCGACTGGAAAAAACTATAAAAGGAGATCCGGATATGAAGAAATATATGATGTTGATGGTCATGGTGTTGATGATCGGCAACGCGTTTTCCAATGAATGGAAACTCGGCGTGCAGGCGTTCTCGTTCCGGAAATTCACCTTCTGTGAAATGCTCGACCAGCTTTCCGCCATGGGCGTGAAATACATCGAAGCCTATCCCGGCCAGCCGATCGGGGGCGGAATCGAAGGCACCACGAACTTCTCCATGGATGCCGTGAAGCGCGAAGCGCTCAAAGCCAAGCTCGCCGCCGCCGGAATCCAAATGATTTCCTACGGCGTAGTCGGCGGGAAAGACGAAGCCGAATGGCGGAAGCTTTTCGACTTCGCCAAGGCGATGGATATTCAGATGATCAACTCCGAGCCCAAACCGGAAGATTATGATCTGCTTGTTAAATTAACCGCGGAATATGGAATCCCGGTCGGCATCCACAACCACGCCAAGCCGAAAAACCGCTACTGGGATCCACAGACCGTGCTCGACGCGGTGAAAGATCGTCCCGGCCTCTATGCCGCACCGGACAACGGGCATTGGGCGCGCTCCGGCATCACATCGGTCGACGGCTTCAAGCTGCTCGAAGGTCATATGAAATCGATCCACCTCAAGGACATGAAGGTGTTCGATCTTGTGGACGGTAATGCATGCGTTCCATACGGCACGGGCGTTTGCGACCTGCCATCCGCCGTGGCCGAACTTAAACGCCAGAACTACACCGGCCCATTCATCATCGAGTACGAAGCCGATCCCGACAACCCCGGCCCGCCGATCCAGAAATGCGTCGAGTGGTTCAACGCCAACGTGAAGTAGCGGGTTGTTGCAAAATAATTTTATGCAAAATGGGAATTGAGCAATGCCGATTGATTTAGGCCTTCCGGTTCATCGTGTGTCCCAGCAGGAGTTCCATGCTGTGGATAAGCTGGTTACGGGCATGGCCTTCGATATCCATAATGAATTTGGCCGGTTCTGCGATGAAAAGATCTATAGGAATGAATTGCTGCATCGGTGCGAGGCCCGCGGTCTGAAAGGTTGTTCGGAGATCGAAATACGGGCATCCTACGAGACGTTTTCAAAGAGCTACTTCATTGACCTGTTGTTAGACCACAGCATCATCTATGAACTAAAAACCACGGCAGCGTTAACCGGGAATCACAAGAAGCAGATTTTAAATTATCTCCTGTTGGCCAACTTGGCCCACGGCGCTCTCATCAGCTTTCGCCCCGTTTCAGTCCAGCACGAATTCGCCTCAACCCAACTCAACTCGGAAGATAGATACAAGCACACCATCATCGAAGACCACTGGAAGGGGGTGGACGACAGTTCGTGCCGATTCAGGAATCTGATCGAAAGCCTGGTCAAAGAATGGGGATCGTTCTTGGACTCGAATCTTTTTATTGAAGCTGCAACCCATTTTTTCGGTGGGGAAGATCATGTGGTCACACCTATTCCAATTGTTGCCGGAAGCCGAACGCTAGGACTCCAGAAAGTACGGTTATTGAATCCGGAAACGTCTTTCACTATTTCGGCTACTACAAAAAACATCGGCTACTATCGCAGTCACATTAAGCGATTCCTCGACCATACCAATCTTCACGCCGTACAATGGGTGAATCTTAATCGGCACCAAATCGAGTTCAGGACGGTAACCTAACCAATATTCTGCATTAAATCATTTTGCTTATCATGACATCCCAGCAATACAGCTTTACGCACGAGGCGATGACGACGCAGTTCGAGGTGATCGTCTCCGGACAGGAGCGCGAGTATGCACGGCAGGCCGCGGCGGCGGTGTTCCAAGAAGTCGAGCGGATCAACAACCTGTTGAACAAGTATGATGCCGGCAGCGACATCGGGCAGGTGAATCTGCTTAAGCCCGGCGGAAGCGTGCGCGTGGCCATCGAAACGCTGGAGTGCATGGAACGTGCGGCGTGGGCATGCAAGGTTTCCGGCGGTCTGTTCGATCCAACCATCGGAACGGGTTTCCAGTGGCTGGAGATCGACCGCGCCAATTTTTCCATGGGCTGGAAAAAAGAGGGGAAAGGAGAAATCGATTTGGGTGGCATCGGCAAGGGCTATGCGATCGACAAGGCGGCCGAGGTTTTGGCTGATTGGGCGGTGGCCGATGCGGTGATCAACGGCGGGACCAGCACGGTGCTGGCGCTGGGCCGCGAATGGGAGCTGGGCGTTGGCGGGCCGTGGGGCGAAAAGGTGGGACTCACCACCGTGAAACTGAAGAATCAGGCATTGAGCGGTTCCGGCACGGAAGTGAAGGGCGCCCACATCATCAACCCGAAGACGGGAAAACCGGCGAAACGGCATCTGGCGGCGTGGGCGATCCATTCGTCGGCCGCGGCTTCGGACGCGCTCGCGACGGCGTTCATGATGATGGAGGAAGGGAATATCGAACGGTTGTGCGCGGCGAATCCGGGCACATGCGCATATGTGGTAAAACAGGATGGAACGCTGGTTCGCATCGGTGTCTGAAATATACAAACGGCAGCGTTTTATATAAGAGACCCCGGATCGTTGAAGAGCCGGTCTATCCATTATACAGGAGATGGAAATGAAGAAGAACATGAAGATGGTATCCGTGGCCGCACTGGCGGCAGTACTTGCAGGTTCCGCCGTGGCGGAAGAAATGGTGAAGCTGGAACTCAAGCTGCCCAAGCCGTTGTTTGCCGGCACGCCCAAGAGCATCAAAACCCCGAACCTGGAGCGCCAGGCCGTTGTGCCTGAAATCATGGTTCCGCAGGGCACGCTCAATTTGGCGGCGGGAAAACCGGTCACCGGCAGCGATGATTTTCCCGTGATCGGCGAGCTCAGCTACATCACCGACGGCGACAAGGAAGGGGCCGACGGCTCCTACGTCGAACTCGGACCGGGCGTGCAGTGGGTACAGATCGACCTCGGTGAAAAGAAGTCGCTCTTTGCCGTGGCAGTGTGGCACTACCACCAGGATGCGCGTGTCTACCGCGATGTGGTTATCCAAGTCGCCGATGATGCCGACTTTTCCGCAAACGTGCAGACGCTCTTCAACAACGACCACGACAATTCCGCCGGCCTGGGTCTTGGCAAGGATAAGGAATACATCGAAACCAACCAAGGAAAGTTGATTGATGCCAAGGGTGCAACGGGACGGTTTATCCGCCTCTACTCCGGCGGCAGCACGGCTTCCGACATGAACCACTACATCGAAGTGGAAGTCTTCGGGAAATAATCCTTAGAAGCATTTCACGAATGTGATGTGAATTGCCTTTTAATGGAGGGACGCCGTCCTCGGCGTCCGTGGACAGTGAGGACACTGTCCC
>JAIPJC010000082.1 GCA_021734345.1 Kiritimatiellales bacterium | reverse complement strand
CTCCCGCCGCACCGAAGCCGGTTGGCTTCAGAAAACTATTCCGACGTGTTTTCGTCCACCATGGTGCCTTTTTTCTTCTCCGACTGGACGTAGCCGACGGGGAAGGTTACCCGGCGCAGCACCGTGCAGCCCATCGGAACGAGATTCACTTTTATTTTGCCGCGCATGCGGTTGAATTCGCCTTTCAATACCAGCGGCGACTCGGCCCACGGCTGATCGGGATCCTGCGTTTTTACCGCTGCACGCTTGAAACCGTAATGGGGATCTTCCGTCACGCCGTCCAGGCTGGCATGCCACAGCCGCGGATTCTTCGGGGAGAAGCCGTAGATCGGCAGCTTGCCGTCAGAAAGCTCTTGAATGGTGTGGCCGGAGGGGAACGTGTCGTGTTGGGTCGGGATCGTTCCAAGGTTGGCGGCGAATACCAGCGGCCCGGACTTGAGGACGTATTCGTTGTTTTCCCAGCGGATGGTTTCCACCGGCGTTTCAAACGTCACGGTCACCACGTCGGCGGAGCCCCACTGTTTCGTTACCACATAGTATTCGCCTTGGCGGCTGGCCGTCGCGCCTTCGCATCGGATTTCCGCCGAGGGCGACCACGTTGGCGCGCGCACCATGAGATTAAACGCTACCGGCTTCTCCGCCTGTACATAGAATTCAATTTTGCTCTCGAACGGATACAGCGTTTTCTCTTCCACACGCACCTTCACGTCCGCCATCTCCGTTTCCACGGTTACCGGGCCGTAGCACACAGCGGCCAAAGCCTTGTCATCTGCCGTCTTCATAAACATATGGCTGATGTAGGCCGGCATCATGCTGATCATCCGCAATGTGCAGCAGAAGGGCTCCTGCGCCGGGCTGTATTGCTCGCGATGAAAGATGCCGGGGTATTCGAGGGTGAACTCATTGTCGCGCTTCAGGTAGGCGTGCGCCGTGCCGTCAGGCAGCCGCGCACCTTGACCGGCATTGAAAAGCGCCCGCTCGGTGATATCGAAATAGCGGCTGCCGCCGGTTTTCTCTCCGACAATCAGGGAATTTTCGACAAGGTAGCTCGTCGAACAGAACTCGATGCCGATGTCCGGCGACGGCTCGCGGCCCTGGTTGTCTTCATCGCCCGGCAACGATCCGCTCACACTCATCTGCCGGTCAAACTTGGCAAAGGCGTTTTCTCCGGCCTGTTTGTATTGCTGGTCACCGGTCGCGTAATAGGCGAGCCACGGCAGCGATAGATTGCCGGTCGTGTTGCAGGCGTGGCTGAAGAACGGGCGCTTTGCATCCAGCAGGTTCGGTAGCTTGCAATCGCCGTAGATGGGATTATCGAGATCGCCCGACGTGTTGTAGCTCTCGATGAGAAATGCCGCGTAATCGGCGTATTCCTTTTTGCCGGTGGCCTGGGCCAGCGCATCCAGAAACTGCGGATAACTCATCACCAGAAAGCCGCTCGCATGCAGATCGGGTGTGTTCTTGTTGAAATTGCGCATGTCGCACTGCACTGCGCGCTCCACGGCATCCAGCACATCTTTCCGGTTATATGCCTGCGCGTAATCCAGCAGACCTTGAAGCATGAACCCGATGTGTCCAGCCCGATCCACGGTTCCGGGCTGGTAGCGTTTCTGTTCATCATGAATACCAAGGTAGCCATCCGGATCCTGCGACTTCAAAATGGCTGCCACGAATTCGTCGGCGCGCTGTTTCAACGCCGGATCATCCGCAAGAATCGAGCTGGAAATCAGGGCGAGGCCCCAGTAGCCTTCCGCTGCACCGTCCCAAAAATCCGACTGCTTATCCTTCTTGGCTGGATTATGCCCGCGCAGTTCGTAGGCCTTGTTTTGGATCGCCCAGTTGCGATGGTAATACGCGAGACAGCCGTCGCTGGCGTCCTGATTCAGTTGCGCCTTGATCCAGCCCTCAGGGCGAATGGAACCGAACGGTAGCAGGTTGAACCGCGCCTTCGAGCTGTCGGCGGAAGCATCAACAGCGACAACCGGTATGGCCAATGCAGGTGCGGTGGCAGCGGGTTTTTCCTGCGACGGTGCAAGAACCCGGATTTCCGTAAGTTCCAGCATGCCGGCCCATTTTTTGATGTTCGTATGCTGCGACGGGCCGAGCCGGATGCGCAGATACCGGGTCTGGGCATTGACCGGGTATTCCCAGAAGGCGGGCGAATAGCTGTCGCCTTCCTCCGGCACCGCCGTCGAGGTGGATAGTTCGGTGAAATTTTTCCCATCATCGGAAAGTTCGACCGTTACACTTTTCGTTGCAAAAATATATTTGTCGCTTACTTGCCGGAATTGCAGGGTCAAGTCGCCAACCTCTTTCTTTTCTCCCAGATCGAGGATGATCCATGCGCTTTTTTCTTTCTGCGGATCGCTGGCCCAGTAATTCTTGTCGTTCGCTTCGCTGAGCATGCCGTCCGTCAGGTTCTTTGCCTCGTTTCCGGCATAGGTTGACGATGCCGTAATTTTGACAATGGGCACTATTGTTGCGGTCGACGGCGGTTCGGGTCGGGCCGCCGGCGCGGCGAAGGGGTGTTGTTGCTGTCCGGGATACGGTTTTACGTTGGTTCGAACCGCCCAGGATTCCCATTTCTCCGCAAACTCTTTCACCACCTCGGGATTCTTCGCCGTGAGATCGTTCAATTCCGTGCGGCCGGCTTTCATGTCGTAGAGTTCCCACAGACCGTCGCGACCAAGCCGGACGAGTTTCCAATCGCCGACGCGCACGGCGGCGTTGCCCTCGTGTTCCCAATAGAGCGCGTCGCGCTGGATCGGCTGGTTTGCAAACGCCGGCAGCAGGCTCCGGCCTTCCATTGGCAGGATGGGTTTGGCGTTGAATTCAGCGGGATACGTTGCGCCCGCCACATCCACACAGGTAGTCATGATGTCAACAATATGACCGGGTTGTGTGCGCAACTCGCCTTTTGCGGCAATCCGCGCGGGCCAATGCGCGATGAACGGCGTGGAAATTCCACCTTCGTGGATATAGTGTTTGTAGAGGCGAAACGGTGTGTTCTGCAAGGTGGCCCAGGACTCGCCGCAATAAACATTCGAGTCCGCCGAACCGGGGGCGCCGGGCCCTTCCAGAATGCCGTCCGGACCTTTCTCTGCATTGCCGCCGTTGTCGCTGAGAAACAGGATCAGCGTATTGTCGAGCACGCCGCGTTGGCGCAACCCTTCAACCACCCGTCCCACGGCCTGATCCATGTGATCTACGCAGGCCGCATAAACGGCCATGATCTGGTCGAACCGATCCTGCTCCGCCGTTGTGAGGCTGTCCCACGCTTTTACTTCCTCCGGACGCGGCGAGAGCGTCCAGGCTTTGTCGATGATGCCAAGACGGATCTGTTTTTCATAGCGCTGCTCGCGCAGCTTGTCCCAGCCGACCTTGTATTTTCCGCGGTACTTGGCGACGTCTTCCGCCGGGGCCTGCAACGGGAAATGCGGCGCATTGTAGGCCAGATAGAGAAAGAACGGTTTCTTTTCCGCCAACGCCTCATCAATGAATTTCAGACCGTAGTCGGTGAAGACATCGGTGGTGTACCAATCCTTCGGCAGTTCCGGGCCGTCATTGGCCAGCAGCTTCCCGTTCAGGGCCAAGCGCGGTTTCGGCCCGTCAAGGTGGTAGAAGCCGATGCCGGGGCCAACGACGGCAAGACTGCGGTCGAACCCGCGATCCCACGGAACCACATCGAAATTTTCTCCCACGTGCCATTTGCCGGACATGGCGGTGAAATAACCCGCGCCGCGCAACACCTCTGCAATCGTCACGCAACGGTCGTTGAGCCTCCCTCGATACCCCGGAACACCTTTGTCTTGGACCATGTGCCCGAGTCCGGTTTGGTGCGGATAGAGTCCGGTCAGAATGGCGGCCCGCGAAGGGCAGCAGCGCGCGCCGTTGTAGAACTGGGTGAAACGCAGCCCGTCGGCGGCGAGCGCGTCAAGGTTCGGCGTGCTGATTTCCGAACCGTAGCATCCCAGATCGGAGAATCCCATGTCGTCCACCAGGATAACCAGAATGTTCGGACTGGATGCAACCTGATGGGACTCCGTGCTTTTTCCACCCATTGGAAAACCCAGCGCCAGAACGAGCAAAAGATATGCGAGGGTTTTCATGGCTGGATTTCCTCTTCTGATTTTTTACTGCATATTCAACGGGCGGGTTTTGCCATCCTTGGAACCTTGCATGTGCTCCGCCATGAGTTTTCCGAGCATCAACTGGCCCGGCGCGGCGAGATGGACTTCATCGGTGTCCCGGAATCCATCGACAATCTGTTTGTTGGTCGGCGTGGTAGTTTCGCTGCATTCGACGGTGCTGGTGTTGGGTACGGACGATGGTGCGGCCGAGTTTTCGTCGATGTTCAGCTTGGCGGTGTTGACCTTGTCCCGGGCCGGAAAGCGGGCGACGACATCGCCGCCCGGCGGGGCATAGGGCAGCACGGTGCCCTGCACGAACCGCATACCCTGCGGTGCGATGTCGGCGGCAAATTGTTCGCGCACACGGGCGATGAAGTGGACGAGGTTTGCTTCGTAGAGCGAGCCCGCATCGGTCTCCCCGGCGAGTGCTTTTGGCGGATTGGTCCTGCAATCCCACCCATCCTTGGCGTCCTGCTCGCCTTGCTGCCAGAGCATGCCGACGATGCGCGGCTGGTAGCCGGCGTCGCGCAGGGCGGCCAGACCGCCGTTCACGGTTTTGACAAACCCGGCGAATTGCGGCCCCCAGTTGGCGGTGTCGGCGGCATTGGCGCCGGGGCGCCAGTCCGTGATCAGGCTGGTGCCGACGACCGAATATTTGATGATCGCCATCGACGCGCCGGGCCGCAGCTGCTTGATGCGGTTGGCAAAGCCGATTTCCGGACCGAACGCGTTTTTGTTTGCGCCGGCTGGAGTGACGTTCGTGTGCAGCGTGTTGGGAGCGGATGAGCCCTTGACCGTGGCCGAATGGTAGTACAGCACGCCCTCCACCATTTCCTCGCCTGCCGGAATGTCGCTAATGCGGCCCTGTCCCGACATGTTCGACTGGCCCCCAAGCAGGTAGACATCGATCGGTCCCTTTGCGGCGGATTCCGCCTTTGCCGTCGAAGTAAATGCAAGCAGGCAACCTAGGAGGAGAGCAATGCGGGGATTGTTTTTCATGGGTTGGCTCACGGGTTGATGATGGTCAAACGCAGACACAGGAAACTTTGTGGATCGGCATCCATCGGGCGTGCTGTGCGGTAGCGGAATGTCGCCGTTCCGTCGGTGTGGCTCGTGCGATCCACCAGCACAGGAGTGAATGGCGGCGCAGCCCAGCTGTTCAGGTTTGTCGAGCCATCGACCTGCCACGAAAAGGCGGAGGCGGCATGCACCATATCTTGCTGGAAGCTCATCACGAAGTAGTTCGTCGGGCCGCTGCCCGCGTCCAGCAGTACGGTGGAGGACGACGGGCGGTCGGAACTGCTGTTTGGCGATTTTGCATCCGTGCCGAGGAAAAACTCCAAGACATTCGAAAGCCCGTCGCCGTCGTCGTCGCCCGCCGGACCGTTGGTGATACTGTTGGAGGCGGACCAGCTGGAAAAATCGGGAGCCTGCATATGCTCGGCCATGAGTTTGCCCAGCATCAGCTGACCTTCCGCCGCCATATGAACTTCATCACCGGTAGCAGGCAAAATCTGTGCTCTTGTCGGGGTGATGATTTCGTCGCAAGCGATGGTGCTTGTGTTTGAGACAGCCACAGACGCGCCCGAGTTTTCATCCACATTAAACTTGGCTGCGTTGATGGTATCGCGGGCCAGAAAGCGAGTGACTACGTCACCACCGGCTGGAGCATAGGGCAGCACGGTGCCTTGCACAAACCGCAGTCCTTCCGGCGCGATGTCAGCGGCAAACTGCTCACGCACCCGGGCAATGAAGTGGACGAGGTTTGATTCGTAAAGCGATCCGGCGTTGGCCTCTCCGGGAATAGCACTGGAGGTGGTGTATTCCCAGCCATCCTTGGCATCAGCCTCGCCTTGCTGCCAAAGCATTCCAACGATTTGCGGCTGGTAACCGGCGGCGCGCAGGGCGGCCAGACCACCGTCGACCGTATTGACGAAACCGGAATATTGCGAACCCCAGTTGGCCGTGTCGGTGGCGTCAGCGCCGGATCGCCAGTCCCAGATCAGGCTGGTGCCGCCCACCGCATATTTGATGAGTGCCATGGGGGCACCGGGACGTAGCGCCTTAATGTGATTGGCGAAACCGATTTCAGGACCGAAATAGCTAGTGGTGGAACCGGTTGGCGTGACATTCGTATATAGCGTATTGGGCGAGGTGGCGCCTACAACGGTAGGCGAGTGATAATACAGCACTCCACTTATCGTCTCCTGTCCCGCCGGAATGCTGGTAATGTTACCTTTGCCTTGCATATTTGACTGGCCGCCCAGCAGGTAGACATCGACCGGACCTTGAGTGACGGTGACTGCCGCATTTGCTGTCACTGTGCTGAACGCATTGCTGGCGGTTAATGTGTAGGTGGTGCTGACCGCAGGTGTCACATTGGTGGTGCCGCTGGCGGCAACCGCTCCGATGCCGCTGATCACAATTGAGTCCGCGCCGCTCACCTGCCAGTCAAGTGTTGATGTTCCTCCGGGCAGGACTGTTCCCGGCGTGGCGGTGAAAGAGGAGATGACCGGCGCGGCTCCCGCGTTCGCGACGATCTGTATGCCGCTGATGGCGCCTCGTTTTGAGCCCGTCACCGAAACCGTAAAATTCGAACCGCTCAGACCCTCATACAGCGTGTAATTAGCTCCTGCCGTCGCGCTACCCGAGGTAATGCCGGTCGCTTTTCGCCACTCGATGACGCCATCATCGTTGGTATCCGAATTGTCTCCGGCTGTATCACCTGTCCAAAAAATATTGGAGTTGCCACCATCGCTGAGCGAGTACCCAAGGGTGCGCAGAGGTGAGGTAGCCAGGCCTATGTCAAAGAAAAGGTAGACTTTGTAGCCGTTGGCCGTGAAGTCCGTCCCCAGTCCGCTCACGGTGAGCGTCTCATCTGGGAAATTTCCCCCGATAAGAATATAGGATGACATCAATCCGGCTTCGCCGGAACTGCTGAGTTGCGGCTCGGGTGTCACGGTGGAGAAGTTGCAGAAACCCATGTCGGCAGGCAGGGTGGAGGTGAGCTGAGCCGCATTGGTATTGCCGGAGGCATCACGCAACGGGATGAAATTTCCACCTGTGCTGGCGGTTATGAAGTTCGTAGGTGCACCATTGATATTGGCGAGAAAAACATTGTTCCAGTTGGCTCCATCCAACGACTGGAACTGCGTAGCCGCTTCCCCGGCATCTACCAGAGAGGCATCGGTGGTTCCGACGTAAAAATTGATACTGATACTTGCAGCCTCAACCTCGACGGCCAAGGCAAACGCCAACAAACAACCCAGATATGTTTTCATAGCCATGATACCCTCCACTTAAAGGACTTGTAGTTTGAAAAAGCCTACCCGGTTTGTTGCCAGGTAGGGCGAAAAATCCACGCCAATGATGCTGTTGCTATCCCTTAGCAAAACAGGCGCACCGAATTCCATCCACGACTCTAAATTTGTGGAAGCGAGCGTCTGATAGCGAACATCCTTTTTACCGTCCCACCGCACCTGGGAACCGGTGCCGATGGATACGGTAAGACCATCGGCGGGATCGACCGGGCTGGTGCCGGCCTCGTATTCCTGCAGATCGGTGAGTCCGTCGCCGTCGTAGTCGGCGTCCGGTGTGTTTCCAAGTCCCGCCGTGCCCGGCGGATAGCTGTTTTCCCATGAGTCCGGCAACCCGTCGTCGTCGGCATCCAGTCCGCTGGCGGCGATCAGGGCATTCCCTAGATCCTGCCCGATTCGAAACAGCGAGGCGGAAAGGTAGTGAACCCCGCCTTCGGCAAATCCAGCCGCCGTTAGATAGTTGGTTCCAATGGTTTCGGTGGCGACGACCCGTGGATCGGCATCGGCAACAGCCTGCTGCGCGGCCCGGATGGTTTCATAGTTGGCGCTGGTGCTCTGGTTCGGGGAAAGTTTGGAGAGCACGAAGACCAGATTGCTGCCATAGGTTGCGCGGACATCCTGGATGAAGGTGGTCAGGTTGGCCTGGTATTCGGCGGAGTGCGCTCCTGCGTCGGCTTCTCCCTGCACCCAGCCCATGCCGAGGATTTCGATCCCATAGTCCGGATATTGATTCCGCAGTGTGGTCAGGCCTTTTTGCACGGTGATCTGAAACGCCTGATATGTGGGTCCGTCGGATGCACTGTCGGCCGTGTTGTCCGGAAGCCAGTGTTTATAGAGGCTGGTGCCGCCGACCGCATGTTTGATGACGGCCACTTTTGAATTTGGAATATGGATCAGATCGCGCACCGTCCGGCCCATGCTCAGTTCCGGCCCGAAGCGGCTGACCGGTGCGTTCGTTATCGCCGGATATTGCGGGGTTCCGGAATTGATACGGGAATTGGCCGATCCGGATTGCAGGTTCGTGAGCGTGTAGAGCGGAAGATACATTGCGACTCCGGTGAACAGATCGACATCCATCTGCGGTTCCGCCAGCGGGCTGCCGATGTCCAGCAGGTACTGGCGATATCCCCATCCCAGCGCATTGGACTGTCCGCCGAACAAGATCACGTAGATGGTTTTGTGCAGCAGCGGCATGTTGGTCGCCACCGGCGGAGGCGGAGGCGCGACGTACGCCCCGAGCCCGTCCCAGTCCGTGTAGGTTTCCGTTCCGCTGATCCGCGTGAACGAATCCGCCTGTGGGTCGTACTGGTAGATGCCGGCGTCGCCGTCGATGGCGGTTTTGACAAACAGGTAGCGGTCGTAGTCCACGGCGACATCGCTCCACCGGTCGGCGGAGAACGTTTGTGTCGGGAATAGGTGCGTCGCCGCGCCGTTCTCCGGATCGGTCGGATCGTCGAAGCGGTAAAGCCCCGGACCGTCCATCGCGGTTCCGTTGTAGAGGCCGTAGTAGAATGGATCGCTGTATGCGATACCATGCCAGTTGGTGAACGTATAGACGACGCCGGAATCGAAATTGCTGCTGATTAATGAAATAGCGACTGCATTATAAAGTCCCTTGCCGCCATATTTGTTTGCAGTTGTATCACGGAAAAATGAGAAGCAGCTTGTTCCGTCAAAAGCCATTTTCTGCCAGTTATTTGCTGGATAGGTCGGCCCGGCAATTCGCACGGCACTGCCGGCCGCATCGCTGATATTGGTAAAAGAATATATACCGCTTTTCATAACCGTGCCCAAGCCGTTTGTCATGGTGGTGCCACGGTAGTAGCCCGCATACATAGGCTCCGCAGCACCGGCACCTGTTGCCGCAAGCAGGAGGAAAGTTAACCAGAGATCAAATTTATACTTCATAGGTCGCATGCTCGGTTTTATGGATGAATTTCAATCAACGGACTTGTAGACGGAAAAAGGCTGAATTGTTTGTTGCCAGATAGGGCGAAAAATCAATCTCGACCGGACTATTGCTGTCCCGCAGCAGAACGGGAGTTCCAAACTCCTGCCACGATGTTAGGTTGGTGGAAAGGGTCATCTGGTAGCGGACATCCTTTTTTCCATCCCACAGTACCCGAGACCCGGCGCCGATGGATAGGGAAAGGCCATCGGCGGAATCGACCGGACTGGTGCCTGCTGCGTATTCCTGGAGATCGGTGAGCCCGTCGCCGTCGTAGTCGGCGTTCGGCGTGTTTCCAAGTCCTGCCGCACCCGGTGCAAAGCTGTTTTCCCAGTCGTCCGGCAGGCCGTCGTTATCGGAGTCCAGACCGCTGGCGTTCATGATGGCATTGCCCAGATCCTGTCCGATCAGAAGCAGTGCTGATGAGAGATAATGGAGGTTGCCTTCGTAGAAGTCGGCGGCCACCGGATAATCCGTGCCGGTCGTTTCGGTCGCAACGACCCGGGGATCCGCCGCCGCAACAGCATCCTGTGCGGCCCGCACGGTATCCCATGCGGCGGTGTTTCTCTGGTTCGGCGAAAGTTTAGACAGCGCAAAAACCATATTGGGGATTTCGAATGTGGCGCGGATGTCGGCGATCAGGGCGGTCAGATTGCTTTGATAATCCGCAGCGTATCCATCCAGCGCATCCGACTCGCCCTGCACCCAGCCCATGCCGAGAATTTCGATTTCATAATCGGGATATCGGGTCTGCAATGCATTCAGGCCGTTCCGCACCGTAGTTTGGAAGGCCTGATATTTAGGCCCGTCTGCGGCGCTGTTGGTGGTGCCGTCCGGCCACCAGCCGCTGTAGATATTCGAACCGGAATACGCGTATTTGATCACGGCCACTTTAGCGTTCGGAATGTGAATCAGGTCGCGGATGGTTCTGCCCATGCCGAGTTCCGGGCCGAAATGGTCCCGGGCGGCCGCCGTGCCGAAAATGGCCGGATATTGAGCCGTCTTGCCCGCGATAGCCGTTTTTTCACCGGGATTGCCCGCTCCGCACTGGAGGTTGGTCAGCACATTCACCAGCCCGGCCAGGCCGCCGCCGGAATACATATCGATGTCGTCCTGCGGATAGGCCAGCGCATTGGTGGTGTCATATAGATATTGATGATACCCCCAGCCCACGGCGTTGGACTGCCCGCCGAGGAGAATCACATAGATCTTTTTATGCAGAAGCGCCGTGTTGGTCGGCGGTGGTGGCGGCGGGGGGATGTCCACATAAGCCCCGAGGCCCTCCCATGCGGAATAGTTTTCCGAACCGCTGACCAGCGTAAACGTATCGGCCTGCGGATCGTATTGATAAATTCCTGGATTTCCCTCGGCGGCGGTTTTCACAAACAGCCAGCGGGTTCCGTCAAACGCGACATCCTTCCAAAGGGTGGAAGAAAACGCTTGTGCAGGGAAGAGACGCGTGGCCGTCGCCTCCGGATCAGCCGGTTCTGTAAAGCTGTAGAGCCCCGGGCCGGACAGCCCGGAGCCGTCGTAGAGGCCGTAAAAAACCAAATCGTAGTAGGCGATGCCGTACCAGTTCGTGAACGGATAGACCGTTCCTGTTTCCGCGTTGGTGCTGATCAGTACATAGGAACTTGCGCCGTTGCACTCATACAAACCCTTCCCTTGCCGAACGGCGGCGCTACGGACAAAGGTGTAGTACTTCGCTCCGTCAAAGGCCATCTTCTGCCAGTTTACATTGAATGGAGCCGTCCCGACGCGCGTGGCGCTGCCCGACGCATTGGTAAGGTTGGTGAACGTATACAGGCCGACCGGCATGACGTTGGTGGAACCGCGGTAATAACCGACATACAGCGGATCCGCCGTATGGGCATCCGTCGCCGCGAGCAGCGGAATGGCAAACAAAAGATATAATCCCACCCGTTTCATAAACCTTCTCTCAACTACATGTTCCACCGCATGTTCGACATTCCATATCGGTTATCCGTTCGCCCGCTTCCGCCCTATTCCAAGCCGCTGGCAACTCCGATCGCCTTTCCCAGATCCTGTCCAATCCGCAACAGGGCGGACGAGAGATAATGGAGGGAGCCTTCCGTGAAAGCTCCGGCGGTCGGGTAATTGGTTCCGGTGGTTGCGGTGGCGACAACATGGGGCATCGTTGCCGCCACGGCCTCCTGGGCGTTCCGCACGGTGTTCCATGCGGCAGTGGTTTTCTGGTTCGGGGAAAGTTCGGACAGCGCGAAGACGATGTTGGTGCCGAAGGTCGCGCGGATATCGGTGATGAAGGCCGACAGGTTCGCCTGATAGCTCGCGCTTTGGTCCTCCAAAGCATCCGATTCGCCCTGCACCCAACCCATCCCGATGATGTTGATTTTGTAATCCGGATACCGGGCCGCCAAGGCGGCAAGACCGTTCCGGACGGTGGTCTGGAACTTCCGGTACTCCGGCCCGTCCGCCGCGTCGCTGGCGGTGCCATCCGGCTTCCAGTCTTCGTACAGGGTGGTGTTGGAAGCAGCGTATTTAATCACGGCCACCTTTGAATCCGGAATATGGATCAGATCGCGGACCGTCCGGCCTAGGCTCAGCTCCGGCCCGAAGCGGTTGACCGGGGGCGTGGCCAGAGCGGGATACTGCATTGTTCCGTTCTTTTTTACGCCGGTAATGCCGGAGCCGGACTGAAGCTGGGTCAGCGTATCCACAAGGGCGGGTAGACCGGTTCCAGTGAAGAGATCCACATCGGCCTGCGGTTCCGCCAACGGGTTTTTGGTGTCCAGCAGGTATTGCCGATATCCCCATCCCCGCGCATTGGATTGCCCGCCGAAAAGCACCACATAGATGGTCTTGCCATGCACATGCGGCGGCGGGGTTGCCGCTGGATCTCCAGACGCAACGTACGCCCCGAGACCGTTCCAATCCGAGTAGGTTTCCGTTCCGCTGGCCAGCGCAAACGAATCCGTTTGCGGATCGTATTGGTAGATCCCGGCGGTTCCATCCTTCGCCGTCCGCACAAACAGGTAGCGGGTGCCGTCGAAGGCTACGTCGCTCCACGTATCGGACGGAAACGTCTGCGACGGGAAAAGGCGTTCCGCCGTGCCTTCCGGATCAGCCGGGTCGGTGAAGAGGTAGAGCCCCGGGCCGGTCATGTTGGCACCGTCGTACAAGCCGTAGAAAACCGGGTTGCAATATCCGATGCCATGCCAGTCGCCGAACGTGTAGGTCTTTCCCGTTTCCGGATTGGCGCTGATCAACACATACGAAGAACCGCCGTCGCATTCGTACAGGCCGGGGCCTTGCCGCACATTGCCTTTGACGAAGGTATAGTACTTCGCCCCGCCGTAGGCCGTTTTCTGCCAGTTTACATTGAAAGGAGCCTTCCCGATCCGCGCAGCGCTTCCGGCCGCGTCGGCGAGGTTCGTGAAGGAATATAAACCGGCCGGCATGACGCTGGCAGGGCCGCGGTAATAGCCCGCATAAACCGGATCCGCCGCTCCGGCCCTTCCGGCGGCGAGCAGCAAAACACACAGTGACAGCACCAATGGACTACGCTTCATCAAAACACCTTTTTTGAAAATCGGGTTGGAATACCGGTTTGCAGATCGCCCATGCGCTGGCAATCCCAAGACATGTTTTCGCAACGGGAGATGGTGCCGAAACGAGGGCTTAAACACAACGATAAATAGGATCAAACAATGTTATCGATTTGTTGTAACCAAGGTTCGGTTGCGGAAAAGCTTTCAGGAAATTCCGTCTACTGCACGCAGGGCGATCCCTTCATCAAACCGTACCGAGCGCGCCAGCTTCAAGAGCCGCCCATTGTCTGGAACGGGGGCGGTGATTCCCGTCGTGTTCCGGGCCGCATCCACAAAAACCGCAACGGTTTGGCCTGGAGCCACCGGCTCCGCTGAAGTCCACTGCGGCCAGCATCCGATGCCGCCGAACAGATGCGTATGCGAGAAACCTGCGCGAGGTTCCTGCACCATGCATTCAACGCGACCGGCCATGCCGCCGAACTCCGGCAGCGAGAGAATAACAGACGTGTTGAAGTCGGAGCAGATCGAGAACATCCCGTCATCATCCTGCCGAATCCGCGGCGACTCCCGCCGGTCACCGCCTTGCAACCGGACGCTCCAGCCGCCGAGGCGCAAAAACATCGCTCGCTTCGAAAAGTGGGTGAATACATGCAATTCGCCCTCATCCAAAAAGAACGATTCGGTGACCACGCGCCCCTCGAACCCTTCGTGGAAAAGTCCGGGGTTCCATTCGCTGCGACAGCCGGCCGGACTCATCTCCAGCATTCTCGGCTTCGTGCGGTAGACCCACGTTTCTCCATCCGGAGAAATTCCGGTTCTGCCAACCGATAGCTCCAACCCTTTCAATCCCGTCATGGCGAATCCCAACGTGGAGCTGTAGGCGTGCTGGAAATATTTGCCGCCGGCCTCCCAGGTATGGGCGTGCCGGAACAGCCCACCGGCAATATACATGCGCGCCTCCCGGCGGGATCCGCCGGTTTTCAGGCTCATCTGCGCGCCACGGACTGCAATCCGGCTGGCTTCAGCGCTGTCCGACGGCGAAGGCAGCTCGGGTTCTGTCCAGAACGGATGATCTTCGGGAAGCGTCAGCGCCATCAATCCGGTGGCCGCCCAGTAGGGCGAGCCGGTGTCCGTATAGTCCTCGCCAACCGTTGTATTCTCGCCCCAAAATCCGATGGGGAGCGTGCCGTCGTCGCGCAGGCAGCCATGCTGCTCGACAAACGACTTGATGCAGCCGGACGAAATCCGGCGGGCTAGTCCGGGCGACAATGTACCCAGTCCTGATTTTTGCGCCCATTGAATGCCGCAAACCGCGGCAAAACGATAACTCAACGACCGCCCGTGACCGATCAGATCGCCGGCGGCGTCCATCCAATACGGGATGGTCTGTTCGTGCAGCGCGGTGATCTCCTCCAGCAGCGGTCCGTACCGCGCCCGCCACACCTCGTCCTCGCACATCAGCAGATGGAGATAGAGCTGGAAGCCCCAGAAATTGTAGCAGTCAAACTGCTGGTTCCAGCCGTCGATGAACCAGCCATCGCCCCGGTACATGTTTAGAATCTGCCTAAGGGCATCCTCCGCATCATCCCGGTCATACGGCTCGCCCATGCGCTGCAGTACCATTCCTTGGGTGATGTGAAACAAGAACCAATTTGTGTCCCTGTTCCGGTAAACCCGGTTCGTGCGAAGATGTTCGGCCAGTTGTGTTTTTGTTTCAACGTCCAGTGGCTCACCCAGGAACTCCCACGCGAGCAACAGGGCGAGTTGTGTTCCAGGATCGCATTTGCAGGGCTGCGTACTTCCATCCGGTGGACCCACGGCCCGCATCACCGTCTCGGCAATGCCGTTCCGGAAAATTGCCGCGAGGTCTCCTTCAAACCCATCCAGCGTCGTCCGTCCGGTCGCCGCCATATAAACGGCCGCCAGCATCATGGGGCGCCCCACCTTTTCGCTGGGGCCGGTCAGCGGATTGGCGGCCAGCCGCGCCAGCCCGCTGCCGTCCGCCGCGGCGGGAAGATCCGGCCAGTAATCCCGGCCATTGAAGGACTTCATCACCCCAAGCAGCATTTTTTCAAGCACCGCCAGCCAATGGATCCGCGTCCAACCGGTATACGGGGAGCACGCATAATCCTAAAAACGGAAATGGGCGCGCGGAACTAAGCGCCTTTTGCGCGTAAGCGTTTAAGATCAGACGGACTGGGAACCAGGAGGGCTGGTTCATCCGCTGAGCAGGATTTCGGCTCCTTCGGGAAGCCCGTCGAGCC
>JAIPJC010000081.1 GCA_021734345.1 Kiritimatiellales bacterium | reverse complement strand
ACAAAATCAACACGTCAACCGGCAAGGTCTTCACTACAGCCCGTTTTGAAACACGCACCCCTGCAAATAAAGGGCGAAATGAAGGTCAACCCCTAAAAAAAAGGCAATTTCTGGGTCGAATAGCGAAAGACGGGTTAACCTGTCCTTCGTTTCGTCCGATGGGCGACTTTATCGAGGAGGCCACTGAATTGGCGCGCCCATTCGATGAACCGGAAAAGGTTTGGCCGCTTTATGGCGTAAACAACAAGGCGGGCGTTTTCCTGAACAGCCACCAGAAAGGCGAATCCTTCAACGCCCCCTACAAGCGCATTCGCAAGGATTGGTTTTTCCACAACCCGACGCGCTGCAACGTCGGCTCGTTGGGCATTGTTCCAGAAGTGTCCGCCGACGCCATCACCAGCCCCGAATACCAGGTTTGGCGCATCAAGGACAATCCTGCCGATCCCATGCTTCCGGGCTTTCTCGCCGTACTGATCCAAACACCCTTCTTCATCGACCTCGTCCAGTTCAACCGAGTCGGTGGAGTGAAGCAGCGCATGTACACCGAAAACCTCTGCCAGCTCCGCATCCCCTACATCCCCGTTTCCGAACAACGAAAATATGCTGCTTCCCGGGAAAAAGCCCTCGCCGAACTAACCGAAGCCCAAGCGCGCTTGGTTCGCGTCCGCAAAGAGGTAGAAGCCATGATTCTTGGAACGAAGCCGGTCGTGGTTTAATCATCCGCAGGTGGATGACTGGAATCCCAATAAGTGAATATGTACTCCCACTTTTCTATCAGCTCCAATACCTCGCCGGGAAGCAGCTCCGCCTGGTCAGGAAAAACCTCTGCAAAATCACGGATGGTCATGGCGAGAAATCCAATAGTTGTTTCTACGATTGTCTCAATGGTTGCTATTGACTCTTCGTTCCCGGCCTCTTGTCCATAAAGAAAGTTCAACCCAACCGGCGAGGGGTGGGCATAGCTGGATAGATATTTGTATTCTGCCCGGTAAAAGCTTTCGCTTATTCCCGCATCCTTGCAGATCCTGCCCCGTTCCTTTAGCAAGCAATTCCCTCCCCCCAGAATTTCCTTCTGCCGACCAGTTTTGAAGAATTGAAATGCAAGATTCTTTTCTATCTTCTCCTTGAGTTCATCGCGGAGTTCATCGCGGATTCGGTGCGCTTTTGGTATGCCCGTAGAGTTTAGGTTCACCTTTTTCAGCATCATCAATCGTTCACATTGCTCATGGAAACGCCAAACCAACTGGCGCAAATCCCGTTCTGCTTCCAAGGTTTCTTCCACGGCGATGTACCGCAGGGCGCAGTAGGCTTCAATGATTGATCGGCTCAATGTGGCCAACGTAGAAATATCCCACAACTCGCCATTGAAGCGGGTGCTTCCAGGAATGAAGTAAAGAGAACTCAGGGCGGTCAGTCCAATCTTTGATAAGATGGTACAGGCCTGCACTTCAAACCATGTTCCCTTCCGACCATGAGTCCGACCGGATTGGCAAAACACTTCATGAATCAGGGTTTCATATTGAGCTAAATTCGAAAGCATTAGTATCCTCCAACCTGATTGTATCTGAAAAATTCCTTATAGTAATCACCCGCCCCAAGGAAGCATGGGGCGGATATGTTTCAGAACAAGGTTGTGTTATATTTCTCTTTCGACTTCTCGACAACAGTCGTACGGGGATGAGTTTTGGCATAACTTTTCTTCACGTATTTTCCTGTTACCGCAGAGCAAGCGTTTGTTGCGCTTTTCTTAGGCATGGCAAATCTCCTAGCTTTTCGTCTTCATTTTACTTATTCGCGTGACGGTGTAGCGCTCCGAGTTTGGCATTGCCAAGAGACGCCGTTCCTACTAGCTTCCCACCATGAACTTGCAGGAAATAAAGGAATCTGTCGCCCCCATCTGTAGTCGATACGGCGTTCGCCGTCTCGACCTCTTCGGATCCTATGCACGCGGCGAACAGCACGATGGAAGCGATATTGATTTCTGCGTCTCATTCCAAGCCTTGCCGCCCGCCGAGTACGCAAAAAAATTCTTTGGCCTGCTGCACGACCTCGAAGATTCCCTGCATGCATCGATCGACCTGCTAACCGTCTCTTCCATCAAGAAGCCCTCCCTTCGGAACGACATCGCCCAACACGGGATCTGCGTCTATGGACAATAAGCTTTCCGATTGCCTAAATGATATCCTCGTTAACGCAACCGAGGTGCAGGCGTTCATCGATGGCATGTCGTTCAAGGACTATCTCGCCGACCGCAAGACCCAATCCGCAGTAGAACGGAAATTCGAGATTATCGGCGAAGCATTGAATCGGATCAGCCGGATCGATGAAGAAATACTGGAAAAGATTCGCGACTACCGAAGCATCATTTCCTTCAGAAACATTCTCGCCCATGGTTATGACAGCATTGACGAACGCGTCGTCTGGGGCATCATCGAAGCCGATCTCGACAACCTGATCGCCGATACCGCAAAGCTAATTTGATCGCCACTTCCAGCGCAGCGCTACAACCCGCGATCGGGTTTGAGCGTCGCGGTTGCGCGCAACCCTTTGACGGCCATGGCGACGTCGTTCAATCCGGTCACCTCCCAGCCCATGACGACACCGCCGAACCGATAGTCGGCCAAATCCCGGGAATCCTCCAAACAGCCGCGCTTCCAGCATTCCTGGAGCCCGGCGACGATGTACGGCATAAGGTCGCCTGCGATAGGCACCCATTCCCCATCGGCGACCACCTGATTCGTAAATGGCTTGATTCCGACATTGTAGATCATCTTGTCGGTACCCGGTTTTTTGGCAGAGCCGGTATCCATCATCGCGTGCAGGGCCGTAACGGCATACCGGTCATCATAGAGGGCCATGCCAAACCAGTAGTAGTCACCATACCCTTTTGATTCCCGGTTGAGATTCTGCACCGTAAGGAAAAACAAGTATTGTGCGGCATGTCGTTGTTTGCGGTATGCCAGAGCGGACTTCTTACGGTCATGAAGGAGCTTGATGGAGATGGTAAAATCGATTCTTTCGATTTCAGCCAGCGACGGAGAACCGTTCCCCAGATGACCGGACGGAGCGCTGATGCGCTGTCCCAAGAAAAGATGAGGCCAAGGATCGCCTTGTACTCGCGCTACGCCGCCGAACTCTGCGATGCCGTTCACGCCGCAAACCAGATCGGCATCTTCATCCGCCGGATGAACGGCCAAAACCTGATACGCGTCTTTAAATGAAAACCCGTTCGTGGTGAACGATTGAAACGCCTGGTCGGCGAGCGAACTCTTGCTGTAATGCTGCGCTACATCCCAGACTGGCGGGGCGGCATACGCATTCCATGCAATCCGCTGTTGATGACCGGCACGGTCCGTCACGTTCAATCCGTTCTCAAAAGTGCCGTCGGCGATCAACTCAACCGTCCGGGCACCAACACCGTGTGCCAGCATCACAGCCACAACAACAAGTCCATTAAACTTCATGGGGCGCATGCTATCAGCCCCACTGCGCCCGCGTCATTATCAATCCCGTTTTCCTTTAGCATGACGCGTAGCGAGGCTTGAGGCGCGAAAGCAACGACCATTTGGAGTGGCAATTTGCGTCTATTGGCGGTTAAAACATCGGCATGCAAAAAGTCGCAATTGTTGGAGCGGGAATTACGGGGCTGACGGCTGCGTTTGAATTGAAGCGGCGCGGGGTGGACTGCACGGTCTACGAGGCCTCCGACCGGGTCGGTGGCGTGATCCAAACGATACACGAAGATGGATTCCTCGTGGAGTGCGGCCCCAACTCGATTCTCGATACGCACCCAAACCTTGGCAAGCTCATTACCGCTCTGGAGCTGGACGACCGCAAGCTGCCTGCCAACACCGCCGCGATGAACCGCTTCATCGTCCGCGACGGCGAGCCGATCGCGTTGCCCACTTCACCTCCGGCGTTTTTCAGCTCAAAAGCCTTTTCCGCCAAGGCCAAGTTGCGGTTGCTCCGCGAGCCGTTCATTAAATCGAAGTCGAACCCGTCCGAAAGCCTAGCCGACTTTGTGTTGCGCCGCCTCGGCCGCGAGTTTCTCGACTATGCCATCAACCCGTTCGTCGGCGGCGTGTATGCGGGCGATCCGGCCAAGCTTTCCACCGCCCTCGCCTTTCCGAAACTGTATGCGCTGGAGCAAAAATATGGCTCGCTGATCAAGGGCGCATTCAAAGGGGCCAAGGAACGGAAGAAGCGCGCCGAGGTGGCCTCGAAGGATGCGCGCATGTTTACCTTCGACGACGGGATGGAGGTGCTGCCCAAGCAACTCGCCGCCAAGTTGGGCGGTGCCGTGCAACTCAACTGCCCGGTGGCCGGCATCGAAAAACTGCAAAGCGGCCGATGGCAGGTGAACGGCGAAGAGTATACCGATGTGCTGCTGGCGATCCCGGCGCACGCCCTGCCGAAGCTCAACGCTCCGTTCGATCTTTCCCTGTTTTCGGACATCTATTATCCGCCCGTGGCCAGCCTGTCGCTCGGCTTTGGCATCAACCAGTTTACGCATCCGCTCAACGGCTTCGGCATGTTGATCCCAAAGGTTGAAAACCGCTATGCGCTCGGCGCGCTTTTCCCGTCGTCGATCTTTGCCGACCGCGCCCCGCCAGGCATGACGCTGCTGACGGTCTTCATCGGCGGATCGATGGCACCGGAAAAGGCGCTGCAAAACGAGGGCGAAATGGTGGCGAGTGCGCTGAAGGATCTGGAGGATTTGCTGGGACTGACCGGCGCGCCGGACTACAAACGGCTGAGCGTCTACCCGCAGGCGATCCCGCAGTACGTCCTCGGCTACGAACGCTTCCTCGACCGCATGAAGCAGATCGAGACCGCCGAACCGGGCATCCACTTTGTCGGGCACTACCGCGACGGCATCTCTGTCGGGAACTCCATCCTCTCCGGCATCGATGTCGCTGAACGGATGTCAATCAGGCAGAATAATTTGGAGGCAGAATGATTCCCCTCTTCATCCAGCCATGTAATTATTCTGCCCTAGAATTATTCTGCCTAAATCAACTCTGGGGAGGATACAGATGAAACGTGGATTCTTGTTGATGAACACCGGTTCGCCGGATGCGCCGAATGAGGCGGCGTTGCGGGTGTACCTGAAAGAATTTTTGATGGACCCGTTTGTGATCGATCTACCGTGGCCCGCGCGCGCGATGCTGGTGAATTGGATCATCCTGCCACGCCGCCCGGCGCAGTCGGCCGAGGCCTACAAGGAAATCTGGACGGCGAACGGTTCGCCGCTGATCCACTATTGCACCGAACTCGCCAAGGGATTGAACGTGGAAGTCGGCATGGCCTACGGCAAGCCGTCCATCAAGGATGCCATCGAACGCCTACTCGCTTCAGGCGTTGATGAAGTCTGCCTGCTACCGATGTTCCCGCACTATGCGATGGCCACCACCGGCTCCTGCATTGCAGGTGTAAAGAAGGCGCTGAAAAAACGCGCAACATTGCGCATCGTTCCGCCGTTCTATCTGGAGCCGACGTACATTGAACCGCTGGCACAGTCGCTGGCCGACGTGGACGAGCACATCTTGTTCAGCTACCACGGCCTGCCGGAGCGCCACTTGAAAAAGACCGACCCGACCGGACACCACTGCCTCTCATCGCCGGATTGCTGCAATACGCCATCGATCGCACACGATACCTGCTACCGGCACCAATGCTTCGCTACCACGCACGCGATCGTCAAGCAGGCGGGGATTGCGGACGGGCGCTACAGCGTCTCATTCCAGTCGCGCCTCGGCCGCGCAAAGTGGATGGAGCCCTATACCGACAAGGTGCTTACAGCACTGCCAAAAAAAGGCATCAAAAACCTCGCGGTCATCTGCCCTGCCTTTTTCTGCGACTGCCTCGAAACGCTCGAAGAGATCGAGATTCGCGGCAAGGAAACCTTCCTCGCCGCCGGTGGTGAATCGTTCCGCATGATTCCGTGCCTCAACGACACGCCCGCCGGGTTCCACTGCCTGGAAACGCTGATGGCCGCTGCCGACCATTGGCCGGAAGCGTGAGGTTTCATCCGGCGGATCCGGTCAGACAATTCTGGATTCAAGGATTGATCTTCGTTTGAATCAGATCGTGAGCTTTCCGCACCGCGTCTTTTCCCTTAAAGCCGTCGCGCATCATGAATCGATACTCTTTCCCCTGTTGGCATTTGACGGCCAGCATGGTCTTCAAGAATTCAAGTTGGACATCGGCGATTCCTTTATAGGCAACTCTAAACTCTGGCGGGGCATTCGACAGCTGCCGGCCGGGGATGAATATGATTTCTAAATCCGTGAGCAACAGCATTCCATACAGATACTCCGGCTTGATTTGTATCGCTTTTTTCTGAAAAACCACCTGTTGCCCACCATAGCTGGAAAGGGCTGGAATTGTTTCGGGCCAGTGTTTGGCTTCTGCAAACTTTAGCAACACGCCACGAGGATCGAATTCCGCTACAAAAAAATCGGTGTCATAGATATCGCCCATATCTCCAGCTGCCGCCGCCCCCTCAAAACCCGCAATCACCCAAAAAGCCTCGACCTGTTGCCGGGCATAGATCAGCTTGCGTTCATCAATGGATACCCCATCCGGCTCACCGAGGGCCAGAATCACATCTCGACGGGTTGTCGCCCCCGGCGTGAACCGTTCAGCCGATTGCTCGGAAATATTGCAGCGAGATTCCGACGCATCATGTCTGGGAACAGGAATGATCATGCATCCGGTAACGGTCAAAACCGATAATCCTAAAACCAAAATATGGACGATGTGGCTGAACGATGTCATTCCTTCTTCACCTCCACAAATGAACATTCATCCAGCAGTCCCCGATCATCAAAGGTAAGCACAAGACTGTACCTAACCCTCGCCCACCCCCACATCGGGCGGCGAGGAACCACATAGGGCTTGGTGAATTTTGGATGGTATGCAAGCTGGTACGTCAGGACGCCCCCTTGCTCAAAGCTTGCCGAAGGCGACCCCAGCTGTTCGATGACCTCGGAACGCGACGTGACTCCGAGTATGATGGAACCAAGGTCAACCGCCCTCCCATCGATGGGAGGCCTAGGCGTCGTACTGCACCCGGCCAGCAGCAATGGTACCAGCAGGCATCCGGCCCCCGTCCCTTTGAATCTTTTTTTCCGTATAACCATTTTCATTCGCCGATTAGAAATGGAAGGAAACCCCGCCCAAAAACTGCTGCGCCTGCACATCGCCTTCGGCTTCGAATACGCGCGTGTGCGAGTGTCCAAACAAGTCATGACTGGCGTCGACGTCGCTATCATCAAACGAGATGGATACGAACCGGTACTCTGCGAAGAGTCCAAACTTCGGGGTAACCATCCATTTTATTCCGGAACAGAATACTCCTCCGACATCGCTGGTTACGTCTCCTGATGCACCGGAAGAAGGTGCGGAAATCTCGACAGAACTCTTCGAAACGCCTATCCCCGCATAGGGATGGAACCGGCCTCCGGGATATTCTTCGCTGACCATCACCGGATACCGCAACATCAGCATGAACGACAAAGAGGTCAGCCTGACTTCTGCATCGGAGCTTTTCGAATCCGCGCCAAAGTGGTTTAGATCCAAAGCAGCACCGATCCAGCTTAAATTCTTATCCCAATAGCCTCCGCGCAAACCCACCCCATTGCTTTCCGCCCCGCTGAGATCTCCTTGCGATGTCAAATCTCCGCCCGGTATTTCAATCTCCCGGTTTTCGTGGGCGGAAAACTCGCCGCTTTTCGTGCGGGCAACCCCTCCATACAGATCGACAAAGAACTCCCCGCGAACGGTTGCAGGCACCACGGCCATTGCCAACATCGCAACCACAACACCGGCCTCTACTGACCATTTGAACAGCGTCATCTGTGGTTCCCCCTTTCCATGCAACGGAGTGTAGTACTCAGCCGATAGTTAACAAGATTTTTCCGCCCAAACAAAATCGCAAGCGGTTGATATTAAAAACTTTGCATAAGAATATAATTGCCTGTTTAGTTGCATGTGGTTTTCTTGCCGCCCCCGCCGATCAGCGGACCATCAACAGGGTTTTTGGGCAATATAAGGAGCGTATGAATACACTTGGAGATCGGCTGGCGTGTGTGGATGGCCGGCACGCGTCGGCAAGACATTACTGAACCTATTCAGCGTGGTGACAGATTGTTTTGCCTTGGTTCTTCCGGGTGCGTCCCATGTCGCAAGCGCATTTGCCAATCGATAGCCTTCTACTCGTAGCGGAGGGCGTCGATCGGGTTGAGCAGCGAGGCCTTGCGCGCGGGCCAGATGCCGAAGACGACGCCGATGACGGCGGAGAAGACGAAGGCCAGCAGAATGGATTCCTGCGTAATGACCACGTTCCAACCGGTCATCTTTTCCATAACCAGACTTGCGCTGGAACCAATGCCCGCCCCGGCGCATCCGCCGAAGAAGCTGATGATCAACGCCTCGATGAGAAACTGAAGCATGATGTCCCTGCGGCGGGCTCCGAGCGCCTTGCGCAAGCCGATCTCGCGGGTGCGCTCGGTAACGGATACGAGCATGATGTTCATGATGCCGATGCCGCCTACGACCAATGCGATGGTGGCGATGCTTGAAAGCAACACGGCCATGGTATTGCTGGCTGCCGACATGGTGTCCTGGATTTCGGCAAGGTTCCGGATCGTGAAGGGGTTCTCGCGGGTGCCGGTGCGGTGCCGCTTCGCCATGAGCGCCAAAATATCGGCCTGGGCGCGCTCCATGTTGACGGCTTCGTCGATCTGGATATCAATGCGTTCAACATACTTTTCCCCGAACAACCGGTACATGGCAGTTTGAAGCGGAATGATCAGGGTGTCGTCGTTGTCGCGGAATCCGCTACTGCCTTTCTCCGGCAGAACCCCGATGATGGTGAAGCTCTGGCGGTCGATCTTGATGTCCTGCCCGATGGGATTGGCCTCGTCAAAGAGCTCCCGGAGCGTAGTACGACCAATCAAGGCCACGCGCGCCCGGCGGGTGCATTCTTCCTTCGTGAAAAACCGTCCGACATCCGGCTCGTAGGAGCGCATCGATTCATAGTCGGGTTCCACTCCGGCCACCTGGCAACTCCAGTTCTTGTTGCCGGCCTTGATTTGCGAGGTGTTGTCGACCGTGGAACTGACACGGTTGACGTGCTCGACTTCGGTGCGGATGGCACCGGCATCCTGCTCGGTCAACCGCGATGAAGCCCCCACCCCTTGGCTTACCCCGCCGCGCATGCGGCGTTCGGGATAAAGGGTCAGCAGATTCGATCCCAGCCGCGAAAGCTGTTTTTCCACTTCGGCCTTGGCGCCGGTGGCAATGGCGATGGTGGCAATCACGGCCGCCACCCCGATCATGATGCCGAGGGCGGACAAGGCGGTGCGCACCTTGTTCGAGAGCAGCGAACGAATCGACTGCCGCACCAGAATCCAGCTTTCCCGGATGGCGCGCAGCGCGAACAATTGCTTGGAGGGCTTGGCCTCGATCACGCCGTCCACCACCGGAACCGGGGGCGCGTCGGGGTTGACAAAGTCGGCAATAATTTTACCGTCCTTGATCTCGATGATGCGATGGGCATGGTTGGCCACGTTGGCATCGTGCGTGACGAGCAGGATCGTGAGTCCGCGGGCATGCAGCTCGCTCATGACCTGCATGATTTCGCGCGCGCTTTTGGAGTCGAGGTTGCCGGTCGGTTCGTCGGCGAGGATGATGGACGGGTTGTTGACCAGGGCGCGGGCGATGGCGACGCGCTGCTGCTGGCCGCCAGAGAGCTCGTTCGGGTGGTGCGTCATGCGGTCGGCGAGGCCGACGAGCTCCAACATCTTTTGGGCGGAATCGGATTTCTTGCCATTGCGTGCATAGATCAGCGGCAGCCCGACATTCTCCAAGGCGCTGGTCCGACGGAGCAGATTGAACTGCTGGAAAACAAAGCCCATCACGCGATTGCGGAACGCGGCGAGCTCGGTGTCGGAAAATTTCGTGACATCCGTCCCATCGATCTCGAATGTTCCCGCGTCTGGAACATCCAGCAGGCCGAGGATGTGCATGAGCGTCGATTTGCCGGAACCGGATGCCCCGATGATCGCCACATACTCGCCCTGTTCAATGGTGAGCGACACCCCATCGAGGGCGCGCACCTCCATTTTGCCCATGAGGTAGGTTTTACGGATGTTTTCGACCTTGATCATTAACGGCGTCCCATGCTCGGCGTGAACGGACTGCTTGAAGTGGAGGGTTTGCTGGCGGCGATCTTGATTTTCTGGATCAGCACTTCATCGCCTTCGACGAGACCTTCGAGAACCTCGGTATAGGAACCATCGCTGATGCCGGTCTTGACGGGTTTGCGATCCGGGGATTCGGGATTACCGGAATCCACCAGTACGTAGGAGCCCGCGCCCTTCTTTCCGCCACCGCTTTTTCCGCCGCCCGGGTGGCCACCACCGTTTTGGAACGCGGCGAGCCGTTCCTTGATGTCGGCGTCCGACATGCCGCTTTCACGCATGCGCGCCAACATTTTTTCGCGGCGGTCGGGATCGGGCGTCCCGCCGTTTTTATCGCCGCCCTTGGAGCCGCCCTTGGAACCGGACGAACCTTGAACCACCGCCGCGGCGGGAACCGCCAGCACGCCGGTTTTTTCCTGCACCACGAATTCCAGGTTGGCGGTCATGCCGCTGCGGGCCACCGCTGGGAGGTTGTCGGGGCGGACGTCCACTTCATACATGGTCACATTTTGGACCGTACGCGCGTCGTAGGCGATCTTTTCGACCTTGCCGGCAAATTCGCGATCAGGATAGGCCTCCAGCCGTACGTTGACCTTCTGGTCGAGCTGGACCTGCCCGATATCGGTTTCGTCGAGACTGGCTACGACAATCAAGTCGTCGGCAATCGCCACCACGGCATCCTTGGCCTCGATCGACTGGCCGGGTTCGAAATTGCGGGCGATCACCGTCCCCTTCAACGGGGAAATCAGCGGAGTCGGCTTGTAGAGTTTTTTCCAATATTCATATTCGTCGGTGCTGGTTGCCCGCGCGGCATCGAGCAGGGTGGCGCGCTCGGTCGAGCTGACCCAGCCGATGATCTGTCCCGCGTCCACGGGATCGCCTTCGTCGACCAGCAGTTCTTCCAGCCGGCCGCCAATCGGCGGCTTGATGTCCAGCCGGTTCTGCGGCTGGATTTCGCCAGTCGATTCGACCAGCGTACGCACATCGCGAATTTCCACCTTGGCGCGGTCGTAGGTGGGTTTTGTATCGTCTTTCTTTTTCATCTTGGCCTGGTAGGCCCAGTATCCACCGCCGCCGACCACGGCCAGAATCACTATCCATTTAATCGCTTTTTTCATATCAGTTGCCTTCCGCTTTCGTCTGCCACATGCTTCGGCCCAGTGCGTTTTTCCAGCGCGCCTCCTCCGTCTCCGCGGTACGGCGGCGCGCCAATTGAATCTTGCCTTGATTGATCAGGTTGTTCTCGATGATATCCCAGTCCTCGAACGAAAGAAGCCCCTGGGTATATTTGGCCGTGGAAATTTCCTCGCGCAGCTTCTCGGCCTCGTACACCTCTTTCTGCGTCACGGCATCCTCGACGGCATCGGCATAGCCGTTCCAGCGCTGCTGGAGGCTGGCCATCAGCGTGTTGGCCGTATTGAGCAGCCCCATTTCGGTCTGGACGATGGCTTCCTTGGCGGCGGCCACGTCGCTGCTGAGGCGGTTGCCGGTAAACAGCGGCATGGAAGCGCCCAGCTTCATAGCCCAGTTTCCGTCGTAGACTTCATGATCACCCGGGGCGGCGAGTCCGGCCGATGCCTGGAAACTCACTTGCGGGAAACGCGCGCTGCGCTTTACCAGCATCCCCTGTTTTGACGCCTCGACCTGTGTAACCGCAATCTGGTAGTCGGGCGTCTGTTGCATCAGCTCCTCCAGATCCGCCAACGCGGTCGGCTCCCGCGCTTCCAGCGAGCCAGCGACGCCGGACGCCGGTTCCATCTGACCCAAGGCGGAGGCCAGATTGCGCAATGCATAGACCAGCGCGCGCTCCGCCTGCCGCACTTCGAACGAGGCCTGCGACAACTGCGCCTTCGTGCGGGCGAGCGATCCGGCATTTTCGCGGCCGCCGTCGAACCGCAACTGGATCAGCCGCACGTTGTCCCGCCGGCGCTGTTCGATCTTGCGGGTGACGTCGATGAGATCCTGGGCGTACAGCACATCGACGTAGGCCAGCCGCACGCGCAGTTCCACATCCGAGAGCGTCTGCCGGTACTGTTCGTTGCCGATCTGCAATCTCGCAAGTGCTTGCCGCCGCTTGGCCACATTTCCGCCGCCAGCGAAAAGATCCTGGGTCAACGTCAAGCTGGCTCCCGAGTTTTCATCCTTGAACCAGTTGTTTGCGTTCTCGCTCTGCCCACTGGAGGCGGAGGCCGAGGCATCAATCTGGGGAAGAAAACCTGAACTGGCCGAAGCCACGCCATATTCCAGTTCGCGCACGGCCGCGCGTGCCGCAACCAGCTCGGGACTCTGGGCCTTGGTCTGCTCAATGCATTGCTCCCACGTGAGGAAATCGTTGGTCGAGGCAAGCACTGAACCTGCGGCAAAAAGGGCGGCGGTAAACAAGCTGTTCTTCATAGAGTCTCCAGACAAACCAATAGAACCTATAGTGGGGGGAAATATTGCCACCTTTTTTCCCAATGTCGCGCACAATCTCCAAAGACTGGAAATCCTCAGGGCAGTTTTGCACGGACGCGGTAGAAGCGGTTGGTCGTCAGCGTGGTGACCGTCTTGATGGTCGGCGAATTCGTCACGTCAAACCAATCCAGCTCCGTCAGCCAGATCGCGTTGGTATCCGCCAAATCGGCGCGGTATTCCACCAAGTACTTCCGATTGGTCGAACTGCCGAAAACGAGGCTCGTGGCGTTCGTATAACTTCCGATTTCAAGGAAGGAGTTTCCATTGGTTGGAACCGTATCGGCCAACCATTCCTCGTAGTCCGAGAAACCGTCGCTATCGGAATCGTTCGTGGCCACCATCGAAAGCGCATCTCCCACATACAGCGTCTCCCACCAATCCGGCAGGCCGTCGGCATCCTGATCATAGGCATCGCCGAGTATACTTTGGATCTCAGTCAAATGAGCTCCCACATGGGATGAATAGAACGACGCGGGATAAACCGTTGGATAAAGACCTTCCTTGGCATAGGAATTCACGTTTACATACAGCTTCTCGGAATCGATCAACTTAAACGAATAGTCGAAAATAGCGGCCGTGAACGTGGGGGTGAAACTAGAGTTGTAGCTGAATGTGGAGGGATTTATATATGAATTAATTCCCGCCAGCTTCCAAAGTCCATCATCGGTATCCTGTATAAAAATTGCGCCGCCGGAATCTTTGTCGGAAAGCATGCATTCATTCGTGCCACCGGAAGCATCAAAATCAGTTTGGATCACCGGCTCGCTGGAACCGTATGGGCCAGTGATGGTGGTCATGGCCTTGACGAGATTATGCCCCCACCGCATCACGAAGTCCTTCGTTCCCCACTTCCATCCTTTCAAATCTCCATTAACATAGACTGCATCACCACGCTGAGTACCTCGCCCAAAAACGACAATTGGGTCTCCGGTTTGAATCGTTTTTGTATATATCGGTGAATAGTAGGGAAAGGTTCCTTCAATCTCCCAGATAGTGAGATCACAACTGGTCAACGAGGTTTTTGCGATCGTAACATTGGTTGCTCCATTGAAGTAGAAGGGCTCTCCAACCGAAGGATACTCACTGATGTGCCTAGCCGTTATGAAGTGGTGAGCGGAGATCGGAGTTCCCAAATACTTATCATTTGACGTATTTCTGAACCTGCCTTGGAACTGCCACCCGCTCCCGTCCAGAGCGCCGGTTGGTGCGTTCGTGTTATAAGAAGGGTCGCCGGTCGAATGAAACAGAACGGCATGGCCAATGGTTGGAGCCAACCACAATCCGGCCACCATTAAATGGGCAAGTAGTCTATGCATTAGTCCGTCCTTTCATACACAAGGTATACCGTTCATGTTGACCATAGCGTGGCGGAAACATCCGAGGAAAAATAGTGGAAACCACTGCACGTGGCAATTCCCGGCATGGGAAGTTTTTGTGTATTCCCCAAGCCTATGCTACGTTGCGCCGCCATGAATAAAGACAAAATCTACTCCGAACCGCTGGCGAACATCGCCAATTTCAGCTTCGATGCGCAGGTGGCGGACGTGTTTACGGACATGATCGAGCGTTCGGTTCCGGGCTACCGGTCGATCATCACGATGATCGAGACGCTGACGGAGCACTATGCCCAGCCCGGCAGCACCCTCTACGACCTCGGCTGTTCGCTCGGCGCGGCGACGCTCTCGATGCGGCGCGGCGTGGCCGTCGAAGGCTGCAAGATCGTCGCGGTCGACAACTCCGCGGCGATGGTCGAGCGCTGCCGCAACGCCGTGGCGCGCGACCACACCCAAACGGACGTGGAGGTGGTGTGCGCCGATATACGCGACGTTGAAATCACCAACGCATCGGTGGTGGTGCTCAACTTCACCCTCCAGTTCGTCCCGCCGGAAGCACGCGGCCAGCTGCTGGAGAAAATAGGCCAAGGCATGCGCCCCGGCGGCGTGCTGATCCTGTCGGAAAAAGTCGTCTTTGCCGACGACCACCTCAACGGGCTGCTGGCCGACATCCACCACGACTTCAAGCGCGCCCATGGCTACTCCGATCTTGAAATCAGCCAGAAGCGTTCCTCGCTCGAAAACGTGCTCGTTCCCGAAACCATCCCGACCCACCGCGAGCGGCTTCTGCAGGCGGGTTTCAGCTCCTGCGATGTCTGGTTCCAGTGCTTCAACTTCATGTCCATGCTCGCTGTTAAATGAAAATCGACTACATAGATTTTTTCCGGCAGTTGGAAGGCACAACACTGGAGCCATGGATCGAACAACTCCCTGAGCGCATTGCCCACAGCCTGCGCCACGAGCGCCACGGCCTGCTCTCCAAATGGGAAGACGTGCTCGACCGGCTTCCACCCCCCGGGCCTTCGTCGGTCGAACTCAAAGACGATGTGCGCGTGGAGGGCGGTTTATTCCCTGATCTCGAATCCTTGCTAAAAGAGTTCCACCCATGGCGCAAGGGGCCATATACCATTCACGGCGTGCATATCGACACCGAATGGCGCTCCGACTGGAAATGGGATCGCGTGCTGCCGCACCTCCAACCCTTGGATGACCGCATCATCCTCGATGTCGGTTGCGGTAATGGCTACCACTGCCGGC
>JAIPJC010000080.1 GCA_021734345.1 Kiritimatiellales bacterium | reverse complement strand
ACCCCTTCGCAGGACGATTTCACCGTCCTGCCGGACTCTCCCGCACTGCGGCTCGGCTTTCGGCCATTCGATCCCAGCCAGGCGGGCGTCTATGGCGATGTGGACTGGCTGCGCAAAGCGAATGACGTTTCCTATCCGCCCCTGAGAATCGCTCCGGAACCCCCTCCGCTGACGATTCGCGACGATTTCGAGCAAACACCCGCCGGGCAAGCCCCGGCGGGGGCTTCCGTTCGTGTCGAGGGGAAAGGGGATGCCATTGCCGTGACCGACCAGTTGACCGCCGGCGGTCGCCAAAGTCTGCAGCTAACCGACGCCCGCGGTCTGCAGCAGGTCTACAATCCGCACTACTTTTACGAAGGCATGAACTACAGCGAGGGGGTGGTGAAAAATGCCTTTGCCTTGCGGTACGAGCCGGGTGCGATCATCCAGTTCGAGTGGCGTGACTGGAGCAAGTCCCCTTACGTGACTGGGCCGCAATTCGCACTTCGAGACGGAAAGCTGACCGTCAACCGCCAGGTTCAAGCGGACGTCCCACCCAACGTTTGGGTGTGGTTCGAGATGACTCACGAACTGGGAGCCTCGCCGTCGGCGTCGTGGCAGCTCCGAGTGACGCTGCAGGACGGCCGTCGGCTGGTCGACGCCGAGATCCCCTGCGCCGACAAGCCCTTATCCAAAGTCACCTGGGTCGGCTTTACCAGCCTCGCCGTGGAACCAGTCAGTTTCTATCTCGACGACTTCTTGCTCACCTGCCAGCGCGCGCCCATTCGTCGCGATCCCTGAGCGCATAGCAGGCCGGTCCCCTGGCCAGCAGGGCCACCCATTCGCCATCGCGCACGAGGGGTTTGGGGAAATTCAGGAAATCACCCTGCGTGCTGTTGATTCTCCTCGCCGGGTGAGTTGTTTTTTAGGTTTCCGGTGTGATAGCTTCCCGCCGTTGGAGGTCAATGAAAAAAGAAGTTCAACAAGTAATCGAGACTCTAAACAATGCTGGAGTCCGTTATGTCGTGGCGGGGGGGTTGGCCGTGATCGTCCATGGCTATCTTAGGCTGACCTTGGATGTGGATATCGTTATAGACTTGGAGCGCGACAACCTGTTGCGGGGCCTTGATGCATTGGAGTCTATTGGTTATAAGCCGCGACTGCCCGTAACCGGCGAACAGTTTGCCAATCCTGAAATCCGGGAAGGCTGGATCAATGACAGGAACATGCTTGTATTCCCGCTCTGGAATCCTTCGGAATCCAACGGGATGACGATAGATATATTCGTAACCTGCCCCTTCGATTTTGCGGATGAATACGTGAAGGCAAAGTGGGTGGAGATTGAAGGAGGACACAAGGCTCCTTTTGTTGGGCTGGACTGCTTGCTGAAGATGAAAAGGGAGGCGGCGCGGCCAAAAGATTTGGCCGATATCGAATACCTCACAAAGGCTCAAGATGAAACCTGACCCCAAGCAAGAAGATCCATGGCGGGATGCAACCTTCGAGGGGGTTGAGCGGTTGCAACTTCGGCAAACGGCCAGAATGACCTTTCCCGAGCGGCTCCAGGCACTGGATGAGATGATCTGCCTGGCGAAAACGTTGCGCCCGCAAGCTTTTGCCGTACACGAATCCGATGTCTCCTATGGGAATAAGGCCGAATAGCCATTTGGTGTCTCCCATGAAGGTTGTCTTAAAACATGCGGGCAAGTGGCTCTGGTTCGGGCAACCGGAAAAGGTGCTGCGGGCGGAGCGGGTGGAGGATGTCCTGCCGATGCTGCGCGAGGCGGAAGCCTCCGGCCTCTATGCCGCCGGGTTTGTTTCCTACGAAGCCGCGCCTGCGTTCGACCATGCGTTGAAGACCCATCCGTCCGAAGGCTTCCCGCTGCTCTGCCTCGGCCTGTTCCACGCCCCCGATGTACTGGAGCAGATCGAGTCCGTAGGATGCAGCTCTGCTGCGTCCAGCGTCGGCGGAGAGTCGAAGCAGAGCTTCAACCTACGTTGCGGTTCCGACGGAGCGTACAGTATCGGGTCCATGAAACCGTCTGTCGTAAAAGAGGAGTTCATCGAGGTCATTTCGGAGATCAAGGAGCGCATTGCCGAGGGTGCGACGTACCAGGTGAACTACACCTATCGTCTCAACGCGGATTTCTCCGGCGATGCCTGGGCCTTCTTTTACGAACTCGTCAACGGGCAGAAAACCGACTATGCCGCATTCATCGATACGGGCGACTTTGCCATCTGCTCCGCTTCGCCGGAACTGTTCTTCAGCCTGAACGGCGGGAAGGTTTTGTCGCGGCCGATGAAGGGTACGGCCCGCCGCGGACGGACGTTTTCCGAGGACTGGAAGCAGGCCGAGGCGCTGCGCCGGTCGGAAAAGGATTGCGCCGAAAACATCATGATCGTCGACATGATCCGCAACGACATTGGCCGTATCGCCGAGCCGGGCAGTGTTGAAACGACGAGCCGCTTCGATGTCGAAAAATATCCGACCGTTTGGCAGATGACGTCGACCGTGCAGGGGAAAAGCGACGAGGGCGTCGTTTCTACGATGACGGCCCTTTTTCCATGCGCGTCGATCACGGGCGCGCCGAAGGCGAAGACGATGGAGCTGATCCAGGGATTGGAAAAGTCGCCGCGCAAAATCTACACCGGCGGCATCGGCTTCATAACACCGCAGGGCGAGGCCTGCTTCAGCGTGGCCATCCGCACGGCGCTGATTGACCGCAAGGCGGGACGGCTGGAGTTTGGCGTGGGCGGGGGAATCGTCTGGGATTCGGATGCCGAAGCGGAATACGAGGAGACGCTGACGAAGGCGCGCGTGCTGACGCAGCCGCGGCCGGATTTCCAGCTTCTGGAAACCATGCTGTGGGAGCCGGAGTCCGGCATCTTTCTTTTGGATGAGCACCTGCAACGGCTGGGGAAGAGCGCCGCCTATTTCGATGTTCCGTTGGATCAATATGCGATTTTACAGGCATTGGAGGAAATAATTCACACCTGCGCAGGTGTGAATTTTAAGATGCGCCTACTGGTTGCGCGGGATGGAAGCTTCGAGGTGCAGGCTCTTCCGTGGCAACGCGACGAGGGCGTCGCTGCTACGATTGCGCTGGCGAAGGGACCGGTCGATTCGCTGGATGTTTTCCTGTTCCACAAAACGACGAACCGCGCGGTCTACGAAAGGGCCAAGGTGGATTTCCCGGAGTGCGACGACGTGATTCTCTGGAACGAACGCGGCGAGGTGACGGAAGGGTGCATCGCGAATATCGTGATCCGCAAGGATGGCCGGTTGGTTACGCCGCCGGTCGAATGCGGTTTGCTGGCCGGTACTTTCCGCGAGCATCTGCTTAAAACCGGCGAGATTGAGGAGGCGGTGGTTTCGGTGGCGGATTTGAAGGCGGCGACGGATATTTTTTTGATTAATTCGGTGCGGAAGTGGAAAAATGCGGGGTGGAAATAGTGGTATTTTTTTATTGCGCCACGTGTCGTTTGTTGTAGTTTATCGCAAATTCAACTGAGAGGTGTTGTTTATGCACGAAATCATGACAATAGAAGAAGTGGCCGCATACATACGCGTTTCAGAGCGTACGGTGTATGATTGGGCGCAAAAAGGTGAGCTTCCCGGCGGCAAGCTGGGAACCACATGGCGTTTCAAGCGTGATGACATCGAGAAGTGGGTGAATGGGCGCCTTTCGCAATCACAAGGGAAAACCCCCGCAGCCACGGCGGCTGCCACGAGTTTGGTTCTGACGCCGGAGCGTGTTGTCCTGTTGGATCGCGCCACCAAGGACGAGGTTTTGACGAAATTGGTCGATCTGCTGGCAACAACCCCGTTTGTGAAGAATCGCGACGAGCTGCTTAAGGGCATTCTGGAGCGCGAAACCCTGATGAGCACGGGCATTGGTTTTGGCATTGGCGTGCCGCATGTGCGCATCAACTCGGTGACCGATCTGGTCATGGCGGTGGCGGTATGCAAAAAGCCGGTCGAGGGTTATACCTCGCTCGACGAAGCGCCGGTGCAGATTGTTTGCATGCTGGCGGCGCGCAGCGACCAGCATACGAAATATATCCGGGCCCTTTCGTCCATTAGCTCCCGCCTGAAGGACCAGCACGTTCGCGAGCGGATCATCGCCTCGGCCGACCCGACCGAAATCTATCAGCTACTTACAGAAACGGAATAATCCCATGCATGAATTGCACCTAGGCGTTCTCGCCACTCTAGGCATCTGCGTGGCCGGCGGTGTAGTCGGCGCATGGATCTTCCAAAAGCTGAAAATTCCGCAGGTGGTGGGCTATATCGTCGTTGGTGTGTTGATCGGCGATACCGGATTTGGCCTGCTCCATCCGGCCGATATTGTCGCGCTGCGGCCCTTCAACAATTTTGCGCTGGGGCTGATCGGCTTCCTGGTAGGGGGCGAGCTGAGCGGCAGCATCTTCAAGAAATACGGAAAGCAGTTTACGGCTATCCTGCTCGGCGAGGGCATGGCGGCCTTTTTTCTCGTGGGAATGGCTTCCACGGTGATTGTTTACTTTGTCTGCCATAGCTGGATCTCGGCCATTGCGGCCGGCGTGGTATTTGGCGCGATCGCCTCGGCCACCGACCCGGCCTCGACCATCGACGTGCTGTGGGAATACCGCTCCGCCGGGGTGCTCACCACCGCCATCGTGGCGATTGTGGCGCTCGACGATGCGCTGGCGATGACCCTCTATGGCCTCGGTACCAGCGCGGCCACCATCCTGACCCAAAGCGGCGGCGACTCCATCGGCACCACTCTGATGCATACCGGCATCGAACTCGGAGGGGCATTGGTGCTGGGCGCGATTTCCGGTTTTGTGCTCAACGCCATGATGCACTACATGCCGCAGACCGAAAAACGTCTCGGCATCTCCATCGGCATCCTGCTGCTCTGCATCGGCCTGGCGGTGGCGTTCAAGATGGACGTGATCCTGTCGACCATGACGGTCGGGATCGTGTTGATCAACATGGCTCCGCGGCGCAGCAAACAGCTGTTCGAAACCGTGCGGTCCTTTTCCACGCCGATCTACATCATCTTTTTCGTGCTCGTTGGCGCACGGCTTTCGCTCGGCAACATGCCGCCGTGGCTGTGGGGTCTGGTGGCGGCCTACGTCGTGATGCGCAGCATCGGCAAGTGGGTTGGATCCTACTGGGGCGGCCGAATCTCCAAGGCGGAGAAGCCGGTGCAAAACTACATGGGCATGGCGCTCTTCGCCCAGGGCGGCGTGGCGGTCGGTCTTTCGATCATGGCCAGCCAAAACCTCCAGCACATCCAGGTAACCGAAACCATGAGCCTCGGGGACATGATCATCTTCACTGTCACCGCCACCACGCTCTGCGTCCAGCTCATCGGCCCGACCTTCGCCAAACTGGCGATCACGAAGGCGGGCGAGGTCGGCCGCAATGTTACCGAAGAGGATGTGATGGCCGAGTGGAAGGTTTCTGATGTCGTCAATACCGGGATTGTTCCATTGCAGGAAGGCACGCCGCTCGAAATGGTCGTGCAGCATTTTGCCGAGCAGGACACCTTCGTTTACCCCGTGGTTACCGGCGATGGAAAAATCATCGGCGTACTGACCTTCGACATGCTAAAGGAGTTGCTGACCGATCGCGACACCTGGCAGTGGCTGGTGGTCGGCGACGTGATGCAGCCGGTGACCGACCGCGTATTCGGGGACATGAACCTGGCCGAGGCGATGCAGGATATGCAAAACATGCAGGTCGAGGCGTTGCCCGCCCTGGAAAGTCCCGAAAGCCACAAACTGATCGGAGTGCTCGATCTGCGCGCCGCGCGCCGCAGCGTGGGAGCCGAGCTCGTCCGCCGCCAAACCGCCGTCGCGTAACGAAAGGGGCAATCATGAAAGCCAATCTGGAAAAAACAACCGTCAAGGACATCGCCTACCTCATCAACACCGCCTGCCTGCGGGCGGACAGCGGAACCTCGCTCGAAAAACTCGCCGACATGCTCTGCGCCTCGGACCAGTACAAGGTTTATCTGGAAGACGGCGAGCAGCATCTGGTCGGCGTGATCCAGGCCAAGCAGATCGCCCGCAAAATACTGGAACTCTCGCGGCAAAAATCCGAAGAGGAAGAAATGCTGCCGGCGATTGCCTATATCCTTAATTTCCATTGCGGGCAGGATCTGGCGGAACCGCCGGTAACCATCCAGTCCGGCACCACCCTCAAGCAGGTGCTGGAGCTGATGGACCAGAACCATATCCGCGAAATCGCCGTGGTGGATGCTGAAAACCGCCTCGTCGGAACGCTCGTAGCAAAAAGCATTCTTTCGCACTATCTGCACGCCAAAGTGGAAGCCAGCCTATAGGAGAACCCTCATGAATATATTGAACTATACCCGTAAAATGGAATCCTGGCAGCCCTGCCTGCCGGGCGCCCCGCGCGACCAGGCGCTCTCTGTCCTGTTGAAAAACCTCTGCGGCGACGCGTTTTTCAGCGTCAACCCGGAGCTGTCGCACGACGACATTCTCAAGGCGCTCATCGCCCGCGAGTCCCAGCGCACCACCGCGGTGGGCCAGGAAATCGCCTTCCCCCACGCCCGGCTCGAACACTTGAGCCAGGCGCTGTTCGCCGTCGGCACCTTCGCCGAGCCGGTCATGTTCGAGGAGTTCCCCGTGCGGATCGTCTGCCTGATCCTCGTGCCGGCGTCCGAACCAACCGTTTCGCTCAAGATGATGGCGCAGCTTTCGCGCATCCTGTTGAATTCCGAGGTGCACAGCCAGATTCTCGCCGCCCAGACGCCGGATCAACTGCGCGAGATTTTCAAGGAACACAACCCGCGCATCGACAAGCCGATCCTGGCCCGCGACATCATGCGTCCGCCGCGCTTCAGCGTGCATGAATCCGATCCCATACCGAAATGCTCGCACCTGATGAGCGTCAACAACCTGCAGGCCGTGCCGGTGGTGAATACGCGCCAGGAAATCATCGGCGAAATCACCGTGGAGCGGCTCTTCCGCTACGGCCTGCCGGAGTTTTTTGCCAACCTCAAGAGCGTCTCGTTCATTGCCGAATTCGACCCCTTCGAAAAATATTTCGCCGACGAACGCAACACGCTGGCCGGGGAGATGATGGAGGCCACCGCCCGAACAGTGCCGATGGACTATACGATCATGGAGATTGTCTTCGACCTGGCCATCCGCTCGTATGCCAAACTTTATGTAACGGACGATGAAGGCCGATGGGTCGGCACCATCGATAGAGGCACGGTGCTCGACAACGTGATCAACCACTAAACTCCAGGAGTATTTCCATGCTAGCCCCAATCATAGTTTTCCTAGTCGTCTATTTCTTCATCGCAACCGAGATCATCGACAAGACCATCGCCGCGCTGATCGGCGCAGGCCTGGTCATCGGCTTCCACCTCATCGGATACGAAGAGGCGCTGCACGCCATCGACCTGAACGTGCTGTTCCTGCTGATCGGCATGATGGTCGTCGTCAACACCCTGACCGACACCGGCGTGTTTGAATGGCTGGCCATCAAACTCGCGCGGGTGGCCAAGGGCAACGGGCTGCTCATCGCCGTTTTCTTCATGGTCCTGACGGCGTTTCTCTCCGCCTTTCTAGACAACGTGACGACCGTGATCCTGATGGCTCCCATCACGATCCTGCTCTGCCAGTTGCTGGAAATGCCGGCCACGCCGATCCTGATCATGGAAGCGATCTTCTCCAATATCGGCGGCACGGCCACGCTGGTGGGCGATCCGCCCAACATCCTGATCGGTTCGCAGACGCACCTGACGTTCAACGACTTCCTGGTCTTCCTGACCCCGCCGGTACTGGTCATCGTCGTGGTGCTTCTTGGTGTAATGACCCTGATGTTCCGCAAGACAATCAAGACGACTGCTCAGACGCGCAAGCGCATCGAAACCTCGCGCCCCGACAAGGCCATCCTCCAACCGGTGGTGCTGAAGAAGGCCCTGGTCGTGTTTGGTTTGATCCTGGCTGGGTTCTTCGCTGGCCGCGCGCTGGAAATCGAGCCGGGCATCATTGCGCTGGCCGGGGCGATGGTCATGGTGCTGGTTTGTAAAAAGGATATCCACCACTCGCTCCTGCATGTGGAGTGGAACACCATTCTCTTCTTCTCGGGGTTGTTCATGATGATCGCCGCGCTGGAACACGCCCACGTCTTTGAAAAGATGGGCGAGATCATCCTGCACCTCTGCAACGGCAACCTGATGGCGACGACCTTGACGATCCTTTGGTTCAGCGCCATCGCCTCGGCGATCGTCGACAACATTCCGCTGGTCATGGCGATGATTCCGCTGGTCAAGGGCATCGTGCCGATTTTTGCCGCGCAAATGGGCCTGACCGACGATGCGCTGATCCATGTCCAGATTGCCGAGCCGATGCTTTGGGCGCTCGCGCTCGGCGCGTGCCTAGGCGGCAACGGCACGCTGGTCGGCGCGTCCGCCAACGTCGTGATCTCGCAAGTGGCCAACCGCAACAACTGCCCGATCACCTTCTGGTCGTTCACCAAATACGGCTTCCCGTTCATGCTCATTTCACTGGTGATCGCGCATATCTATCTCTACTTCCGTTATTTCATGTAGCCAGGAGAGTTATGCAACTATCAGTCAAGGATGTCGCGAAGCTGTTGAATGTTGATACCAACATCATCTATGGATGGATCAAGCAGGGCAGCATTCCCGTGTACCGCATCAACGAGCAGTGCCGGTTCAACCAGGCGGAAATCCTGGAGTGGGCCACCGCGCGGCAGATCCCGCATGCGGTGGATCTTCCGGACGATGCGGCGGACGGCAACACGCCGTTGCCGAGCCTGGTGGATGCCTTGGCGACCGGCGGCATTGTCTACCGGTTGCCTGGAAAGGACAAGCCGACCGTGCTCCGCCATATGGTGGACGCCATGCAGCTGTCCGCCGAGGTGGACCGGGAGTTCCTCTACCAGGTCATGCTGGCCCGTGAAAACCTGGGGTCGACCGGGGTCGGCGATGGCATCGCCATTCCGCACGTCCGCAATCCCATCGTGTTGCACATCACAACCCCGACCATCACCCTTGGCTTTCTGGAAAATTCCATTGATTTCGGATCCGTTGACGGGCGTCCGGTCCACACGTTGTTCTCCATGATCTCTCCGACGGTGAAGGCGCATCTGCACCTGTTGGCGAGGCTGGGTTTCATACTGCACAATCCGGCCTTCAAGGAGGCGTTGAAGAAGCAAGCTCCCCGCGAGGAACTCATGAAGGCGTTGGCTCTGGCCGAAAGTGAAATAGGAGCCAAGAAATAGACACCCCGCATGAATGAAGGCACACCTGCCCATCCTATTGGTTCTGGCTTCAGCGGCCATCAACGCATTGGGCGGAATCCCCGGCGTGGCCATGTCGCGCCGGACGATGGCAGGCCAGCGCATCGCGCTGTTGTTTTCATGTGTCGGGACGCTGTCCGGGTTGGCCGGGGTTGCGCTTGTATTTCTGTACGGAACGGATTCCGTCGTTCTGCCTTGGCGGGCGATGGGTGCTCCGATGTCCATGGTTGCCGACGGGTTGAGTGCGTTCTTCCTGATTCCCGTGCTGGTCATGGGTGCGCTGGGTTCCTTCTACGGGCTGGGCTATTGGCCGCAACCCGCGCACAGGGACAACGGGCGGGGGCTGCGCCTGTTCTGGGGCTGGGCCACTGCCGGGATGACCGTGCTGCTGGTCGCCCGCCATGCCGTGCTGTTTCTGATGGGCTGGGAAATCATGGCCGTGTCCGCCTTCTTTCTGGTCAGCACGGAAAACCATCTGCCCGAGGCGCGCACCGCCGGTTGGGTCTATCTTGTGGCCACGCACATTGGAACGCTGGCCCTGTTTGCGATGTTCGCCCTGTTCCATTGGATAACGGGGTCGTTTGAACTGCGGGCGATTGCCGCCAACGAAGCCGGGTTGGGATTGCTCACCGCAATTTTTTTTCTGGCCCTGCTGGGGTTCGGCATAAAGGCCGGCATCATGCCGCTGCACTTCTGGTTGCCCGCGGCGCACGCCAACGCACCGAGCCATGTCTCCGCGCTGCTGTCGGGGATTATGCTCAAGATCGGGATTTATGGAATCATCCGCTTCATCGGTTTCCTGCCGGATCCACCGGTGGGCTGGGGGGTGGTTGTACTGGCGCTGGGCTGCATCAGCGGCGTGCTCGGCGTGGTGTTTGCGCTGGGGCAGCACGATCTCAAGCGGCTGCTGGCCTATCACAGCGTGGAAAACATCGGCATCATCCTGATCGGGTTCGGATTGGCGCTGCTCGGCCGGTCGTGGCGCCAGCCGCTGTTCGTCATACTGGGCATGGCCGGTTGCCTGCTCCACGTCTGGAACCATGCGCTGTTTAAATCGCTACTGTTCATGGGTGCCGGATCCGTCGTCCATGCGAGTGGAACCCGCGAGATCGACCGGATGGGCGGGCTGGCCAAATCCATGCCGTGGACGGCGGCTTTTTTCCTGATCGGTGCCGTCGCCATCTGCGGGCTCCCCCCGCTGAATGGGTTTGTGAGCGAGTGGTTTATCTACCTGGGCCTATTCCATACCGTGTCGGATGGCACCGCGCTGTCGTGGTCGGTCGCCGCGTTGGCGGCCCCGGTGCTGGCGCTCATTGGGGCATTGGCCCTGGCGTGTTTTGTGAAAGCCTACGGCGCTGTTTTTCTGGGCGCGCCGCGGCAGCCCCGGACGTCCGCCCTGCATGAGGCCCCGCTTTCCATGAAAGTTCCGATGGGGATGTTGGCGGGGTGCTGCATCGTAATCGGCTTGGCTCCCTTTGTTGCGACTCCGATGCTGGGCAAGGCCATTCTGGCATGGGACACCGAAGGGTTGCTGCAATCATCCTGTCCGTTGAACGCGCTAACGCCGCTGTCGGCCATTGCGTTGTCCGGCCTGGTTTTTTGCGGGGCAGGCCTGGTTGTATATTTCGGCTTGTCGCGCAAAATAAAGCGGCGTGATGCGCCGCACACCATCACGTGGTCGTGCGGATATGCCTGGCCCTCCGAACGGATGCAATACACGGCGTCGTCCTTTGCCCAAATGTTGACCGGGCTGTTTAATTTCGTACTTCATCCCCTGATCCACGCGCCGGGGATCCAGACTGTTTTTGCGCGTCCGGCCCGATACGAATCCCATGTGGATGAAGCGGTACTGGATCGGCAGCTCCTGCCGGCGGTGCGGTTTTTTCAAACGCTCTTTGGCAAGGTGCTGCCCCTGCAACGCGGCTTGACGCACCGGTATTTGATTTATATTGCAGTGATCGTGATCATTCTGTTGATCTGGACCCTGCCCATTGCATCCATTCTTTCCCGATTGTTTTCACGATAGGACCATGGTGATATTCGAAATCCATTTCAAGGTTGAGCCGTTGGCCAGCGAGGTCTGCGCATGAACGGATTGTGGCTGATTTTCGCTGCGGCGATCCTGTTGATCGCCAGCGGTATCCCGGCCTGTTTTTGCGCGCGGACATCTATCCGGCTCCAGCGCCTGACCACCGCACTGGTGGGGGCGGGAAGCATGCTCGGCTGGTGGGGGCTGGTCGTTGCATCGTTCGGGGCCGCACCCTGTTCGATCTCGCTGTCCTGGCATTTGCCGGGTGGGCATTTTGCCATGGGGCTCGATGCGCTAAGTGCTGTATTTTTGATTCCCGTTTTTACGGTTCCCCTGTTGGGCTCGATCTACGGTTTGTCCTACTGGCGGCAAAGCGAACATCCCGGGAACGGGCGCGGCCTGGGCCTGTTCTACGGATTGCTGGCCGGGGCCATGGCCCTGGTGGTGGTTTCCCGCGACTCGATCCTGTTCCTGATCGCGTGGGAGCTCATGGCGCTGGCCGCGTTCCTTCTGGTTGGCACCGAAAGCGAAAAGGGCGAAGTCCGGCGGGCAGGCTGGATCTATTTGGTGGCCACCCATGCGGGAACCTTGTGTTTGTTTGCGCTCTTCGCCCTGTTGCGGCAGGTTTCGGGTGGATTCGGCTTGGCGGCGTTGGATGCCGAGTTGCTGACGTCCGGCACCGCCGCCACGTTGTTCATCCTCACGATCATAGGGTTTGGCTTCAAGGCCGGCCTAATGCCGCTGCACTTTTGGTTGCCTGGCGCCCATGCCAACGCCCCCAGCCACGTGTCGGCGGTCATGTCGGGCGTGCTGCTGAAAATGGGCATCTATGGAATCCTGCGCATGCTGTCGTTGCTGCCGGTGGCGCTTTGGAATGGGGAAGTGTTGCTGGCCGTTGGTGCGGCCACCGGCATTCTCGGCATCGCTTTCGCCATTGGACAGAGCGACATCAAGCGGCTGTTGGCGTACAGTAGCATCGAAAACATTGGCATCATCACGATGGGCATCGGGTTGGCGCTGGTAGGGCGGGTGCTACACCGCGACGATTTTATCCTGCTGGGGCTCGGCGGCGCGTTGCTGCACGTCTGGAACCACAGTCTGTTCAAGCCGCTCCTGTTCATGAATGCCGGAACGATCATGCATGCGGCCCACACCCGCGACATGAACCGGATGGGCGGCTTGGCGAAATCCATGCCGGTCACGGCCGGACTGTTCGTGCTCGGTGCCGTGGCCATCTGCGGGCTTCCGCCGCTCAACGGGTTTGCCAGCGAATGGTTGATCTATCTGGGTTTGTTCCACGGCGTTGGATCCGGGGTCGGTGTGGTGTGCCCGGTTGCCGGCGCGGGTGCCGCGGCCTTGGCCATGATCGGGGCATTGGCGCTGGCCTGCTTCGTGAAAATGTACAGTACTGTCTTCCTCGGTGTTCCCCGGCATCCCGTCCATGGCCAGCCCCACGACCCCACGCCTGCGATGCGCTATCCAATGGTTCTGTTGGCAGCGGGTTGCATCGTGCTGGGCTTTTTGCCGAGTCTCGGATTCCCTTTGTTGCGGCAGGCCGCCAGCCAATGGCTGGATCCGACCGGGGTGCCTGCGGTTCCGCTGTTCGAATCGTTCGCCCCCTTCCAGTGGATCAGCGGCATGGCCGTGGCGTTGGTGGTCGTGGCGGGGTTGGGCATCGTGCTGCTCCGTCGCAGAATCCGCAGGCGGAATACGGACTCGATCGGCACGTGGGGTTGCGGCTATGCGCTGCCGACTCCGCGCATGCAATATACGGCCAGTTCCTTCGGCGACACACTGGTGGCTCTGTTTGCCTGGGTGCTGCATCCCCGCATCCAGCGCCCGGTCATCTCGTCGCCGTTCCCCGCCCAAACCGAATTTTCAACGGAGGTTTCCGACGTTGTGCTGGAGCAGAAGATCCTGCCTGTTGTTCGGATGGTTGCGGGGCTATTCGAACGGTTCCGGGCGCTGCAACGCGGCCCAATAAGCCAGTATTTACTTTATGTGGCGATCACGGTGGTGGTTCTGCTGGTCTGGACGCTTCCTCTGGGATCGATTTTTAAACGGCTTTTCCAATATTGAGAGGATATGAAAAAAACAACATCCATTCTTTCCATTCACAAGAGCCTGGAGCGTGAGGTTCGAGCATGAATGGATTGTGGCTGATTCTGGGCGCGGCGTTGCTGATGCTTGTCAGCGGGATTCCGGCGTGTTGTGGTCCTCGCATGTCGCTGGCGACTCAGCGGGTTGCCAGCGTGTTGGTTGTATTGGGCAGTCTGTCCGGGGTGGTTGGTCTGGTGCTGGTTTTTTCGTCGTCCGCTCCATGTGCGCTATCGTATGCGTGGACGCTGCCGTTGGGACGGGTTTCGGTGGCGGTGGACGCGCTGAGCGCGGTATTCCTTATTCCTGTTTTTATAATTCCTGCGCTTTGTTCCGTGTTTGGACTGGGCTACTGGAGGCAGACCGAGCATCCCGAAAATGGACGCGGGCTGGGTCTGTTTTTTGGGTTGATGGTTGGCTCGATGGTGATGGTGGTGGTGGCCCGAGACTGGATTCTACTGTTGCTTTTCTGGGAAATCATGGCGACCTCCGCCTATTTCCTGACCACGCTGGAGCATGAAAACCCCGCCTACTGCCGGGCGGGCTGGATCTTTATGGTGGCTGCGCATGTGGGGGCGGGCTTCCTGATCGCGTTGATTGCGCTTTTCCGGCACCTCACCGGAAGTTTCGCCTTTTGCGTACTCGATGCCGGGTCGCTGACATCGGAGGTTTCCACCGCCCTTTTTGTTCTGGCGATTCTGAGTTTTTGTTTGAAGGCCGAGGCGATCCCGCTGGTTTGGCTTCCCGACGCCCACGCCAATGCGCCCAGCCATGTGTCGGCCGTGATGTCCGGGGTTTTGCTGAAGATGGGCGTCTACGCCTTGCTCCGTGTCCTGACTCTGTTGCCGGCGACGGAACTTTGGAATGGCGAGGTGCTGCTATCCATCGGTGCCCTGACCGGAATCCTGGGCATCGCCTTCGCGTTGGGGCAGAGCGACATCAGCCGGCTGTTGGCATACAGTAGCATCGAAAATATCGGAATCATCACGATGGGCATCGGGTTGGCGCTGATAGGGCGGGTGCTGCACCGCGACGATTTTATCCTGCTGGGGCTTGGCGGGGCGCTGTTGCATGTCTGGAACCACAGTCTGTTCAAGCCGCTCCTGTTCATGAATGCCGGAACGGTGATTCGCGCGACGCGCACGCGCTGCATGGACCGACTCGGCGGACTGGCAAAATCCATGCCGCGCACGGCGGGCCTTTTTTTGATGGGCTCCCTCGCCATTTGCGGGCTGCCGCCATTCAACGGCTTTATCGGCGAATGGATTCTCTATCTGGGATTTTTCCGCGGAGTGGATGCTTCCGGCGGAACGGTCTGGCCTGCGGCCGGGCTCGGGGCCGTGGCATTGGCCGTGATTGGCGCGCTGGCGCTGGCCTGCTTTGTGAAGATCGGCAGTACGATTTTTCTCGGAACACCCCGGCATCCCGTCCTTGTCGAACCCCGCGATCCTTCGGCTTCGATGCGCTGGCCGATGCTCCTGCTTGCCGCCGGGTGCGTGGTGCTGGGCGTTTTCCCCCAGCTCGCTTTTCCATTGATACAGCGGGCGGCGGCGCAATGGATGGAACCCGCCGGGGCGGCCAATGCGTCGCTCGCTTCGTTCGCGCCCTTTCAATGGATCAGTGGCATGGCGGTTGTGTTCATCGTCCTCTCGGCGGGATGCTATCTGGGGCTGCGGCGGAAAATCGTCCGGCAGGCGCCGTCGACGGTCGGTACTTGGGGTTTCGGCTACGCGCAACCGACGCCGCGGATGCAATACACCGCCACCTCCTTCGGCGAAATGCTGGTCGCGCTGTTTGGCTGGGTGCTCTGGCCCCGCACGAAGCGCCCGGGCATCGCCTCGCACTTCCCCGTCAAG
>JAIPJC010000079.1 GCA_021734345.1 Kiritimatiellales bacterium | reverse complement strand
CAGGGTTTCCGGCGAAAAAGAAATAGGGCGCCATTGGCCAGGCATGTGTTCCACCATGGCGTCCATCAGCGACAGGAAGATGAGCAGCAAGCCGCTGATCCCCATGAAGCCAAAGCCGGGCGTGATGAATATTTCGACGGCGAGCAGGGTAAGCCCGACCACGAACAGCAGGATATCCTCCATGCCTGCCAATCCGGCAATGTGGTGGCCAAAGAAAAACAGCAGCAGGCAGGTAATGCCGGTGATGCCGAAGATGCCGAAGCCGGGCGTCTTGAGTTCCAGCCACAACCCGCCGAGTCCGATGATCATCAGGATCGGCGCGATCCCGGCAATCCACCGCGCCAGCCGTTCGGCTGCGGTTACTTCCAGCACGCGCCTCTCGGCGTTGGGCAAGCCGATGGTTTCGAGCAATGTTCCGATGTCCTTTACAGTCCCTTCCGACAGCAATGGATGTTGATCATCGCCTACCCGTTGCGATGCTTCTGTGTTTGTGAGGGTAAGAAGCCGGCCCTTCTCGCTGATCACTTGCCCGTTGACGCTATATTCCATGTCGGCGCGCACCATGGCTTCGGCCAGTTCCTTGTCGTGCCCGCCCTGTTCCGCTGCCGCGCGCACCATGGCGGCGACCGCCGACGTCATTTTTTCCTGCACATCGCCCGGCATTTCCTGGATTCCGCCCATGGGCGACATCAGCATGGGCGTTGCCGCTCCAATGACGCTGCCGGGTGCCATGTAGATGTGCTTGGTTGCCAGCGCGATAATGGCTCCGGCGGAATAGGCATCCTTTTTCACAAAGGTATAGGTCGGGATATCCGTCCGGGTGATCACCCCAATGATGTCTTCGGCGGCGCCGACCGCGCCGCCGGGCGTATCCATTTCGAAGATGATGGCTTTTGCGTCGCTGCGCACGGCTTCGTCGACACCGCGGCGGACAACGTAGAGCAGGGCGGGCTCGATCGTGTTCTCGATCGGGATGATATAGACGACCGGAGCCTTGGGTTCCTGGGCGTGGACGGGTGCAACCGCCAAGGTGGCGAGCAGTGCGAATAGGGACTTCCTGACCATTGATTTACCTCCCGTTGATGCAAGTTCATTTTTTGCCAAGCATCGTAAAAAGGAAAGCGAAAACTTCCAATGGTTGGAATTTACGGGTATTACATGAAGGCATGATTTTAAACGGTAAACGGGCTTTGGTTACGGGTGGCGCGGTTCGGATCGGACGGGCGATTACGGAAGCGTTGCAGGCGGCGGGAGTCGAGGTGGTGGTTCACTACCTCAACTCGCGCACCGAAGCAGAAGCGCTCTCTCCGTTTTCGGTCTGTGCCGACCTCGGTTCTCCCGCTGATTGCCGGGAGTTGGTTGGACTTGCCGGAACGGTCGATATTCTCATCAACAACGCCTCGCTGTTCACCAAGGACACGCTGGCCGAAGCCATGCCCGAGCGGGTGCTTCGCGAATTCCAGGTCAACCTGTTCGCTCCGATGGAGCTGATGCGCACGTTTGCCGCGCAAACGGAGAAGGGAGCCGTGGTCAACCTGCTCGACCGGCGCATCCGCTGCAACGATACGAGTTGCGTTCCATATTCCATCGCCAAGAAAGGGCTGGAACAATTGACGCAGTTGGCCGCGCTCGAATACGCACCGAACATCACTGTCAACGCCGTAGCGCCAGGCCCCATCCTTCCGCCGCCCGGCAGCAACGCCGCAAGCGCCCGTGAGCTGGCAGGCAACATTCCGCTCGACCGGCTTCCAACCCCTGAAAGCATCGCCGAAGCCGTGGTGTTTTTATTGCAGGCGGATTCGATTACGGGGCAGGTGGTCTTTGTCGATGGCGGGCAGCATCTTTTAGGAAATGGAGTCTAGCATGGATAGGATTTTCATACGCGATCTAGCCCTACGTTGCATCATCGGAATCTATCCCGAAGAGCGGCGCGAAAAGCAGGACGTCATCATCAATGTCGAGATGCATTGCGATTTGCGCAAGGCGGGACGTTCGGACGATGTCAACGACACCGTCGACTACAAGGCTGTCAAGAAAGCGATTCTCAAGCTGGTGGAAAAAAGCAGCTTCCAGCTGATTGAATCATTGGCCGAAAACATTGCCGACATCGCGCTGTCCGATCAACGGGTCCAGCAGGTTGTGGTTGGTGTCGACAAGCCCGGCGCGCTCCGTTTTGCGAAGGCCTCTGCCGTTGAAATCACCCGGCCGTAGGATGAGGCTCCAGCCTCGTTCCGATCCGCAGAGGGTCGGAACTGGAGTTCCAACCTACGCGATGGCTCCCTCGAATTCGCCCATGGCGCGGAACTTGTCGTAGCGGTCCTGCAGGATTTCTTCGGTCGATTTTCCTTCAAGTTCGTCGAGATTCCGCAGGATGGCCTGTTTAAGGTTTTCGGCCGCTGCCGCCAAATTGACGTGTGCCCCACCTGTTGGTTCGGGAATCACTTCGTCGGCCAACTTGAGTTTGATGAGGTCGGGGCCGGTAATCTTGAGGGCTTCGGCAGCCTTGTCGGAGAAGGCCCGGTCTTTCCATAGGATGGCGGCGCAACCTTCGGGCGAGATGACGGAATAGTAGGCGTGTTCCATCATGAGAATGCGGTTGCCGATGCCGATGCCGAGCGCGCCGCCACTGCCGCCTTCGCCAATGATGATGCAGATGATCGGGACTTTGATGTTGAAGCTTTCGCGCAGGTTTACGGCGATGGCTTCGGCAATGTGGCGTTCTTCGGATTCGAGCCCGGCATACGCGCCCTTGGTATCGATCAGGGAAATAACCGGAACGCCGAACTTGTCGGCCAGCCGCATCAGGCGCAGCGCCTTGCGGTAGCCTTCGGGATGGGCGCAACCAAAGTTGCACTCGACGTTGCTCTTGGTGTCGCGGCCTTTCTGCGACCCGAAGATCATGACCTTGCGGCCATCGATCTTGGCGAAGCCGCCGACGATGGCGCGGTCGTCGCGGTGGATGCGGTCGCCATGGATTTCGACGAAGTCGGTGGTCATGGTATTGATGTAGTCCATGGTGTAGGGGCGGTCGGGATGGCGCGCCACCTGCACCTTTTGCCATGCCGTGAGGTTGGCATAGATGGAGTTGCGGGTTTCTTCGATCTTTACCTTCATGCGGTTGATTTCATGGGAAACGTCGATGTCTTGTTCCTTGCTGAAGGCTTCAAGCTCATGGAGCTTGCTTTCAAGCTCTGCGATGGGGGCTTCGAAGGGGAGGATAACTACGCTCATTCAATTCTCCTTGGTCGGTAGATTATTCGTCGATGATAACGGTGGTTTTGCGGGGAACCAGATCAAAGAGTTCCTCGACATCTTCGTTCAACATGCGGATGCATCCGGCGCTGGACTGCTTGCCGATGCTATCGCGTTCCCATGTTCCGTGGATGCCGAATCCGGTCAGTTCCGGGTGGTCGGTGGACTTGATGGCCATCCAGCGGGAACCCAATACGTTTTCAGGGTCGCCGTATTCGATTTGCTTGTTGTCGGAAGGGCGTGTCCATGGGGGCTCGATGATCTTGTCGATGATGGAAAACTGGACGGCGGGTGTTTTGCCGAACTTGCCGGTTCCCACCTTGTAGCGTTTGAACAGTTTTCCGCCGTTCAACAGGTCCAGTTCGTTCCGTTCCTTGGAAACGCGAATCGAGAAGTCGCTGTTGAAGACAAGCATCCGGTCGTTGAGGCGGATGGTGTCAGTCTGCATGCCGTTCATGGTTTTGAGCAGTTCGACGGTGGTATTGAATTTCTTGGCGATCTTCTGGAGGTAGTCGCCGGACTGGATCACATAGTATTGCTTGCCCGGCATCATCAACGACGACTTGAGCAACTTCATGTTCACGTCGCCGAGCAGTTTGATGGCATCCGGATCGGGGTTGGTCGCAACCACTTGGCTCAGGGCGGCCTGGGCTTGGGTCAGCTGTCCGGCATCGATGGCTGCGCGGGCATCGGATACCGCCGCCTGCGCGGCAGGAGAATTGGCAGGAACGGATGGTGTTGCGGGCGATAGGGCGGACGGGGCGGGGGCAAGGCTGGGCGGAGCCGTTTCCGGGGTTTCGCTGTCGGCCTTTTTGTCGGATTTGAAGTACAGGTAGGCACCTACGGCGGCGAGCTGCGCGAGCACGATCACAATAAAGACCACCTTGCCGCGGTTTCGTCCGCGGTTTTGGTAGGAGCCTGCATAAATTGGTTTTGCCATAGTCTTCTAGCCTTCGGTTGCCAACAAGAGTGCCTTTTATGCCGGATCGGCCATTTCGGTGCAATAATAATACGATTGCAGATGGAATCCCCGTGGGTTTGCGGGTAGTTTTCCCGCCATTGCAACCATGAAAATATTGCTGATAACACCGCCTTTGCTGCAACCCAACACCCCGTACGCCGCCACCCCGCTGCTCGCGGCGTGGCTGAAGTCGCTTGGCCACGACGCCGTGCAAGCCGATTTGTCGCTCGCGTTGCTGCTCAAGCTCTTCTCGCGTTCGGGTGTTTCCGCCCTGTGCCGCGAGCTGGAAGCGTCGGACGAAACGGAGCGCGACTATTGCGGCACCATCGGCGATGTGCTCGCCTTTCTACAGGATCGCAACCCGTCCGCCGCCGACCGTATTGCAACCCGCGGCTACCTTCCCGAAGGCAACCATCTGGTGCGCGCCTACGAGCAGGAGGAACAATTTGGTTGGAACTTCCGGGGGTTGGATCTGCATGACCGCGCGCGCCATCTGGCCAGCCTCTACCTCGACGACCTTGCCGAGGCCGCCACGGCGGTTGATCCCCATTTCGGATTTTCGCGCTACGGCGAAAAGCTGGCCGCCAGCCTGCCGGACTTTGGAATCCTGCGCAATGAACTCGAAAGCGCCGACTCGCTCTTTTTCCAATGGCTGGAAGAACTGGTCGACGAACAGATGGCCGCGCACCGTCCGGACATGGTGGCGCTTACCGTGCCGTTTCCCGGCTGCCTGTTCGGGGCGCTGGCCGTAGCCCGCCGGATCAAGCGAACGCATCCGGATGTGCATATCACGATGGGCGGCGGCTATGTGAACACCGAGTTGCGCGAACTCAAGGATCCGGCGATTTTCGACTATGTCGACTCCATTACGCTCGATAGCGGTTTCCGGCCGCTCCAGCGCCTGGCGGAATCGGGTGAACGGGTTCGTACCTTCGTGCGGGAAGAGGGACGGGTGCGCTACTACGACTGCGATGCCCCCGAAGTCGCACACAACGACCTGCCTCCGCCGGATTTCCTCGGGCTGGAACTCGACCACTATTTCGGCATGTTCGAAATGCTTAATCCGGTGACGCGGTTGTGGTCGGACGGCAAGTGGAACAAGCTGGTGTTGGCGCACGGCTGCTGCTGGAGCCGCTGCGCCTTTTGCGACACGACCATCGACTACATCCGCCGCTACGATCCCGCCACCCCGAAAACCATCTGCGACTGGATCGAAACCACCCAGCGTAAAACCGGCTTCAACGGTTTCCATTTTGTCGACGAGGCGCTGCCCCCCGATCTGCTTGACGGGCTTTGCGACGAAATCCTGCATCGCGGCCTACAGATTGAATGGTGGGGGAACATACGGTTTGAAAAACGGTTTTCCACCCGGCTCATTCAAAAAATGGCGGAAGCCGGCTGTATCGCCGTGACCGGCGGGCTGGAAACTTGTTGCGATCGTACGCTCGCGTTGATGCGGAAGGGGATCACGGTCGGGCATGCGTCCCGCGTGCTGGCCGATCTTGCCGATGCCGGCATCTTGACGCACGCCTATTTGATGTACGGGTTCCCCACCCAGACGGAGGCGGAAACCCTGCAGGCATTGGAAACGGTGCGGCAGCTTTTCGATTCCGAGGTGCTTCACTCGGCTTTCTGGCACCGGTTCGCCCTGACCGCCCACAGCGAGATTTCCCTGCATCCCGATCGTTATGGCATTGAAGTGCCCGAACCAGTTGAATCTGCGTTTGCTATCAACGAAATCCCCTTCAATGGCGCATTCGACCATGATTTGGCGGCGGTGGGAAATGCGTTGAAGACCGCGACCTATAACTATCTGCACGGCATTGGATTGGATGTGCCGGTTTCCACGTGGTTGAAAACCCTGACGTGATTTGCATGTTTTACCGGTAGTTTTTTCACCCACTTGCCTAGAAAAACCCATTTCGTTGTTCTACATCATCATGAATCTGATAGGTTAATTCCAAGTTTGGAAGTGGTTAGCGGATGGTTTTGAACAGGTTTTGTTAAGAAATTATGAGTAGGGTCGGACATATTTTTTCGCTTTTTGTTGTGCTGGCGGGGCTTTCGTTTGGGGCATGGGCGGCGGAAACCAACGTTGAACCCAGGCTTTCCATGGAACCGGTCGCCACGAAAGCCGACGAGTCGAAGGTGACTTCCGTATACGGAATTTCGGCCGATGACTATTTGCCTACCGCGGAGTCTGCGCGGAACCGCCTGCGGCCGCAAGTGCGCGGCTCCGCCTCGCACCCGGCGTTCGATCTTCCCGATGCCTTCTACTTTATCGGCGGCCCGATCTTCCTGTTGCTGTTCCTGCGCGTCCTGGTTATTTTCCTCAACGGCTTCGAGGAAAAACGCAAAGAGGAACAGCGCGCCGTGGCAAAAGAGATCGTCGAGCCGGAATAAACCGTCTGCTGCATATCTAAGTGCTTGCCGAATTCCACCTGTTCATTAAATATCCACGCCTACAATGCTCAGGAACCTCAAAATCAAGAACCTTGCGCTCGTGGACGATGTCCAGGTGGGCTTCCGCAGCGGGCTTAATGTGATCACCGGCGAGACGGGTGCCGGGAAGTCGCTGCTGATCGGTGCGCTGCGCCTGCTGCTTGGCGAACGCGCCGACAAATCCATGATCCGCACCGGCGAAACCTCCTGCTCGGTCTACGCCGAATTCGGCTTGGAGGACACGTCCGCCATCGATGCCATCCTCGCCGATATTGGATTGGAATCTTGTGACGGCGGCTTGCTGATTATCCGCCGCGTGATCACCGAGTCTTCGAACAAGACCACGGTGAACGACGAACCGGTAACCCTCCAGGTGCTGAAACGTCTGGGCACGGTGCTGGTCGACATGCACGGCCCCTACGACCACCAGTCGTTGCTCGACACCGCCACCCAGCTGGAGATCCTCGATGCCTTCGGGCTGGTGGAGGCCGCCAAGGCCGCCTACCTTTCGGAATACGCCAAGCTCCGCGCCATCCAGAAGCAGATCGATGCGATCAATGCCGACAACGAGGAGGATCTGGAGCGGCAGATCGAATTCCTCAGCTACCGTGTTTCCGAAATCGAAACGGCCAAGTTGTCGGTCGAAGAGGATGCGGAGGTCGCGGAGGAACACGGCATTATCGCCAATTCCCAGCAGGTGCTCGAACTGGCCAATGGGGCGGTCAACGCCCTCACCGAAGGCGAAGGATGCGCCTTCGACTCCCTCGCCGCGGCGCAGCGCAGCCTGAACCAGTTGGTTAAAATCATGCCCGAAGCGAAGGAATGGCACGATGAAATCGAAAGCGCCATTACGCAGGTGCAGGAGGTGGTGCGCTCCATCGAAGGATCCGCCGCCGGAATCGATGCCAGCCCCGAACGCATGCAGTGGCTCGACGACCGCCTGACGACCTACCAGACCCTGAAGCGCAAGTATGGGTCGACCGTTGAAGCCATACTCCAAAATGCCACCGACTGGAAATCCCAGCTCGACGGCTTGCGCGGACGCGGCAAGAAGCGCGCGGAGCTCCAGTCCGAACTCGATCTAGTGTTGAAGCTTGTCGAAAAGGCCGGGCGGGTTCTGCGCGGCAAGCGCGAAAACGTCGCCGACCGCCTGTCAGAATGCATTACCAAGGAACTGGTCGATATCGGCTTCGAGCATGGCTTCTTCGATGTGCAACTGCGCCCCTGCGAGCCCGGCCCGTCCGGGATGGACGAAATTGAATTTGGCTTTGCCCCGAACGCCGGGGAGGATATGCGCCCGCTGCGGATGATCGCCTCCAGCGGCGAAATCTCCCGCGTCATGCTGGCCACCAAAGCCGTGCTCGCGCGCCACGACCGGATTCCCGTGCTGGTGTTCGACGAAATCGACGCCAACGTCGGCGGCGAAATCGGCGGGGCCGTCGGCCGCAAGCTCGCGCAGGTCGCGCAGCACCATCAACTCATCTGCATCACGCATCTGCCGCAGGTCGCCGCCTGCGGCACCACGCACCTCGCCGTCTCCAAAAGCGTGGTGGATGGCCGCACCTACACCGAAGTCCACCTGCTCGACGAAGAAAGCCGTCCCGACGAAATCGCCCGCATGCTCGGCGGCAAGGGTAGCACCAACACGACCCTCCAGCACGCCACCGAGCTATTGCAAAATACAAACCAGGCATCAAGACAGCACGCCTGAACCATTCTCGTTTTGAAGTGCATTTTCAACGCCGCCGACCGGAGGGGAGAGATCCATATGGCAACAAGGCTGATGCTTTTAACTTGCTCGGTTTTTCTGGCGCTGTCTGCCGTGGCAAGCGACATGGTTTCGCTCGCCGGAACGGATTCCGACGCTTCGCGGGACATAAACGCGGCCGACCGGCTGGATCCCGACCTGGCCCGGGCGCTTGCCCGGCGTTCGCCTGTTCCGGTTGTCATTCTCTGTAGAACCCAGCTACTTGACCAGCCCGGCGGATTTGAACGCTTTTGCGCGGCCCATGACCATGATAGGCGTTCAACGTTGCGGCAACGGACCATCGAAACCCTCAAGTCGATCGCCGGATCCGGGGAGCAGAAAGCCGTTCTGCGGGCAATGAAGAATCCGGACGCTGCGACGAAACTCTGGATTGTCAATGCCGTCGCGGCAACGCTCTCGCCCGAGGAAATCAAGGCACTCGAAGTTTTGCCCGAAGTGGAATATATCTACATGGGACAACGGCCACGGAATCCTCCTTCCGGCCCCCAGCGTCTTTCCGAAGTCGTCCGGCCCGCCAAGCCGCGCCCGTTTGCAACAGGCAAGCGCATGATCCCGTGGAACCTGAAAAAGATCGGTGCCGACCGTGTCTGGTCCGATCTGGAAATCACCGGGGAAGGTGCCGTGGTGGCGCTGCTTGACAGCGGCGCCAACTATGCGCACCCCGACCTGCGGAACAATCTCTGGATCAATGCCGGCGAAGTTCCCAACAACGGAAAGGACGACGACCATAACGGTCTGGTCGACGACTACTACGGGTATGATTTTACCGCCAACTCCTGCGAAGTCCGGGCCACGGGGCCAAAGCAGCACGGCACATGGACCGCGGGCATCATTGCAGGCGACGGAACCGGAGGAATCCTCACCGGCATCGCTCCGCGCGCCCATCTCATGCTGCTGAAGGCGAACGGCACCGTTGCCGCCGCGCAAGCCTACCAATATGCGTTGGAAAACGGCGCCGACGTCATGAACATGTCGTTCAGCATTCCCGGCCTCGGCCAGGAACGCGGGTTCTGGCGGCTGATGGCCGAACAGACCGTCGCAGCCGGCCTTGTATTGGTTTCCGGTTGCGGGAATTTCCAGCAGACGGAACAAATTCCCGTCCAGATCCGCATCCCCGAAGGCATTCCCTGCGTCATCGGCGCAGGCGGACTGGATGAAGATCTTGAGGTTCCATTCTTTTGCTCGCTGGGGCCGGTTGAATGGCAGTCGGTCAAGCTCTATGGCGACTACCCGCTCCCGGACGGCCTGGTCAAACCCGATGTATGCGGCTTCACCGGGCCCGGTTATCCGCTCCTGGCCGCGGCCGACGAAGGCTATATCGACCCCAACGACCGTATCAAGGGAAACTCCTTCAGCAGCCCCCATATCGCCGGCGTAGCCGCTCTCATGCTGTCCGCCGCGCCGGAACTCCCCGCGTGGAAAATCAAAACCCTCCTTGAACATACCGCCAAGGATTTGGATGCGCCCGGGAAAGACAACCGCACGGGTGCAGGTTTGGCGCAGGCATTCGAGGCGGTTTGCGCCGCCCGGGATGCGGCGCGGGTTGTTCAAATGGACGGACGCGCAGGGGCGAGCGCTCCTACAGGACCCGGCCAACCAACTCCTTGAGCATTCCGGTTACCGTCTTTTCGTAGAAGCGACGTCCTCGTCGCTTTTCCGTACCCAGCGAACACGACGAGGACGTCTCGTTCTCCTTGATGATCCCGATGATCTGCTCTTCGGAATAACGCTTCTTCTTCATGTTCATCGCCATGTTCGTGGTTTACTCTACAGGGAGATTTCACATTTTAAACGTCATAGTTTTTAGGGATCAGCCCAGCTCTACATGCTTAACCAGTGAGCACTTGCCCTTTTCCAGTTATTTGACGGCTTATCAAATTTTTCTATAACCAGCCAGTACCACTGATTTGGGTTCACGTTTTCAATGATAACTTCGGAGGGATCCTCCATTTCCCCCAAATGAAACCAGAGCTGAGCACTATCATCCCAGAGCATTGCCCTCACCCTTGTATTCTTGAATCCGCTTAGTGGATAAACAATCTTTGTCGTTATATCTTCAAGTTCCTTATTTTGCGGACGGGTGTCATTAGCAATTTTTTGTTTCCCCTCATCAATGGCATTGTCTGGTAGTTCTCCCCTCATCGATTCGAGCTGCGCAATGCGCATTTTGTATGAAGCAATTGTTTCGGCATAACCTTTTTCAACATTTTGTTGGTTATGAATGTTTTCAGCTAAAGCCTTGTTTAGTTTCTGTAGTTCGTTCGTATATGTCAGCGACAATTGTTGAATTTCAAGGTGTTGTTTTCTTAAGGCATTCTCGTATTGGGTGAGAGTCATGGTGACTATAATTTCACCTTCCATGGTAGGACTAAGCGGTCTGCCCTGAAGTTGTTTTTCCGATTCATGAGGTGACTGGTTAAAAAATAAATCTTTCACCCCATTCGCTACAGTAAGTAATGCAGTAATAACGATGAATATGATGACCATGACTACAACCAATGGGTGGTTATTCAATTTCGCTTTTGTACGATCAAATAGACTATGATCCATTGTCACTTCCCTTTCAGGATATCGGCGAAGAAGTCATTGCCTGTGCCGGCGACGATGATGACAGTGGGGAAGTCGACGACTTCAATCTTGCGGACGGCTTCCGTATTCATCCTCGTTGGTCAACGGACGGATGAAACTGGATGGTGGGAAGGTGGTCAAGTGTATTTAAGAGAGGCGAGTCTGGAAAAGGGATCCTTTTGGGAAGGGGTCAGTCCTTTGATATTAGTGCTTTCAGAGCCGGTCTAATTCCCGTGAACGGGCCAGTCCGGGAATTTAGGAATCCACTACCCCTTGTCGTTTTGAGCAAGTCCGACATGCACTACGGCACGTGCAGAAATGTAGACGCGGGTTGCCACTCCCTGTGGTCGTTGCTTTCGTTCCTCAAGCCCCGCTTCACGTCCAGCCGCGTTGCGTCGGAGCGGTCTGCTGGCTTGGCGTGCACAACGCGGCTGGAAGCTCGCGTCTACATCAAGGCAATCAGCTCTTTGAGCATGGCGGTTGCGGTTGTTTCGCCAAGGCGCGGGTGGCGGCCGTTGTAGGTGAGGTAGTCCTTTTCCTTTGCCAGCATCACCTGCCGGTCGCGGACGGTGATGGATTTGATGCCTGCATCCGCCGCGACGATCCGTAGCTCGGCGATGAGCATGAGCCGCTGCACCTCTTCCGGCAGCTTGCCGAAGCGATCCTTTATTTCCTGCTTCATCATCGTGATTTCCGGCTTGGTCGCCAGGGCGGAGATGCGCTGGTAGAGCCGCAGCCGCAGGTTTTCGTCTTCGATATAGTCGTACGGAATGAACGCACCGGTTGCGCGGTTGCCGGCGTGCGGCGAGAGACCGAGGAAGTCGATCTTGACGGCGACGTCCATCAGCGGCGGCGGACGCTTGCCTTGCAGGATGGCGATGGTGCGCTTGAGCAGCTGGCAGTAGAGATCGAAGCCGACGGCGGAAATATGCCCGCTCTGCTTTGCGCCGAGAATGTTGCCCGCGCCGCGTAGTTCGAGGTCGCGCAGGGCAAGGCGGAAGCCGGAGCCGAGGCCGGTGTAGCGTGTGATGGCGCTCATTCGGTCGCGTGCGGCGTCGATCATGTCGCCGCCGGGCGAGAGCATCATGAAGGCGAAGGCCTTGTGGTTGGAGCGGCCGACGCGGCCGCGCAGCTGGTAGAGATCGGACAGGCCGAAGCGCTCGGCGTTTTCGATGATCATCGTGTTGCAGTTGGGAATATCGACGCCGCTCTCGATGATGGTGGTGCAGAGCAGGACATCGAACCGGCCCTGCACGAAGGCGTGCATGATTTCGGACAGCTCCGTTTCGCCCATCTGTCCGTGGGCGACGGCGATGCGCGCTTCGGGAACGAGCGCGCGCAGTTTGTTGTCGACGTGGTGGATGGTTTTGACGCGGTTGTGCAGATAGAAGACCTGGCCTTCGCGGTGCATTTCCATGCGTATGGCTTCGGCGATGATCTCCTCGTCGTAGGGCATGACGACGGTTTCGACGGGCTGGCGCTCCTGCGGCGCGGTCTTGATGGTGCTGAGGTCGCGCACGCCGGTCATGCCCATGTAGAGCGTGCGCGGAATCGGCGTGGCCGACATGGTGATGACGTCGACTTGTTTCCGCAACTCCTTCAAATGTTCCTTGTCCTCGACGCCGAAGCGCTGCTCTTCGTCGATGATGACGAGTCCGAGGCTCTTGAAGGCGACGTCCTTGGAAAGGATGCGATGCGTGCCGATCAGGATGTCGACTTCGCCGGCCAAGGTTTGGACGAGGGTTTTGTTTTGCTGGGCGCGGGTGCGGAAGCGGCTGACCATGTCGACGCGGATGGGGAAGGCGGCCATGCGCTCGACAAAGGATTCGTAGTGCTGCTGCGCCAATATGGTGGTCGGCACGAGCACGGCCACCTGCATGCCGTCCATCACCGCCTTGAACGCGGCGCGCATGGCGACCTCGGTCTTGCCGAAGCCGACATCGCCGCAGAGCAGGCGGTCCATCGGGCGCGTCTTTTCCATGTCGCGTTTGAGCTCGTCGGAAGCCGTCAACTGGTCGGGGGTTTCGGTATAGGGGAAGGCGGCCTCGAACTCGGCCTGCATGGCGGTGTCCTTGGAAAACTTGAAGCCGCGCTTGGCTTGGCGCTCGGCCTGGGTTTGCAGCAGCTTGGCGGCAAGATCCTGCACGGCCTCCTGTGCGCTGGCCTTGTCGTTGCTCCACTTGCGCCCGCCGAGCGTGTGCGGCTTGGGCGTGTGCTTGCCCATGCCTTTGTAGCGCGTAAGCAGGTGCGCCTGCGTGACGGGCAGGTAGACGCGCTCGCCCTTGGCATATTCGATGGCCAGCACCTCCTGGCTGCGGCCACTGAACGAGGTTTCGACGATGCCGAGGTATTTGCCGACGCCGTGTTCGACGTGTACCACGTAGTCGCCCGGCTGGATGTCGGCCGCTTCGGAAACGCGCTCTTGCTTCTGGAAGCGTTTGGCGTTGCGGGCGTGGGCGCTGCGGTTGGTGTGGTAGGCGTAGAAGTCGCTCTCGGTCACGATCAGGATTTTCCGGCCATGGTCGACCGCGCTTTCGTGGATGACGCCGCGGTGGAGTTCCAGAGATTGGAACCCGGCGATGTCCGCGTAGAGATCCTTGAAGCGGGCGAGCGTGCCGTCGGTCTCGAAAAAGAAATGGATGCTCCAATCCTTGGCCGCATCCGCGCAGCGGTGTTCGACAAACCGCCGCCGCGCCTGCTCGGCTTCCCTCGGATGGGTGTCGAAGGAGACGGCAACGAGGTTGGTGTCGTAGAAGTCGAAGCCGGTGGAGAGGCGGGGAGGGGGGAGCGGGGAGGAAGGAGTTTCTTTCTCCCTGCTCCAAGCTCCCTGCTCCACGCGATCCCCGATTCCAACAACCAGGGTGTTGCCCGGGAGCAGTTCGTTCAGCGGGCAGGTGTCGTCGCCTGCAAAGCCGAAGTCGAGCTGGGGCAGTTTGACGGAGGTGGTCTTTTCGATGGAGCACTGCGTCTGGTCGTCGAAGAAGCGGATGGAGTCGATTTCGTTGCCGAAGAATTCGATGCGGACGGGGCGGGGGGAGCCGGGCGGCCAGCAGTCGAGGATGCCGCCGCGCAGCGCGGCTTCGCCCTGGAGGTAGACTTCGACGCCGAATTGGTAGCCCGCTTCGGACATCCATTCGGTCAGTTCCGCGAGGTTGCAATCCGTACCGGCGACCAGCGTGCGGACGGCCTGCTCCGCCTTTCCAACCCTTGGAACCTCCTGCTCCAGCGCCTGCGGGCAGGTGACGATGATGAAGGGTTTTTTGTCCGCCAGATGCTGGACGATCTTCAGGTGTTCGCCGAATACCGCCGGGTCTTTTTCCATGGGCTGGAACAGTTGGATATGGGGGGCGGACATTCCTGTCTGCCCGCTCGGCGGATGGGCAGGCTGGAAAGCCTGCCCCACATGAAGGGCCAGAGTCCGGATGGATTCGTGCAGCTTTTCCATTTCGCGCACGTCGGCGGCGATCCAAAGCAGATTGATGTCCGAGGTTTGGAAAATATCGAGGCAAAGCAGGGCCTGGGCGCTGATCGGGGCGTCGGCCAGCCGCGCGCTCCCCGGGGAAACGCCTTTCAGCACCGCCCCGTTGACATGGAGGGTGCCGCCTTTTGTCGAATCAACTGTCATGGACGGAACTTTAGTGGGCGGATGTGGTTTTGACAGAACAATTATGGACAGAATGATTGCCGCCCAGCTGGACTTTGCAAGGCCGATCGGTATTATTTCCGCGTTGTCCAATGGGGAAAAGGAGATCATGGAAAAGTCAAAAAAACTAAACGAAGTTTCATGGCAGGATTTCAATGCGCTGCCGCTTTCGGCAAAGGCCGGCTATTTCCGGGGCGAGCCCTACCATACGCTGATTGCGCAGCAGTTCTCCCGCGCGCAGCTGGAGTCGCTATGTGCGTTGGCCACGAAAATCCGGCGTATTTCCAAGCAACGCGAAGGGGCCAACTTTCTGCGGACGCTCTTGTCGGACAAGCGGGCGATGCTCTATTTTGCTCAGCCGTCTTCGCGCACCTATCTTTCATTCAATTCCGCCTGCCAGATTCTGGGCCTCTGCACGATGGACGTGCGCGACAGCAAGACGTCCAGCGAGGTGAAGGGCGAGTCGCCGGAAGATACGATCCGGACGTTCAGTTCGTACGCCGACATGATCATCATGCGCCACCCGGTCGGCGGCTTTGCGGAGCGCGTCGCGTGGATGCTCTCGAACACGAACCGGGCGATACCGGTGGTCAATGCCGGTTCGGGTGCGGACCAGCATCCAACGCAGGCGCTGCTGGACATCTACACGCTCGAACGCAGCTTCGAGGAGATCGGC
>JAIPJC010000078.1 GCA_021734345.1 Kiritimatiellales bacterium | reverse complement strand
GGAGCAGGCGCGACGCCTGCGATACGACAGCCCCTGTATCGCAGGCGTCCCGCCTGCCCCGCATTATCCAAGCCGAGCCGGTGGACGTGGCAAAAATCCAACTTCCTTACGACCTCTATACCGACGAGGACATTGCCCACCGCGCGATCTATGTCGAGGCGTCGCGCGGCTGCCCGTTCCGATGCGAATACTGCATGTCGTCGCTCGATCCGTGCGTGCGCTTCTTTCCGGAGGATCGTTTTCTTGCCGCCATGCAGCGCCTGCTCGACCGCGGCGCGCGCTCATTCAAGTTCGTTGACCGAACCTTCAACATCGACATCCCCTTCGCCCTGCGGATCCTTTCCTTTTTCCGCGAACGCTACGAACCCGGCATGGCCCTCCACTTCGAGGTGATTCCCAGCCATCTGCCGAACGAGCTGATGGAAGCCGTGGCGCAATGCCCGTCCGGCATGTTGCAGTTCGAAGTCGGCATCCAAACCTTCAACGAGGAAGTCGCCCACCGCATCCAGCGCCCGCTGAACATTGCGAAGATCGAAGCCAACATGCGGCGGTTGCGCGAAGAAACCGGCGTTCACATTCATTCCGATCTGATCGCCGGACTGCCCGGCGAAGACCTCGCCAGTTTCGAGGTCGGCTTCAACCGCCTGCTCGCGCTCAATCCGCAGGAGATCCAGCTCGGCATTCTCAAGCGGTTGCGCGGCGCGCCGATCGATCGGCATTCCAAGGATTGGAACATGGTCTACAGCCCGCACGCGCCCTACGAGATCCTGCAAACCAGCCTGATCCCGTTCGAGCAGATGCAACGCGTCCAGCGTTTCGCGCGCTACTGGAACCTCACCGTCAACAACGGCCAGTTCATCAACACCGCCCCGTTGATCTGGCAGGACGCCGCCTCCCCGTTCGCGGCGTTCATGCAGTGGAGCGATTGGCTCTACGCCCAAACCAACACCACCGGCAACCTGCACATGGTGCGCCTCGCCCAACTACTGTTCGACTTTCTGACTATAGAAAAGAAACAGGCCGACCAAACCGTGGCCGATGAGATTTGGAAGGATTATCAGCGAGGCAACCGTCCCGACGTTCCCGGCTTCCTGAAAAAGTTTGGATTCCATTCCGTACCGCAGACGACCCGCCTGCCCGGCTCCATGCCTAGACAGTCGCGACATAAAGGCAATGTGTAACGACTTATTTTCTTGTAATGGACAATATTGTCGTTACAGTTGCGGCGTATCAGGAAATAAGTCGTTACATTATGCCCGGAAAACCATTCCAGTCTAAACTCGCGCCCCATGCGGACGAAATCGTCGCCCTGCTGGAAAATGGCAAGAGCTACCGCCGTATTGCGGAGTTGTTGAACGGGCAATACCAACTCGGAATCTCCCACAACGCCGTGTTTTCATTCATGAAATCCCGGTTGGAAAAGAAACCGGTCCGCCGACAGTTTTTCGACGGACTACCACGCGACATCCGCGATTCCCTGCTGACCCAGATCGCGGCGGTCTGGACCCACGATTCCACCGCCATCGAAGGCAACACGCTGACGCTGGGCGAAACCCTCATGGTGCTTGAGCACGGGCTGACCATTAGCGGGAAACCGCTGCACGACCATCAGGAGGTCTACGGCCACGCCCGCGCCATCGACCTTATCAACGCCTTGGTGCAGCAGGACTCCGTTTCCGAAACCGACCTATTCAACCTGCACACGGCAGTAATGGACAAGTCGGCCATCGACTATCTCCGCCCGATCGGCCACTGGAAGCGGGAGGAGAACGGAACCACCGGCATACAGGACGGGAAGCCCGTCTACATGGAATATGCCTCCCCCTTCGACACCCCGCATCTGATGGCGCGCTGGCTCGCGGAATTCAACTCGAAGCTGGACATCGCCCAAACCCAAAGGCAGGCCATCGAAGCCTATGCATGGGCGCACCTTTCCTTCGTTCGTGTCCACCCGTTCTTCGATGGCAACGGGCGCATGGCCCGCCTGCTGGCCAATCTCCCCGTACTGCGGGGTGGTCATCCGCCTATCGTAATCGACGTGGCCGGCCGCGCAGCCTATATTCAGTTGCTGTGGGATTATACCTGCGAGCTCGGCACCATACGGCGAAACGCGGAATTCGTCCCGCCGCACGATGCGGTCGAACAATTTAAACTGCTGCTTGAACGCAATTGGAACGAGACCCTCGAACTCGTTGATGCCGCGCGAAAAAAACAGGAACAACGGAAACCATAGATGACTGAAGAAAACAAAAACTGCGGCGGACTGCTCAATCTGCTGGTGGACGCCGGGCAAGTGGACGCCGTTTGCGAGTGGGTGCGCGAAGCCTTGCAAAAGGAGCCGATCGAGATCACGCAACCGCTGGCCGAAGAATCGCTGATCGAGGTCTACTTCGACTCGTTGATCGAGGCGCAGATTGCTTTAAAAACCATTCCGGAAGACCTGTTGATCCGAACGATGGAAGCCAAGGAATTCAAGGCGCAGGATTGGACCACGTTCTGGCAGCATCACTTTAAAATTACGGAACTCGGCCGCAACCTGCGCATTGTGCCCGAATGGGAGACCGCTCCGACGGATGGCAGAATCAACATCATTATCAACCCCGGCCTGAGCTTCGGCACGGGCGGACACTTCACCACCAAGTTTTGCCTTGAGGCGCTTGAAGAAGCCGTCCACTCCTTGGGACCTCAAACCATGATCGATGCCGGAACCGGTAGCGGCATTCTCTCCATCGCCGCCATCAAGCTCGGCATTCCCGACGTCGTGGCCTTCGACTACGACCCGGTCTGTGTCGACCAGTGCAACGAAAACGCCGCGCGCAACGGCGTTGCAGGGACAATCCATTTCTTCCAGGCCGACGTGCTGGAACCCGGCTGGCAGGCCAAGCCCGCCGACATCGTCTGCGCCAACATCCTGACCTCGGTATTGCTCGAAGCCGCGCCGCTCATCAAACGGGCGACCAAAAAGCGAATGCTGCTCAGCGGCATCCGCGAGATCGAGGCCGATGCCGTATCCGACACGTTCATCCAACTCGGCTGCCGCGAAGTCTCGCGCGACGGCGACGGCCAATGGTGCGGGCTGGTTATTGACGTATAGCGAGTGAACGTAGACGGTGCTTCCAGTTTCGTTGCGAATGAAGTGAAGGGTCTGATGAGCCACAAAAAGCGCAAGAATGCACAAAAAAATGACCTGAGCGGGATTACTGATGTCTTGGGGATCGGACTTGCAATCGCTACCTTATTGGGATTCTTCGGCCGCCTATTCTGGGTCTTCGATCTGTTCGCGCACTTCCGAGTGCAATACATGCAGCTCTGCCTGATCCTGATCGGGATCGCATTGTGGCAACGGCGCAACAAGCAGGCCGTTGCGCTGATCCTGTTGGCATGCCTGAACTATGCCTTTGTGCTGCCGCTCTATTTTGGCAAGCCCGCCCCGGCAACAGTGAAACCTATCCGCGCCATGCTGATGAACCTCAACGCCGGGAACGTCAATACGGCGCAGGTGCTCGAAGCGATCCGCAACGCCGACCCGGATATTCTGTTGCTCGAGGAAGTCACCCCGAAGTGGGCGCACGAACTGGCCGTGCTGGAGACCAACTTCCCCTACCGGGTTGCCGAACCGCAGGAGGGTTGCTTCGGGATCATGCTGTTGGGGAAGGTTCCGCTGGAACACGGCAGGGTGGTGGAAATCGGCGATGCGGGCGTGCCATCGATCACCGCCGACGCCTATCTGCCCCAAGGGACGATTTCAATCATTGCCACCCACCCCTTGCCTCCCATCGGATCAGCCTATGCCGATCATCGGAACAAGCAGCTGGCCGCGTTACCGGACATCGTCCAGTCGCAGAAAAATCCTGTATTGCTGATGGGGGATCTCAACACTTCGCCGTGGTCGTCGTACTTTGCCCAGCTCCTGCGCGACTCCGGCCTGAAGAACAGCATGAAAGGCTTCGGCTTCCAACCCAGCTGGCCGGCAAACATGCCGCTCCTGCGCATCCCGCTCGACCACGCGCTCCACTCGCCGGAAATCAAAATCCGCAACCGCATGGTTGGTGGAAACATCGGGTCGGACCACTTCCCTGTAATCGTCGACTTCTCGGTGGCAAGATAGTAGACGCGCGCTTCCAGCCGCGTTGCGCACGCCATGCCAGCGGACTGCTCCGACGCAACGAAGCTGGAAGCATCGTCTACGTTAAAAGAATCCGCCGCCGTCGGGCTGGAGGAGATCGACGGGGATCTCTTCAAGGAAGCGGGAGGGGTCGAGGAAGATCATGCCGCCATCGTGCTGGCGCCGCACCATCGGGCAGCAGAGGAACAGTTCGTCCTTGGCGCGGGTGACGGCCACATAGAACAACCGCCGCTCTTCGGAGTCGCCGGTGTCCTCGATCGCCTTCTTGCTCGGGAACATGTCTTCGCACATGAAGAGCACAAAGACGGCTTTCCATTCGAGGCCTTTGGCCTGGTGGACGGTGCTTAGGCGCAGGGCGTTTTTATTTTCCTCTTCGCTAGGTGCGGAACCGGCTTCGGCATCGAGGTTGGAGAGCAGGGCGATTTCGCTGAGGAATGCTTCGGTGGTGTCGAACTTGACGGTGAAGTCGATGAGGCCGTCGAGATCTTCCGCGCGGTACTTGTGGTTGTCGAAGTTTTCGACCATGTACTCGGCATAGAAGGCCTTGTTGAAGCGGAAGATCACTTCGCCGGGATCGTTCTGCAGGTTTTCCTCGCGGTAGGCGAGGAAGACGGGCTTCACCTTTTCCCATTCTTCGCGCGCGGCGGCGGGCAGCATGGGCACGAGCTGGTCGTGGATCTCCGGCCGCTGGAGGTTTACGCGACCGTCGAACTTGCGGAAGATCTTCTGCGCGGTCTTGGCGCCCACCTTGGGAAACATTTCGAGCAGACGATTGAACGCCAGCTCGTCGCCGGGATTGACCAGCAGGCGCAGCACGGTGCAGACATCCTTGATGTGGGCCTGCTCGAAGAAGCGGACGCCGGAGGTGACGATGTACGGCATCTGCGCGCGCGCCAGTTCCATCTGGAGTTCCATGGCGTGGAAGTGCGAGCGATAGAGCACGCAGATTTCGGAGAGCGGCGTACCGTGGCGGTTGAGTTCCAATGCACGTTCGATCACATAGCGCGCCTGCACGGAACCGTCGCGCAACTTGGCCAGATGCGGCTTGGAGCCGTTTTCGCGAACCGCCTGTAGCTCCTTCTGGAACTGCTCGGGATTGCCGGCGATCACCTCGTTGGCGACTTCGAGGATTTCGGGCGTGCTGCGATAGTTGATCTGCAGCTTGAAGGTCTGTGCGCCGGGATAGGCTTTTTCGAAATCGAGGAAGTTGCGGAAGTCCGCGCCGCGCCAGGAATAGATGCTCTGGAAGTCGTCGCCGACGACCATGAGGTTGCCGTGTTCCTTGACCAGCAAGTGGACGAGCTGCGCCTGGATGGCATTGGTGTCCTGGTATTCGTCGACAAGCACATATTTGAACTCGTCCTGGTAGAACCTGCGGATGCGTTCGTTGTCTTGCAGCACCTTGAGCGCATAGATGAGCAGGTCGTCGAAATCCATCGAGTTCGACTCCTTCTTGCGCGCCTGGTAGCGGGCATGCACCCGCAGGACTTCGTCGGCATCGACCTCGGTGTTTTCGAACCGTTCGTCGACCGCGGCAGAGAGATCGCCCATGCGGCCGCTCACCACGCCAAACAAACTCAACAGGACTTCCGGTTTCGGAAAGTGCTTCTTGTCGGCCCCCAGATCGTCGGCGCTTGCCCGCACCAGTTTCTTGGCGTCGTCCGCATCGAGGATGGTAAAGTCGCGGCCAAACCCAACCTCTCCAGCATGCGAGCGCAACAGGCGATTGGCGAAGGAGTGGAACGTTCCGCTATGGCTGCGGTCGAACGGTCGCTGGATCAATTCCGCCGCGCGCGTGAGCATTTCCTTTGCGGCCTTGTTGGTGAAGGTCAGCAGCAGGACTTCCCACGGGTGAATATTCTTTTCGAGCACCAGATACGCCAGGCGATAGGTCAGCGTGCGGGTCTTTCCGGTTCCGGCGGCGGCAACGACCAGCGCCGGCCCGTCGGGCGCGGTGACGGCGGCATATTGCTCTTCGTTGAGTTCTTCCTTAAAATTCATGTGAGGGAGAGTAGCTAACCGTAGGCGGAGCTTCCAGCCTCTTCTGCGTAGGGTGATGCTCCAGCATCGACCTTGCGTGTGCAGGGGGACGCAGCCGGAGCTGCATCCTACGCCTTATCTTCGTCGAAGAATTTGCGGAAGGTGATGGGATCGAGGGTTTCGCCGAGGCTGACGTTGGCGGTGGCGAGCACCATTTCCGTGATGTCGACCTTGGCGAGTCCCAACTCTTCGGGCGAGGAGCCGTCGGTGATCATTAGGTCGTAGATCTTCTTGGCGGTGACATGTTCGGGGGCCTGGAGCAGCGCGTAGCTATCGGGATCGGCGGAGCTGACTTCACCAAGCAACTGCGCGCGGGCCAGCACTTCGACGACTTCGTTCATCAGGCGGATGGGGATGTTGCTTTTGCGCGCATAGGACACCGTGTTGAGCGCCGGTTCCGGGCTTTGGAAAACGCGGACGGCTTCCTGCATAACGGAAAAGGCGACCCATAGCTTCGAGATCATGCTGGCGCGGACGGCGCGCTGCTCCTCGGCATACGTTTCGCGGTTCTGGATGGCAAACGCCAGCTCGGCCCCGAAGAGCAGGATCGTCCAGTTGAGATGCAGCCAGAAGAGGAAGATCGGAATGGAGGCGAAGGAGCCATAGATGGTGTATTTCTGGAACAATATCGCGCTGAATTTGAGGACGATGGATTGCACCAGGATCACCAGCACCGCACTGGTCAGCCCTCCCAACGCCGCCGGTTTGAAACCTACCCGCGTGTTGGGAAGAAACATGAACACCGCAACAAACGCCAATGCCAGAACCAGCACCGGCGCAATGTGAATGAGCATGGTAATGACCGGGCCCAACAGGCTGACTTTGCCTGCAAATGCCTGAATGGCAGCCGATCCCGCATTGGCCACCAGCATCAGCGCCGGTGCGATGACCAGTACGGAAAGATAGTTCCGGATCTTATCGGCAATTCCCCGCGAAGCCTGCACGCCCCATATCTGGTTGAAGGATTCCTCGATGCCGCTGAGCAGTTGGAAGATAATGATGAGGAACACCACGCCCCCCACCGCGCCCAGCGCGGCTGGGTTGATGCTCTGCACGATTTCCAGCAGCTTGGTGATGAAGTCCTGAATCCCTTCGGGCATTTCGGCGGAAAACCGGAGCAACGATTCCTCCGCCTTCGTAAAGCCAATGGCCTTCCCGATGGAAAACAGGATAACCAGGAACGGCACCATGGCCATCAGGGTCGAGTAGGTCAGGGCGGAGGAATGCAGCTTGCAGTTGTCCTCCTTCACGCCTTTCAGAACGAGATGGACGACGCGCAGGGTTTCGACCCCGAAGGCGCGGAACTTGGAGTCGGCTCCGATTTCGACGCGCCACAGGTCGTGTTGCAGGAAGTGGATGAATTTTTTGATCTGCTCGATTACGTGTTTGGCCATTCCCGTTCCTCCTACGGCTGCATCAGTGGAAGGACTTTAGGTATGGGAGCTACCTTTGCAAAGCCAAATCAGAAGCTGGCGGACACCCCGACGTAGGGGCCGTTTAGTTCCGCGTCAGAGGCCGTTAGCCAGCGATAGCCGCCACGCAGCTGGAGGAAGCGGTGGCCCACGCTGGCGGAGAGATCGTAGTCGCCAACCCGGTTGCCCTTCAACCAGGTGTACCATGCCGGGCGGAACTCGATGCCGCACCAGTCCCGCGGATAGTACTTGAGCGGAAAGGTCAACGCCCCTCCGGATTCTTCGACAACGTCCACGGCATCTTCATATCGTATTTGGCTGACGCCCAGACCGATGCCGACTTCGAAGGTTCCCGGCACGAAATCGGGGCGGTAGCCCCCATAGCGCAACACGCCGTAGAACTGGTTGACATCCAGTTTTTCTCCGGCCGACTGATCGTCGTACATCGTGGTTCGTCCGTGGAACGCCAGCGCCTTGTAGCCCAGTTCGACCCGCACATCATCCGCATCGATATCCGAATCGACCTGTTGCCGGTTGTAGTCGATCCGTGCAAAAGGCACGGTCGCCTCGCCCAACACATGCTCCGGGAAGATGCTGTGCCGGATCTGGGATCCGCCGCGTTCCCCGGTGTTCATCGAGGAGGAAGGGTCGTCATGGCGATACTGAAGCGGAGAGACAACCAGCCAAGTCCAGAAACTTCCCAGGAAACTTTCGCCGCCGGAGGATGGATAGGTTCCTGTTCCGAAAGCGGCTGTCGCCGCGGTGTCATAGCGCTTTGCTGGCGGCGGAGGCGCGGGTTGCGCCGGGTCGGCAGGCTTGCCCGTGGCCTTTTGCGCGAACTCCTTCAGCTTGCCTCCGGCTGCATCCTGCACGAGCAGGAACGCAACCAGACCAATCAGTATCCTGCTCCCGGCCTCCGGCTTAACGATCATATTTTATCCTTTTAGCACGGCGCCGTTGCTGGCGTTGGTCGCCATCTTGGCGTAGCGCGAGAGCCAGCCGGACGTGAAGCGCGGCGCAGGCTCTTTCCACTGCTTCCGACGTTCTGCAAGTTCGGCATCGGACAACCGGACGGATAGTTTGTTGTTCGGAATGTCGATGTCAATGATGTCGCCCTCGCGAATCAGTCCGATAGGGCCGCCCTCCGCCGCTTCCGGCGAAATATGGCCGATGCACGCGCCGTGCGTACCGCCGCTGAAGCGGCCGTCGGTGATCAGCGCCACGCTTTCGCCGAGCCCCTGCCCCATGATGTACGAGGTCGGCGCCAACATTTCCTGCATGCCCGGACCGCCCTTCGGGCCTTCGTAGCGGATGACCACGACGTCGCCGGGCTTGACCTTGTCGGCGAGAATACCTTCGCACGCGTCTTCCTGCGATTCGAAGATGACGGCCGGGCCGGTGTGGACGAGCATCTTGGGATCGACGCCCGCGCTTTTGACCACCGCACCGCCTACGGCGAGATTGCCCCACAGGACGGAAAGGCCGCCGGTTTGGCTATAGGCATTCTCGATCGTATGGATGCAAGCCGTGTCCAGACTCTTCGCCCCGGCAATGTTTTCGCCGAGCGTCTTGCCCGTTACGGTTGGGCAGTCGAGGTTCAGCAGCCCCGGCTTCTTGGCGATCTCGCCCAAAATACCGCTGATGCCGCCCGCGGCGTGTACATCTTCAATGTGGTAGTTCGACGACGGCGATACCTTGCAGATGTTCGGGCACTTTTTGGAAACCATGTTGATGCGCTCGAGATCGTACGAAACCCCCGCTTCGTGGGCAATCGCCAGCGTATGCAAAACGGTGTTGGTGCTGCCGCCCATGGCCATGTCGAGCGCGAAGGCGTTGTCGAGCGACTCCTGCGTAACGATATCCTTCGGCAGCGGACCGTCGGCTTTCGCCATTTCGACGGCGCGTTTGGCTGCGGCACGCCACAGTTCCTTGCGGGCCGGATCGATGGCCAGAATCGTTCCGTTGCCGGGAAGGGCAAGGCCGATGGCTTCGCACAGGCAGTTCATCGAGTTGGCGGTAAACATGCCGGAACAGGAACCTTGCGACGGACACCCCTTGCATTCGAGCTCTTCGAGTTCCGCGTCGGACATCTTGTCCTGCTTGCGGGCAGCCACGCCCTCGAAAACGCTGATGAGGTCGACGACCTTCCCGTCCTTGGTTTTGCCGGCCTTCATCGGGCCGCCGCTGGCGAAGATGGTCGGGATGTTGACGCGCATCGCGCCCATGATCATGCCCGGTACAATCTTATCGCAGTTGGGAATGCAGATCATCGCGTCGAAAGCGTGGGCGCCGATCATGGTTTCCACCGAGTCGGCGATCAGCTCGCGGCTGGGCAAAGAATATTTCATGCCGGCGTGGCCCATGGCGATGCCGTCGCAGACGCCGATCATGTTGAATTCGATCGGCGTGCCGCCCGCTTCGCGCACGGCCTGCCGGATGAAGCGGCCAACCTCGTCGAGGTGCGCATGCCCGGGAATCACCTGGTTGAAGGAGTTGCAGATGGCGATGAACGGCTTTTCGATGTCCTCCGACGTCATGCCCGTTGCCCGCATAAGGCTGCGGTGCGGTGCCCGTTCCAGTCCCTTTTTCGTCTTGTCGCTGCGCATGGCTGTATCCTTTCGTTTCAAAAGTTGATAATTGGCCGCACTTTATAACGCAATGGCCACGAAGTAAACCAGCCGGTCGGGGAAATTCGGGATACCACTTCTCGAGGCAAGCCATGATGACTTGAAAGAACGCCTCTGCCGAAAATACGGTTCCCGCTACGCCGAATCTTCACCAAACAGCCGGAACGATACGAAGTTTTACGCGCTCTTCGGCTCTCACGAATCCTTGAGATTGAGGTGGGAGGAAAGCAGATCCAATGTATTTTCAAAAAAGACGGACATGTAGTCTGCTCCGGAAATAGTCGTGTTGGACAGAAGCCTGACGGAATCTTCTTCCCGCTCCAGAAGAGGCCGAAGCTGGTCGGTCAGTTCCCTGAGTCGGCCGGAGAGAAAGAGCTGGCTGGTGTTGGTATCTTCAAGTTCCCGGCAACGCAGGAACAGCGTTTCAAGGGCGCGGAAAAACGGGGGCCAAGTCATCCAACGTGGAGGTTTTTCGGTATTGTGGAGCAGGGTTTTCCAGTCGTTCCTATTGATGTGATAGAGTTTCTTCCGCCCAATCAGTTGTGAACCGAAGACGATGTGGGCGGCGCTCATGTCGGTGATGGTGTCCTGGATGTTTTTCTGGGAATAGCCTGTTTCCCGGGCGATGCCGCTGGGATGTCCGCCGGGATGGGTACACAGGTAGGCATAGATTTCCGCCCTGGCATTGAGTCCAACCAACGCGCGTAGACGGAGGAGAGCACATTCGGGCATGGTGTAGTTGAAGCGGCGGGCTAGGTTTCTGATCTGATACGGTCCGCGCAGGAAGCCGAATTGACGAAATATGGGATCGAGCGAAGTTGCTTCGGAGTTGATATCAAAAACCGCGTTCTGCTTGAACAGCGGGATGGGGATGGAGGGGATTTCGATTTTGGGGAAATCCCATTTCAGGCGTTTGTTGTGCTGGCGCACGGTTGAGGCCATGGCGGCGACGGCCCGTTCCGATTCGAATCCGTATTGCCGCAATAGTGATTTAAGGCGGGGTAGATTAACAAATGCCGCGTTTTCGGAGAGCCAGTCCATGCCTAGGTCGAACAACCGGGCATCTTCCCTTCCGACGGTAGCGGTTAGCAACCAGAGTGCTTCGGGATCGATGATCCATTCATCGCGGTTTTTAAGGGAAAACGATGCATGGACACCGAGCTGCATCCATTGTCGCCATAGGAATTCGAGGAGGAGATCCTCCAGCTTTTGATTAAATGCTTTCAGCAACATCGCAATATCCCAGTTGGCTGAGCATGGAGACAAGCATCATCCGGAATCCGGGGGAGCTATCGTGTGTAAGCGCCCACTTTGCAGCGATTTCGATTTCCGGCGAAGTGGGTTCCAGCTTGAGAAGATCATCCACATGCCGCCCCGGACCGGAGTCGGTCGCCGCATACAACTTGAGATGAATCTGATCGAACCGGTCCAAAAACCAGACCGTCAATGCTTCACCGTATGAGCGGGAGGAAAGGCGCTCTACCAATCCGGCGGGGAGACCGGTCTGGAACAATCCGCCGGGATGCCGACTGGGACCATTGTTTAGCCAGTCGTCCGGCAATTCCAATTCCGGCATCGTTCTTTGAACAAATGCGGCTCCTTTTATGATTTCTTCAGGAAGGGGATCAGGAGACAAAGGCCGGTCCTGTTCGTCCAACAGAGCCAGAATGTCAACATCCGCCGTCACCCTCGCCACTAGCGATTTTGCAATCAACGCGGCTCCTCCACAGACTACCAACTGGAAGCGCTTGGAGCCTTCATGCTCCAAATATTCGCCAAGGAGGCCAAGGGCCTGCTCAAGTTGTTCAGATTGCAACTCTACAGTCATATGCGCGTCCCCATTAATAATTGGTAATTAATACCACTTATTATAAGTGGTCAAGGTCATTCTTACTAATTTGTTTACGCCTCAACAAACCCGAGCCGGGAACAGTGGCGGACCGAGGGGTTTTTCTATCGGTGGCAGTTGTTAAGAAATCCTTAACAACTGGATTTTAATCCAACTCCCTTTCCTCAAATAGTTTGTAAATGTGCATGCCGACATTGGGCTTGGAGGTGGCTGCAACGTTCGGCGAGCTGGCTCTGATTGAGCCAGACATTGCCGTCGCGGGCACAGAGCACCACTGACGCCTTGCCGTCTTTGGTTTTGTAGATAATCAGGTTTTGCTCGTCCATGGGTTTGCTTCCGGAATCTACCAACGATACCGTAGCAGAATAGCGTTCGCAGTACGCCCCGGAAAGCCGACAAAGTGATTATTTCCTCACCGAATAGAGACCCGTGGAGGAGGGTATGCAGAGTCTGCGTCCCAGATCGATCCGACCCCGAAGCACGCTATGCATTGACGAGGTGGCCGATCTCGAAGCCGGCGTCTTCGATCATCTGCTTGTCGGCGGCGAAGTCCTGCCCGCCGGTGGTCAGATATCCGTTGGTGAACATGGAGTTGGCGGGATAGAGCGATAGCGGCTGGAGGTCGCGCAGGCAGGTTTCGCGTCCACCGGCAATGCGGACTTCGGCATGGGTGAGGATGAAGCGGAACATGCAGAGCGTACGCAGGCAGTCGTTCGGAGTCAGGCGTTCGCGCCCCTCCATGCCGGTGCCGGGGCGCGGGTCGAGGAAGTTGATCGGCGCGGAGTCGGTATCGAGTTCCTTGAGCATCATGCCGAGGTCGACGCGGTCTTCGAGGCTTTCGCCCATGCCGATGAGTCCGCCGCAACAGAGGTCGAGGCCTACCTTCTTGACGGTGCGGGCGGTCGCGACGCGGTCTTCGTGTTTGTGGGTCGAGCAGATCGAAGGGTAGAACTTGGCGGAGGTTTCGAGGTTGTGGTTGAAACGGTCGACGCCGGCCTCCTTGAGGCGGCGGGCCTTTTCCTCGGTCAGGAAACCCATGGACGCACAAAGTTCGAGTCCGGGATTCTGCGCCTTGATTTTCGCGGCGGCGTCGCAAATGGTTTTCATTTCGCTTTCGGACGGGGCGCGGGAGCTGGTAACGACGCAGTAGCGCAGCGCCTGCATGTCGATCGCGTCCTTGGCACCAGCCACGATTTCGTCGGCCGACTGCATTTCATACTGTTCGACGGCGGCAGTGGAACTTTTGGATTGGCTGCAGAACGAACAGTCTTCGGGGCAGATGCCGCTCTTGGCGTTTTTGAGCACATGCAGGCTGACCTTCTTGCCGAAGAAATTCCTGCGGATCAGGTAGGCCGCCTGCAGCACGTCCAGCAGCTCGTCGTCGGACGATTTCAATACCGCCAATGCCTCCTCGCGACTGATCGGCGCACCGCCGTCTAGAATTCGATTTGCCAATGCTTTCCAATCCATGAATCCGTTCCCTCGTTAAAAACAAAGGCGCGGATGCTATCGCCCGGTTTCTGGAATGTAAACGGGGATCAAGTCTAAATATCCGCTTGCGCCGCTTGCCTAGCCTGCCATAATGTAGCTTTCGCAACACGAATGGAGCAGGAAATGGCTAACAATCGGCTGATTGCATACTTCTCGATGGAGGTCGCCCTCCACCCCGACATTCCGACCTACAGCGGCGGGCTGGGCATGCTCGCCGGCGACACCCTGCGCTCCGCGGCCGATCTCGGCCTGCCGATGGTCGCGGTGTCGCTGATCCATCGCAAGGGGTACTTCTTCCAACGGCTCGACGTTTCCGGCTGGCAGACCGAGGAACCCGCCGCGTGGGTCGTCGAGGATTTCCTGAAGGAGCTGCCGGGCCGGGTTTCGGTACAAATCGAAGGCCGCGAAGTCCGGTTGCGCGTCTGGCAGTATGATGTCGTGGGAGTAAAAGGCGCGACGGTTCCGGTCTACCTGCTCGATGCCGACCTGCCGGAAAACAGCGAATGGGATCGCACGTTGACCCACTACCTGTATGGCGGCGACAAGCACTACCGCCTCTGCCAGGAGGTCATTCTCGGCATCGGCGGCGTACGGGCCCTGCGCATGCTCGGCCATGGCACCCTCGAACGCTTCCACATGAACGAAGGCCACGCCGCGCTCCTGTCGCTGGAGCTGCTCAACGAACACGCCCATGCCGAGGGTCGTACCACGTTTTCCGCAGCCGATGTCGAATACATCCGCGAAATGTGCGTCTTCACCACGCATACGCCCGTACCCGCCGGACAGGACCAGTTCCCGTGGGAGATGGCCATGCGGGTGCTCGGCCAACCGGACGTCGAAGGCATGAAGGATCTCTTCTGCTGCGACAACGTCCACTGCGAAAACCTGTTGAACATGACCTTCCTGGCGCTGAACGTCAGCCACTACATCAACGGCGTCGCCAAGAAGCATGCCGAGGTCTCGCGCCACATGTTCGCCGAATACCACATCGACGCCATCACCAACGGCGTGCATGCCCAAACCTGGATCTCGCCGCCGTTCCAGCAGTTGTTCAACACCCATATTCCCGGCTGGCGGGAGGACAACTTCAGCCTGCGCTATGCACTCAGCATTCCGCCGGAAGAAGTTTGGGCGGCACACGCCGAAAACAAACGGCTGCTGATCGAACAAATCAACCGAGAAACCAACGCTGGACTCGACACCAATGTCTTTACCATCGGCTTCGCCCGCCGCGCCGCGACCTACAAGCGCGCCGACCTGCTGCTGCACGACATCGAAAAACTCAAAGCCATCGCCGCCAAGGTTGGAAACATACAAATCATCTATGCCGGCAAGGCCCACCCGCAGGACCAGCCCGGCAAGGAATTCATCCAGCGCATCATCCGGGCGGAGTCCGCCCTCAAGCCGCAAATCAGAATGGTCTATCTCGTCAACTACGACTGGGAACTCGGCCAACTCATGACCGCTGGCGTCGACCTCTGGCTCAATACGCCGCTGCCGCCGATGGAGGCTTCCGGCACCAGCGGCATGAAGGCCGCCATGAACGGCGTTCCGAGCCTAAGCATTCTCGACGGCTGGTGGATCGAAGGCTGCATCGAGGGCGTAACCGGCTGGGCGATCGATGCCGGCAATCCCGAAACCACCGAACACCGCACCCCCGCCGACGCCGACTCGCTCTACCGCCAACTCGAAGAAACCATCATTCCGCTGTTTTACGGAAACCGCGCCCAGTTCATCGCCATCATGCGCCACGCCATCGCCCTCAACGGATCGTTCTTCAACACCCAGCGCATGGTGATGCAATACGTCTCGAACGCCTACTTCGGCTAAACCCGTTTGTGGATGGGGTCGCCGACCCCGTCCTGCACAGGAACAAGCCCGATCCGCCGCATCCGGGGTCACCGAC
>JAIPJC010000077.1 GCA_021734345.1 Kiritimatiellales bacterium | reverse complement strand
CGCCCGGCGGACGGCTGGGACAGCCATCCCTACCAGTTGCCGAGGGTAGGGCGGGCTGTCCCAGCCCGCCGTCTGAGGAATAGCCTCCTGCATGGAAAATCGGCACAAAGCGGTTCTTGAGCTTTTGCCGATTCGTGCAATAATCCGCCGATTATCCACCGAGTCTTGTCCGGGACGGGAGCCGGTGAAAGTGCAGTGGAAGTTTCGAGACAGAGGATTTAAGCATGCCTGTTATTGTTAGAAGTGATGCCGTTCACCCCTTTCTGCCGTCGTTGGGGTCGCCCAATGCGATCGAGATGGAACGGGCCAACCGGCAGGATATCCGGCCGCTGGAAATCCTGATCATCAACCTGATGGCCGACAAGCAGACCACCGAACGCCAGCTGGCCCATTGGCTGGGCCATACGCCGCTTCAGGTTCATCTGACGTTCGCCGCGACGGATTCGTACATGGATGCGATCTCCCGCGGTAGGCAATCCAAAAACACCAGCACGGAACATATCACCGATTTCTACCAAAGCTGGAGTTCGCTGAAGCACCGCAAGTTCGATGGCATGATCATCACCGGTGTCAACGCCCTCAAGCCCCGAGTCGAGGAGGAGGAGTTTTGGCCGGAGGTGGAGGAGGTTTTGCGCTGGTCGGAAACGCATGTGCTCTCGTCGCTGTTCCTGTGCTGGGGGGCGAAGGCGGCGCTGAAATATTTCTACGACATCGACAGCGTTCCCGGGGATACCAAGATATTCGGCGTGTACGATCATGCGATCGTCTCGGATACAACCGGGATTGCGTTTGGGTTGCCTGACCGGTTCCCGACGCCCGTGTCGCGCTGGAAATCGCCGGATCCCCAGGCCGTTGCGGCCTGCGCCCGGATCGAGGTGGTTGCGCATGCGCCCGAGGTGGGGCCGAACATTATCGTCGAATCCGCTCCCGGTGCAACGGGGACGGGTCGTTTTCCGCTTCGGGTGTATATTCTCAACCATCCGGAATACGATGCCGATACGCTGAAAAGGGAATACACCCGCGATGCGACAGGCAATCCCGACCAGCCCGTGCCCGAACACTATTTCCCCAACGATGATCCTTCGCAAACACCACTCAACCTATGGCGGCATATCGGGTTCATCTACGTGAACTGGATCATGATGATCTACGAGGCCACGCCGTACGACATCGAGCAGATCAACCCGTCAAACGGGTGACGACGGCATTGAGGGGTGCGGAATGGTTAAGTTAAAGATTGCTGTGCCCGCCCCGAAAAGGCCCGTCGCTGGGACAATGTCTTCCATCTCCACCCGGTGGCGAGTGCGTAGACGGAGCATCTTGCTCCGTTGGAGAGGGCTTGTGCATTGAAATCGGCATTGCAAGGGAACGAACAGATCCTGCGTTCATCCTTAACGGAGCTGGAAGCTCCGTCTACAATCCAGGCTACATATTTTCGTGACCTCAGCGCCAGGCTTCTTTACAGGCGGCGGCATCGAAGTGGCCGTTGATGGACAAACGATGACGGTCGTCACGCCCGAATCACCGCTCGGCAAGGCCCTCATGGGAAACGTTGAAGCCGGTCATGTTGCGCTTCCCTCCGGCCTGGAAGGCATCGTCCTCAACGTGTGGTGATGATAGGCGGGTGCTGGTGCTGAAATCCACGCAAGCTAACCGGATATTAACCGGATTTTAATTTGTAAAGCGCCCGCTTTTGCCTACCCTCCTTCGAAAACGGATTAATGTATGGCACAACCCCCTGAAGTAGTTAAAACCGATCCGGTATTCTCGTTGAAGGCCGTGATCGACATCGGCTCCACCTCGATCCGCATGGCCATTGCCCAAATCGGCAACGACGGTACCGTCCAATTGCTGGACGAACTCAGCCAGAGCGTGAGCATGGGCAGCGATACCTTCACGCGCGGGCAGATTTCCCGGAACACCATAGAAGATTGCGTGAAGGTGCTGAAAAATTTTTCAACCGTTTTGGCCGAATACGGCATCGATCCGGGCAGGGATGTCCGCGCCGTCGCCACCAGTGCCGTGCGCGAAGCGGGCAACCGCGACGAATTCCTCGACCGCGTCTACATGGCCACCCACATCAACGTGGAAGTGATCGAAGGAACGGAAGTGAACCGGCTGACCTTTCTAGGCTTCCGCAATTTGCTGGAAGCCAATCCGCAACTCAAGCGCGATGGCCTGCTGGTAGCCGAAATCGGCGGCGGCAGCTCGGAGCTGCTGGGTCTGGAACACGGGCACGTTGCGTTCGCGCATACCTATCGCATGGGAGCCTACCGGTTGCGGGAAACGATGCACTCGCTCCATGCTTCGGAACGCAGGCAGCTCGCGGTGCTGGATATGGAAATCGCTGCCGGGGTCCGCCAAATGCGCGAAGCCGTTGCAGGCGACTCCAAAAAACTTGCGCTCCTGCTGATGGGCGGCGATGCCCGGCTGGCGGTGCAGTTGCTCGAAGCCGAATGGAGCGGGACCGGCCTGGCCATCCTGAAGGTCGCGGATCTGGAAAGGATGGCGCAGGACATCCTCCATGCCGATCTCGACGAGCTGGCGGCGAGGTACCACCTGTCCTTCGAGGAGGCGCAAACCTTCGGGCCGGCTTTGCTGGGCTATGTGCGCCTGGCGCAGCAGTTCAAACTGAAAAAGGTCAATGTGTGCGGCATCACGCTGCGCGATGGCCTGTTGGCCGAGGCGGCTCTGGGCAACGCCTGGACGAAGGGGTTCATGGGCCAGATCCTGCACTCGGTGCATGAGATTGGCCGACGGTACCATCTGGACCAGGTGCATGCCGATGTGGTGACCGCCCATGCGTTGGACCTGTTCCACGCGATGGCAGGCGAGCATCAGCTGGGCTACCGCCATGAGGTGATCCTGACCGTCGCCGCCCAGCTCCACGACATCGGCATGTTCATCGGCAACACCGGCCACCACAAGCATAGCCAATACATCATCGAGCACAGCGATCTGTTCGGGCTGGGCCAAGGCGACATCAAGCTCGCGGCACTCGTGGCGCGCTACCACCGCCGCGCCCTGCCGCGGGCAACCCATCCCGACTACAACGTGTTGCCGCGCGAACAACGGCTGGTGGTTGGAAAGTTGGCGGCCATCCTGCGCGTGGCCGATGCGCTCGACCGGTCGCATGCCAAAGGCGCGCGCGGTGTGCGGATCGAGCTGCAGGAGGGAAAGCTGCTGCTTGAGGTTGATCGCGCCGAGGATTTTGCCGCCGAAAAGCGGGCGCTGGCCGAAAAAGCGGAAATGTTCGAGAAAGTCTACGGGCGCCAGATTGTACTGCGCGCCAAAAGGGAGCAGAGGTAGTCCATGGCCGTTACACCACAACCCGATTTTTTCAATCGCGAACTGAGTTGGATCGAATTCAACCAGCGCGTGCTGGCCCAGGCTACGAACGGGAACCTCCCGTTGCTCGAACGGTTGAAGTTCATCGCCATCGCGGCATCGAACCTCGACGAGTTTTTCATGGTGCGCGTTGGCGGCCTGCACATGGCCCGCCGGGAAGGGCGCCGCCGGAAGGACGCCGCCGGGCTCTCGCCGGTAGCGCAGCTGAAGCTCGTCAACCAACGCACTCGCCTGATGTTCGACGACCTCTACCGCTGCTTCAATAACGATGTTTCCCCGAGGCTCGGCCTGGCCGGCGTGCGTCATGTCGCCATGGATGTGCTCACGTCCGAGCAGGAATCGGCCCTGTTCGAGCTTTTCTACGCCGAACTCTTCCCGGTGATTACGCCGATTGCGGTCGAACCGGGCAGTCCGTTGCCGCTGCTGCACAATCTGTCGCTGCACATAGTCGTCCGGTTGTCGGTTTCCGGCACGGAGCGCCACGCCATCATGCCGCTGGGGCGCTGCGGGCCACGCTTCATTGCGTTGCCGTCGGAAACCGACTATGCCTTTGTCCTGCGCGAGGAAGTCGTGAAAAAACATGTGGCCAGCTGGTTTCCCGGCTACACGGTGGAGGAGTGCGCCGTTTTCCGCATCACCCGCAATGCCGGCGTTGCCGTGCAGGAATACGAAGCGCCGGATTTGCTTACGGGAATGGAAGAGGTGCTTGAAGGGCGCAAGACCAGCGAATGCGTGCGCCTCGAGGTCGAGGCGGGCATCTCCCGCCCGCTGCTGAAGTTCCTGTGCGAAAACATCCCGGCCACTCCGGAAGATGTCCATGGCATCGATGGGGTGCTCAATCTGGCGGATTTCATGTCGTTGGCGGTCATGCCGGGCTTTGACGAATTGAAGGTCGATGCGTGGCCGCCGCAGGCCTCTCCCGGAATCCTGCCCAACGAACCCATGTTCGGCCAGGTGGCCCGGCAGGATATTTTGCTGTACCACCCGTATGAGAGTTTCGATCCAGTGGTCCGCTTTGTTGAAGAGGCTTCCACCGATCCCGACACGCTGGCGATCAAGATGGTGCTCTATCGGACCAGTTCCGGCAGTCCGATCATCGCCGCGCTCAAGTGCGCCGCCGAGAACGGGGTGAACGTTACGGTATTGATCGAACTCAAAGCCCGCTTCGACGAAGCCCGCAACATGGGCTGGGCGATCGAGCTGGAGCAGAGCGGCGCACAGGTGATCTACGGCGTGAAGGGCTACAAGACCCACGCGAAGATCTGTCTCGTCGTGCGGCGCGAGTCTTCCGGCATTGTGCGCTATTGCCACTTCGGCACGGGGAACTACAACGAATCGACCGCCAAGCTGTACGCCGATATCAGCTACCTGACCTGCAACGGCGAACTCGGTGCCGACGCTTCGGCCTTCTTCAATGCCTTGTGCGGCTATTCCCAACCGCAGGAGTTCAATCTGGTCAGCATGGCGCCCATCAACATGCGCGACCGCCTGATGGAACTGCTCGATATCGAAATCGAACGGGCGCGCAAGGACAAGAAGGCGCAGGTCATGGCCAAGTTCAATGCGCTGGTGGACATCGCGCTGATCAACAAGCTCTACGAAGCCTCGCAAGCCGGGGTCAAGATCCAGCTGAATGTCCGCGGCATCTGCTGCCTCCGGCCGGGCGTCAAGGGGCTTAGTGAAAACATTGTGGTGACGAGCATCGTCGACCGTTTCCTCGAACACGCCCGCATCCTCTACTTCCACCACGGCGGCAAGCCGAAGGTTTTCATTTCCAGCGCAGACTGGATGCCGCGCAATCTCGACAAGCGGCTGGAGCTGATGATTCCGGTCGAAGACCGCGCCTGCCAGACCCGGTTGATCGAATGCCTCAATATCCACTTTGACGACAACGAAAGCAGCTGGAAGCTGCAGTCCGACGGATCCTACAAACGCACTGAACACGATGGCAAAACCGAGCTCCGCAGCCAGCACGTGCTTTATGGACAAGCCTGCGCCGCCATTGCCGAAGCAGCCAAGAACCGCCGCACCCGCTTCGAACCCCATCGCGCAGGCGGACAGGAAAGCTAGCCCTTTCCGGGGTCGTGGTTTCTTTTGGTTGGACATTCCCGCACCCGATGTTAATGAAGTGGCTTACACGAAAGGTACGGACATGGCTAAAAGTAAAACAAGTTGTATCGGGATTTTGACTTCAGGCGGGGATTGTCCCGGATTGAACGCGGCGATCCGCGGCGTGGCCAAGGCCGCGCTGGGGCAGGGCACCAAGGTGATCGGCATCCAGGACGGGTTCCGCGGCTTGGTCGAAAACCGCATCATGAACCTGGAAGATAAAGACGTCAGCGGCATCCTTACCCATGGCGGGACCTTCCTCGGTTCGAGCCGCGACAAGCCGCACAAAATGGATATGGGCGGCCAGATCATGGACATGACCGCCGTCGCGGTTGCCAATGCCCGGAAAAACCATATCGACTGCCTCGTCTGCCTCGGCGGAAACGGAACCCAGAAGAACGCCATGCGTCTGCATGAAGCCGGGTTGAATGTTTTGACGCTGCCCAAGACCATCGACAATGATGTAGCCGGAACGGACATCACCTTTGGCTTCGATTCCTCCATGGCCATCGCCACCGAGGCGATCGACCGCCTGCATACGACGGCCAGCAGCCACCACCGTGCGATCGTGTGCGAGATCATGGGCCACAGGGCCGGCTGGCTGGCGCTCGGTGCGGGAATCGCTGGCGGGGCCGACGTAATCCTGCTGCCGGAAATCCCGTACGATCTGGACTTCGTGGTCGCCCACCTGAAGGCACGTCGCCATCACAACAAGCGGTTCTCGATCATCGCCGTGGCCGAAGGTGCGATTTCAAAGGCCGACGCCGAGAAGAAAAAGAAGGCAACGGCTCCCAAAAAAGACGACGACAAATTCACCTTCGAAGAACCCACGGCAAGCCGGATCGCCCGCGAAATCCAGCAGGCGGCAGGCATCGAGGTGCGGTTCACTTCGCTGGGCCATGTCCAGCGCGGCGGTACGCCGACCGCGACCGACCGGTTGCTCTGCACGCGCATGGGAACCAAGGCGGGGGAGCTGCTGGCCGATGGCATCTACAACGTCATGGTCGGACTCAAGGGCGAGGTGTGCGTCGCCGTGCCGCTGGCCGAAGTGGCGGGCCAAACGAAGACCGTTCCCATGGGGCATCGCTGGTTGAAAACCGCCGCCTTGGTCGACACCTGCCTGGGCGATAAGCTTGATTTCCAATGATCGGAGACGGGACATGGGCTGCAAGAAGGGCGAATCGAAGCACGAAAAGAAACCCGGGCATTACGAATGCAAGAAGTGCGGCGCGGTCGTGAAAAAGAAGGACAAGGTCTGCCAGCCCAAGAAGATCAAGGACGGCGACCTCCCGAAAAAATAACCCGGCCCGAAAGATCTCTGCCCGGTTCGCGATCTCCCTTCCTTTTTGAGTTTCCACGGGTTGGGTTGGCGGTATAGAGTCCGCCGCATTATGAAGCCCATAAACCAACGCAAGCTGGATCATATCAATATCGTGTCGGAAGCTGGCAATATCGACCGGCGGCAGTACTATTTCGACCGCATCCATCTGACCCACCGGGCTTTGCCGGAAATCAGCCTTTCCCAAATCGATCCCTCCATCAAGTTCATGGGCAAGACCCTGTCGTTCCCGCTGCTGATTTCCTCGATGACCGGCGGGTCGGATCCGGAGCTGGTGAAGATCAACCGCAACCTGGCCGTGGCGGCCGAGGCCGAAGGCATCGCGTTTGCGGTGGGTTCGCAACGGGTGTTCCTGTCGGATGCGGCGGCGCGCGAAAGCTTCGAGCTACGGCAATATGCGCCAACCACCTTGCTGTTTGGCAACCTCGGCGCGGTGCAGCTGAACTACGACATGGGTTTTGCCGACTGCGAAGCCGTCATTAAAATTTTGGAGGCCGATGCGCTTTACCTGCATTTGAATCCCCTGCAGGAGGCGGTGCAGCCCGAAGGCGATACCGACTTTTCCAGCCTGCGGAGCAAAATCGCGGTGATCGTCCAGACGTTGAAGCAACCGGTGGTCATCAAGGAGGTCGGCGCAGGTATTTCTCCGGAAGACGTGGAACTGCTGTTGGCGGCGGGAGTTAAATATGTCGATGTCGCCGGGTGCGGTGGAACCTCGTGGAGCAAGGTCGAAAGCCTGCGCAGCGACACCCCGGAGCTGGGTGAATTGTTCAGCGATTGGGGCATCCCCACGCCTGTGGCGTTGCGGTTGATGAAGCCCTATCGCCACGAAGTAAAGCTGATTGCATCCGGCGGAATCCGCAGCGGCATCGATATGGCCAAGAGCATCATCCTTGGCGCGTCGCTCTGCGGCGTGGCGCGGCCGTTCCTGAACCCGGCGCGCGAATCGGCCGATGCGGTACGCGCGGTGATCCGTAGCTTTAAAAAAGAATTCATCACCACGCTGTTTCTGCTGGGTGCCGGAAAGGTGGGCGATATCAAGGAAAACGAAGGGTTGATTCTGGATGAATATTGGCGTTGATCGGATCAGTTTCTGTACCTCGAATTATTTTGTGGATCTCAAGACCCTTGCCCATGCGCGCTCGGTCGATCCCGACAAATACTATGTAGGCATTGGCCAGGAAAAAATGGGCATTCCGCCTCCGGACGAAGATGTGGTCACGCTCGCCGCCAGTGCGGCATATCCGTTGATGAGGGATGGCGAGCTCGGCGACGTGGAGTTGCTGCTGTTCGCCACCGAAACGGGCATCGACCAATCGAAGGCCGCCGGAATCTATGTGCACGGCCTGCTGGACATGTCTCCGCGTTGCCGGACGGTGGAACTCAAGCAAGCCTGCTACAGCGGAACCGCCGCGTTGCAACTCGCCATCGGCTTTGTGGCGCGCAACCCGCAAAAGAAGGCGCTGGTCCTTTCGTCCGATATCGCCCGCTACGAACTGGGCAGCCCCGGCGAAGCGACGCAAGGCTGCGGTGCGGTCGCCATGCTGGTTTCCGCCAATCCGCGCCTCGTGGCCATCGAACCGGAGTGCGGCTACTACACCGAGGACGTCATGGATTTTTGGCGGCCGAACTACCGCTCCGAGGCGCTGGTCGATGGCAAGTATTCCACGATGGTCTACATCCACGCGCTGCTCGAATCCTGGAAGCAGTATGCCGACCAGACCGGCCGCACGCTGGCCGACTTTGATCGCTTCTGCTACCACATCCCGTTCACGAAGATGGCTGAAAAGGCGCACCAAAAACTGGCACGCAAACTCAAGGTGGAGATTGGCAAGGACGAGATGCTGGCGCTGCTGGAGGAATCCCTGCGCTATAGCCGGATCACCGGAAACTGCTACACCGCCTCGATGTATGTCGGACTGGCTTCGTTGCTCGACACCGCGGAAGAAGATCTGACCGGCAAGCGCATCGGGCTCTACAGCTATGGCTCCGGTTGCGTCGGCGAGTTTTTCAGCGGCGTGGTCCAGCCCGGCTACCGCGAATTCCTCTATGCGGATCAACACCGGAATTTGCTGGATAACCGCACCGAACTGACGTATCAGCAGTACGAGGATATCTACAACTACGGTGTGCCGACCGATGCCGGGGAATATGTCTTCCCGCAGTACAAAACCGGGCCGTTCCGGTTTTCGGGAATCAGCCAGCACAAGCGCGAATACGAGTCGTTGGTTGAATAACGCATGAAAGCTGTTGCTCCAGGAAAATTGATTCTCAGCGGCGAACATGCCGTGGTGTACGGCAAGCCAGCCATCGCCATGGCCATCGACCGCAGCGCGGTGTTCGAGATAACCCCGCAGGCCGGCGACCAAGTCAGCTTCGATCTGCCCGGCGGCGAGGGCGGCGAATCCCTCACGCTCCTGGCGTTGCGCGACCTCAAGCGGCGCGTGGAAAAGAAATACCACGAATTCCTTCAAGGCGAAATCGGCATCCGCGAAGTGCTCACCATGCCCGTCGACCTCTTCCGCTTCGCCTATGTCAACACCCTCGACGGCCTGCACCGCCATATCGATTCCGGCATCTGCCTCAAGCTGCGCTCCAGCATTCCCGTCGGTTGTGGCATGGGTTCGTCTGCCGCAACGGTGCTCAGCGAAATCCGCGCCGTCGCCCACTACCTGCGCGTCGACTTCAAACCCGACTGGTACTACGAATACAGCATGGAGGCCGAAAAGCTCCAGCACGGCAAACCCAGTGGCGTCGACTCCTACATCTCGCTGCACGGCGGTTGCGCCAGCTTCAAGCAGGGTGTCGCCACCCCGATGTCGCTGCCGCGCATGAAAATGTTCATGGTGCAGACCGGCATCCCCGAAGCCACCACCGGCGAATGCGTCATGGAAGTCGAACGCAACTTCCGCAATAGCGAAATCTGGAGCGAGTTCGAGGCCGTCACGGCAGCGTTCGAGGCAGCCATCCGCGCCAACGACACGCAAAAGGTTCGCTGGCTCGTGCGCGAAAACAACCGGCTGCTCGCGGCGATCGGCGTAGTGCCGCAACGCGTCCAGCAGTTTATCGCCGAAATCGAACAGTGGGGCGCCGCCGCCAAGATCTGCGGCGCGGGCTCCGTCGTCGGCGACAAAGGCGGCGTCGTCCTCGTCTTCGCCGACGTGCCGCCCACCGAGCTATGCCAAAAACACGGCTACACCGTCTCACCCGTCCGCGGCGACCCGCTCGGCACCCGAATCGTTTGAGTTGGACGAGACTTGGTGGAGGTTGGATTTGATGAGGTGGAGGCATGCTTTCAAGCTGCATAAGTGCGATAGATACGAGAGGTGTTAAAAGTCATTTTCCATGTTTGCCCCTTTATTGCGGTCATATGTGGAAAGAAACGAAACCTGGGGTCATATGTGGAAAGCAAAACGGTGCATTTTCCATGTTTACCCCTTTAATGCGGTCATATGTGGAAAATAAGTCCAGCCCATAGGGTGATATGACGGAAAGTTTTCCACTTATGCCATCGTTGGCAACGGATATAAAATGACAATACGAAAAAAGATAGACAAGTGGTTGCGTATTCGATCCCCATTATTGGGAGCCTTAACAGTTCTATATGCTGGGATTCTTGGTTATTTGCGAGGCAAACAAGTATCCGGCGATACATATCTTATTTGTTTGATCCTTTTCTCAATCCCCGTTTTTGTCGCGAGCCATATTTTCTCAAACAAAATGAGATGCTCGCAGTGTGACAACAAAATTGGAAATCTCTCGACCTTTTCCTACTACTCAGTATACCTGCGTGATGAAATAAAGTTTTGTCCATTTTGCGGAACGAATCTAGACGCCGAAATAAATAACATTGCCAACAAGTCAAGCGAGCCTACGTGATGACGCCCGTCGCCCAGATGAAGCACACTTCACGAGGCTCCTTTCAGACGTTCGCACATGTAAACATGGAAACAATAAGTCCAAATAAAATTCGAAGTGGCCTAAGCGGTATGCTGTACAGCATTACTTACGTGATCATGTATATTTCAGGCCAGTGTTTGGTGGCTCAGTTGTTCGGAGAGAAATATCAGTATCTGAAGCTATCACTTATTATTTTTCCACCTATCGCAATCATAGGTGGTTTTATTGGAGGTCTTCTTGGTTACAAACGCAGGAAAATATCGATTCAAAATTACACTATTTCCCAAAATAAATCACATGTCGCACTGAAATCAGTAGGTTGCAAACCAATCCTATTTGGGATTCAAATTTTTGATGATGCAAAACACAAAATCCGTTGCACAGGATTCCATTTTTCCCGAGAGAGTATCGACCGATTAAAACAAACAATAAATTGCGAACCAGAAAGTGGAGCCTACTTGGACAACGCCCGTTGAGTCAGGCAATGTTTGATTCCCAAGCGGCTCACTTTGAACGTTCAATCTATCGTGCCACACGTCTATGTCCCGCGCAGGTCACCCGGGAAAGGGGTCAGTCCTTTGATCTTTGTGTTTGATGCGCGGGCGGTTTTTGTTTAGCTTTTCCCCAGGAAAGGGGTCAGTCCTTTGATCTTTGTGTTTGATGCGCGGGCGGTTTTTGTTTAGCTTTTCCCCATGCCAAGGAAGCCACGCATAGAGTATCCGGGAGCGATCTATCATGTCATGAGCCGGGGGAATCGCGGGGAAGCGGTTTTTCTGGATGACAAGGATTGCGAGACTTTCATCGATACGCTGGACGAGGCATGCACCAAAACCGGTTGGCTGGTGCATGCCTTTGTTTTGATGGGGAACCATTACCACCTTTTGCTGGAGACGCCCGAAGCGAACCTGGTGTCGGGCATGAAGTGGCTGCAGGGGACGTATACGCAGCGGTTTAATTTCCGTCACAAGCAGTGGGGACATCTGCTGCAGGGGCGGTACAAGGCGCTTGTGGTGGATGGCTCGGAGGGCGAATATTTCTCTACGACGGGCAGCTATATCCACCTGAATCCGGCGCGTGCCTCGCTGTTTGATCTCAAGGAGGGGAATCTGGCTGACTACCGGTGGAGCAGCTATCCGTTCTATTTCAAACCTTCCCGACGGCCGGATTGGCTGGTGGTCGACCGTATGCTTGGCGCGCTGGGGCTTTCGGATGATCGGAATGGCCGCGAAGCCTTCCGTCGGGTGATGCAGAAGCGAGTGCTGGAGATCGCATGCAGCGATGCGCCCCATGAGGTGGATGCGCGATGGGCGAATATTCGACGGGGATGGTGCTTTGGCGGAGATCCATTTCGCACTGAAATGATGGAACGGCTGGACGGGGTCATTGGTGGGAGCGGGAAAAGGGAGTCGTTCAGTGGCGAAGAGGCGCGTTTGCATGATGAGGTTGAGGCGCTCCGATTGTTGGACGAGGGGTTGGGGCTTTTGGAGGTGGAGACTGCCGCATTGAAAGATATGCGGAAGAACGCCCCGGAAAAGCAGGCGCTGGCGTGGTATCTCCGATCTCGCACGATTGTGGGAAACCAGTGGATAACGGAACAACTGCATTGCGGGCACTCCTGCAACGTTTCGGCGTTTGTCGGAAATGTGAAACGGGCGGGCAGTGGTGTTTTGGTCGAGCTAAAGAAAACACTAACATCAAAGGACTGACCCCTAATGGGTGAAAAAACTGAATTATCGTTACCTGTTACCGTCTCCGCGCCCGGCAGTCTGATGCTGTTGGGCGAACATGCCGTACTCCATGGCCACCGCGCGCTCGTCTGTGCCATCAACCGCCGCATCACTGTCCGGCTTATCCCGTCCCAGGAAGATTATGTACAGATTTTTTCGGAGCTCGGAACCTATGAAAGCCCACTGGACGAGCTGGTAGACCATCCTTCATTGCGTTTTGTGATCCAGGCCATTCGACAGCACCTCGCAACAATTCCCTCCGGCTTCGATCTAAAAATCGACTCGGAATTTTCCGCCGATATCGGCTTCGGTTCATCGGCCGCCGTGACGGTCGCCACGCACGCCGCCTTGATGAAGTGGATTCGCGGCGTGGAGCCAGCGCGGGAAGAGCTTTTTTCCCAATCCTTGGAAACCGTGCATACGGTGCAGGGCGGGCGGGGATCGGGCGCCGATCTGGCCGCCAGCGTGTTTGGCGGCATCGTCGGCTACAGCACCGCGCCGGAGTTCCACCCTGTGGAAGTTTCCATTCCGCTGACGGCCGTCTATTGCGGCTACAAAACGCCGACGCCCGAAGTAATCCTGACCGTTGAGCAGTTGCGCGCCGTGAACCGGGAAAAGTATGACCGCATCTATTCCGAAATCGACGCCAGCGTCGGCGAAGCGATCACCCATCTTCAAAACCACGACTTGCCTGCCTTTGGGAAGATCCTCAACCGCAACCAGCAGTTGATGGACGAGATGGGCGTGAACACCCCCGAGCTACAGGAGATCGTTTCCGCGTTGCAGAAGGCTCCGGATATTTTCGGTGCAAAAATTTCCGGATCGGGACTCGGCGACTGCGCCGTTGGCATTGGGTTCGCCGAATTGAAGGAACTCGATTATCCCGTTTACCATTTGGAAATCACCCCCGCCGGATGTGAATGCCAGCAGTAAAACGACTTGGAAACGCGACCCGATCTAAAGTGCGATATCATCGGGTTCTGCGGTCGGGTTTTTCTTCGCCGCTTCTGAAGGGAGAAAAAGTGCCATGCCGAATGCCAATGGTCCAAGACGTCCAAGGAACATAAGTCCGGTTATGATGAGTTTGCCGAGCGGGGAGAGATCCGGCGTAATGCCGGTGCTTAGTCCGACTGTCCCGAGCGCGGACGCGGCTTCGAACATCAGTTTTTCAAAAGCGAATTTCTCTGTTAGTGCCAAAAGATAGCATCCAACGATCAGGGCTGATGCGTAGAATCCAAGCGTGGCCATGGCCTGCCGTACCCGCTCCATGGGGATTGTTCGTCCCCAGAAGGTAACATCGGTTTTGCCCTTCAACACCCCTCGGATTGCACCGAAGAGCGCGGTGAAGGTCGTCGTTTTAAGTCCGCCGCCCGTGCCTGCCGGCGATGCTCCGATGACCATGAGCATGATAATCAGGAAAAGCGATGCGGGGGATAATCCCCCTGTGTCAATGGTATTGAATCCGACGGTGGTGATCGACGTCATGACCTGGAAGAGTGCCGCGAGGAGGCGTTGCGGGGCCGGCAGTTCCTGGATCGAAGGTTCGCAGATAAAGAACAGCAACGTACCCACGACGCTGATCCACGTGGTGGTGACGATGATGATGCGGGTCGTAAGGGTAAGCGCCGAAACCTTTCCCGTGATCCGCCGCCACACGTCGACAAAGACGATGAACCCCATGGCACCGAGATAACTCAGGATACCCAGGATGGCATTGACTTCCACATTGTTGCGAAGCTCCATGAAGCTGGAGTCATAAAGGCTGAAGCCTGCCGTGCAGAATGCGGATATGCTATGGAAGATTGCCGACCACAGGGGATGGGGCATATTCAGGCGCAAGAATGAAGAATAGAGAGCAACAGCGCCGAGAACTTCCGTCAATACGCTGAAGACGATGACGCTTTTGATGAACTTGTCGATTTGGAAACCCGCCGGCATGCTGAATACCGTGGTGCCGATCTGTTGCCGCCGTTCGGACAAGGTGCCGCTCCGTGAAAGCATCACGAAGGAGCCGAACGTCATGTAGCCAATGCCGCCCAGCTGGATGAGAACAAGAATGATGATCTGGCCAACCAGATTGTAGTCGTTGCCCGTGCTGACCGTGACAAGCCCGGTCGTGGACATGGCGGAAGCCGCCGTGAAAAGGGCATCTATTCCATGTAGGTTTTTCGCGGTGTGGGTAAATGGAAGGGACAGCAGGATCCATCCCGCAAGTACGTACGACAGATATCCGAGTGTCACCAGGCGGATGGGATGGAGGCTGCGGATAAACCGGGTGAAGCCATGCCATAAATCTTTCATGTGATATCTCCTTTCAGCGAAAATGTCCCAGAATATCCACCGGAGCGCCTAGGGAATGAATACGGCTCTTACCGATCATTCAGCTTGCAACCGGTGGCTTCCACGAAGCCCGAACTCGATTTCTCAACGATTTCCCCGTTGTCCTCGCAAACCAGAAACATGGTTTCGATTCCCGGTTGCTGTTCGACCCATTCAATCCCTTTTTCCGGTCCCATGACAAAGAGGGCGGTGGCAATGCCGTCGGCATCCATGCAGTTCGATGCATACACAGACACGCTGGAGGCTTTGGCCAGAACCGTGCGTCCCGTGCACGGATCGAGAATGTGGGTGTAGAGCGTTCCGTCTACATCGTTGAAATTGCGGTAGTTTCCCGATGTGGCCACGGCTCCGTGCGTCATGTGGAGGACTCCGTGCACCCGTTCATCCAGCGGATTGGTGGTTGGATACTGGATGCCGACCTTCCACGGGACGCCGTCGGGGTTCAATCCCTTGACCACCACCTCGCCGCCGATCTCCACAAACCAGTTGCGACAGCCGTTTGCATCCAGAATACGGCCAACGGCATCGACGCCATAGCCTTTGGCAATGGCACCCAGCGCCAACGACACGTCGGGATCGCTCTTCTGCAGATGGTCGGGCTGGATCACCTTGATCTTGCGCCATCCCGTTTTGGCCTTGGCCTGGGCGATTTCGGCGTCGGTGGGAACTTGGAGCCCCTTGCCGCCGCTGCCGAATCCCCAGAGATCGAGCAGGGGCTCCAGCGTGGGGTCGAATGCGCCATCGGTGATCTGGCTGAAATGCAACGAGCGCTCGACCACCGTGGCGAAGTCCTCCGACACCTTGATCGGTTCCGTGGATTTCGAATGGCTGAAT
>JAIPJC010000076.1 GCA_021734345.1 Kiritimatiellales bacterium | reverse complement strand
GTGCCCCGACTGTGTATGCCGATTATATCAAGGGCGGCACTGCTAGCCTGGCTGTTGTGGCTCGCTGACCTGCAAGAACCCGACCGCCACGGTTGGCACCGAAGTTTCTCTAGGTGATATGTACTAATCGCTGTGCATTTCGGATGACAAACGGGATTTCCGGAAACGGAAATCCCGTTTTTTTTTACGATTGCAGTCGCACTCGCTTAGCAACTACTCTGCTCCTATGAAAAAACCAGTTGAATATCTCGTCGTTGCACTGTGTCTCGCCGTGCTCGTGATCACATCGGTTTATGTCACGTTGTCGGCCTCTACCACCGACGGGCATCTCGGCATCGTAGAGGCCGATCAGGTACTGTACATGCAATATGCCCGCAACATGGCCGCAGGCCATCCATACGTCTATTCCCCTGGAGACGCTCCATCGACCGGAAGCACCACCCATCTCTATCCATTCATTCTGACGGGAATCTACATGCTTGGCGCTAATGGGGATGCCTTTTTTACAGCCATTTTCATTCTCAACAGCCTTTTTTTCCTAAGCATCATCGTTTGCGTATGGTTGATTGTCTTGAAAATGTGCCCCCGCATGGTGCCGAGCGCATTGTTTCTCTCCGTGATCAGCGGACACACCCTGTCGGCCGTTTTCGGCCAAACCGACATAGGCCTATACACATTTCTAGCATTGGCCATGGTGGCTTCCTTGTTTTATAATCGTTATGGGTTAGTCACGCTTTTTGCAGTCTTGTGCGGATTGACCCGACCCGAAGGTTTCATTTTTTCCGTGGCGTTTTTCCTGTGCGGGGCAGGTGCCATCATGCTTAACCGGAAAAATTCAAATGCACAGGGATCATCCCCGCAGGGTCGATTTTTCCTCCTGGCGGGATTGGCAGGCTCCACGGCCTTTGCCCTCACATTATACATCAACTACCGAATGACCGGACATGCTCAATTCATGTCTGTAGTGAACAAAGGTTATTTCAATGTATATCCTTTTTTTGGCGCGCTCGAACATACCTTGTTTGATGCTGGAGCCATGATCAAAGGTGTATTTTTTGGACTTTCCACCGAATCGCGACAGTTTTTCGTCTTTCCCATTCTTGGAGGCGTGCTAAGTCTCTGCGGAATCCTGCTGCATCCACGCCAAGACAAACGGTTCCAGCTGTGCGAAATCTGGCTGGCGCTCGGCACAGGAGCAATCATCGCCACGGTTGCCTCCAGCCAATGGCAGGGCCTGTCGAACGACCGCTACCTCGGATGGATCATGCCCATCTGGATGATCTATATGCTGATCGGGATCGATGAGCTTTCCAAACGAGTCGATGCCAAACGATTCAAGCCGGTTCTCATCGGCCTGCTCTGCGCATTCCAATTCATGTCCACCGCGTATTTCTATGCCTATGCCTACTCATCCGGAAGTTATTTGGAAAAAGACGAGAACTTCTGCGATCAAATCAGAAAAACCATCCCAACAAACGAACAGTTTGGTTCCATGATGGGCGCTGGGGAGCAATATTATCTTCCGGAGTACCGACTGCTCAACCTTTACGGAATCACTTCTCCCGAATTTTCCCAACCGCACTTTGATACCCATCCGTTGTGCATTGTCGACATCCTAAAGCACCACCCCAATCTTAGGTTTGAAAACTGGCTGATGCTTAGCGGCGACCGTGAAAAGGAGAAATGGGCCAACCCGTTCATTGGCGATTTAAAGTTGCAAGACACGGACAGCGCTGTAACGACAGCCCATGTCCTGTGCGTGTATGGTGCCAAATGGAATACGCTGGATGCAGGAGACCTTCCGGCACTGTTGCAATCAACCCTTGGCGAATCCGCCTTGATTGACCGCATGGATGTTGGCTACCAACCCGATGAAATAGCCCACGACTACTCGGATCGACTTCGTTTCAAAAACACCCTGCTTCCTCTGATCATCCTCACCGACAAGCTTGGAACGAACGACTACTCCGATGTTGGACGCATCGTCATGGGAAGTGAACTGTTTTCGATACACCACGCGCAAGCCGACAAACCCCTCAAGATTGTGCTACGCACTTCCAGAAAGGTCGATGGGGAAACCTATTTTGGCCGACAAGCATCCAAAATCAACAACCTTGAAATGAATGATAGCATGGAACTGCGCCTGTTTGTCGATGGGCAGGAGGTGCCGTGCCCGCCGCTGGACATCGGGCGTGAGGGCTTCAGCGAGGTAGCCTTGGACGTTCCGGCGGAATTTGTAAAAACAGAGCAACCCCGCATTGAAATAGTCGGGGACCACATCTCGTTTGCCTACTGGTTCTATCAATGAGCATGAACTTCCCCGCCGACAACAAGACATCCCCTATGCGATGGCTGGATCGGCTCCCCTTCTTTCTGTTCATTTGTTATATCCTGTTCTTCGCAGCCAACCCATTCAGCCTGCTGGACTTCCCGCTCGACGATGCCTGGATACACCGGGTCTACTCGCGTGCTTTCGCATTTGGACATGGTTTCGCCTACAACCCCGGCCAACAGGAGGCTGGATCGACCCCAGCCCGCTCTGGAGCATTGTCACTGCACCGGCACACTGGCTGGAACCACTCGGAACCGATGCGGTAGTACTTGCGGTCAAACTCGTCGGCACAGTGCTGGCTCTTGTTTCCGTGGGCATGGCCAAAACAATCGGGCGCAAACTGGGAGGCTCCGAAATAGCAGGTGTGCTCTCGGCGACCGTGTTGGCATTGGATCCGAGATTGGCGTTCTCGGCCCTCTCAGGAATGGAAACATGCCTACTGCTTGCCTTGTGGCTAGGCGCTGTCCACAACCTGCTCAAAAACCGCATATGGCTCGCGGCATGCCTCGCCAGCCTGTTGCCTACCACCCGCCCTGAGTCGCTCGTGACCCTACCGCTTTTCGTCTTGGCGGCGTTCCTGTCAGTTCACGGTAAAAGAATACAGCCGAGACAGCTATGGTCACTACTGGTTCTACCGGTTCCCATGCTGGGGCATGGAGCCTGTATTGCCACCATGCAAATGGGCATTGGCTCCCCACCACGTTCTACATGAAATCAACCTCGATCGCAGTTGGAGCCGAACAATTCTCCAATGCGTGGAAACTGCTTGGACTCAACGGCCCGCTTCCCTCGTGCGTGCTTGCCCCCCTGATCGTGCTTACCGCCTGCTTTCTGCTTTACCGGCTCAAGAACACTGGATCAGTTCTACTACTTCTTGCCACCCCCCTTGTCTTCCTGTTCGGCGTTCTGTTTTCCCGCAAGTTTCTATTGGCAGGCTACTATTGGCTCCACTGGACCGACCCGGCCACCATCATGATCACATGGGCCGCCGCCATCGGCATGGTGATTGCCTTAACCAGCTTCAATAATTGGAAACCCAAAGCCGCGGTTGCTCTCGCGCTGTTGCTCTCCCTGCCCCACTTCGTCGGATCGTTCGCTGCTTGGCGCAGCCGCTTGGCTTCGGACTGCCGATCCATCGACCTCGTCACGGTACAGGCGGGTAAATGGCTTGCACAGAACACGGATAAAGCCGCCGTGATCGGGGTGAACGACGCTGGTGCCACGCGCTATTTTAGCCATCGAAGAACCATTGACCTTATGGGGCTCAATTGCGCTGATATCACCTTCAACAGGATTAGACCAGAAAACAGCGGCATCATCGACTACCTGGCAATCACCCCCTCGTGGTTCCACGGCAAAGGCATCTATGAAAATCTGGTTACATGCACCAACTTTTCAATTCCACCTGACGAATACACCATCACTAGCAATAAGGGCCAATCCGAGATCGTCATCTTCCGGTGTCAATAGCACCTACTTGATCAAACACGACCCTCCCTCAAAGACACGGAAGAGCCGTAATATTGCGCCCACCAAAACAAACAAATTGTTAATTTAATTGCACTGATATGTGATGACGCGTAGCGTTCTATCGGTTTTAAATGAAAAAGGATACGGCTATGAACGACCGCGAACCTACCAAACGAAATGCAAACTGCGCGTTTTCTGCACGACCACGCGTATTGATGGCGCTAGAATGGTACGACCCGAAAATCCACGAGGGAATCGCCCAGTACGCCAAGGAAGCAGGCTGGGTCCTTGACTCCAGCATGGCCCGCATGAACACCATGCCGGAACATTGGGAAGGAAATGGCGTCATCACCTTGCTGAACGAAACCAACTCAAAATACCTGCCCTATATCGAAGCGCTCAACTTGCCCACCGTAGGGATCGGCTATGCCCTGCAAGAACACCACCCTATCCTGCTCGGCGACCACGCAAAAACCGGAGCAATGGGTGCGGAGCACTTTCTAGAGCGGAACTTCCGCAACTTTGCTTTTGTCTTTTTGGACAATGGCGCCTTGGAAAAGGAGCGGTACGCTGGATTCGAAGCTGCACTGAAAAACAGCGGAAAGTACTATCGACTTCAGAAATGGAAGAATAAATCGCGCACGAGAACCCGTTCCTACCGGGATGTGCGCGACTGGTTGGTCACGCAAATCGAAGCAGCCCCGAAGCCGCTCGCGATTATGGCGCAAAACGACGATTCCGCTATCTTGATTCTTTACGCATGCATCGATGCCGGCATCTCCATCCCCGAAGAAGTCGCCGTGCTTGGAGCCGACAACAATCCGTTGATCTGCGACTTTGCACCGATTCCTCTTTCAAGTGTCGACAGCGACCTGCATACGCTTGGGTATGCGTCGGCCCAACTGTTGGATGATATCATACAAGGTAAAAAAGCCCCGAAGAAACCTACCTTGATCAGGCCAAAGGGCGTCGTACTGCGCCGATCAACCGATATCACGGCGATTGAAAACCCTACCATCGCGAAAGCCATTCGGTTCATTTGGGATCACTTTGACGAGCCGATTAATGTTGAAACCATTATTAAACAAACCGGCATGTCACGTTCATTGGTCTACCAAGAATTCGACCATGCCATCGGCTGCTCGATTGCCAAGGAAATCACCCGTTGCCGTATCAACAAGGCGAAAAGTCTTCTCGAAGAAACCGAGATGAGCATCAACGAAATCGCGCCTGCTTGCGGATTTTCGGGCGTGGTATCCTTCTGCCGGGCCTTTGCGCGCGAAGTTGGCTATACCGCCACCGACCATCGCAAAAAACAACTTCAGAACTGAACGCTGGTTGCGGCGTCAAACAACTGGCCATGCCCTACACTCCGGCACAACAGAGTTCTGGACTATGTTCGTCCACCAGCATTGCCTGGTATTTGGCAACCACCCTTACGGCACCTTCCTTGTTCGGAACATGCAACCAAATCGGTTTCGATGTCTTGAATCGATAATGGATTCCTTCTGCCGTCCTATTCCAGGAGATGGAAATCGTATCGCTGCCATACGCAACCGGAATCGTTCCCTCGGCCGAATCAAGCCCGCCTGTCTCCAGTTGCAGCATGTAATGGTTTTCCCCTAGATCAAAGCGTGGATGCAATCCCAGCACATAACGCGAAAGAATCCATGTTGGGCAACCAGACCACTGGTGGCAATGGCTCCAACGTTTGTCGAAAACTTCTGGCCACGTCGTCAATCCCTCTTCAAGGGCCCAACCCCAGCAAATGCGGAATTGTTCAAGCACAAATTCCATCTCCCCGGCCTCGATCAATGCCGGAAAAACATGATGCGCAAAGAAGGGCGTAATGAGCTGGGACTCTTCCACCGTCGGATCATACAACCTCGGTGCCGTACTGGAATTGGGGAAGCAGGAAAGGATGTGGTTCTTGATATATTCCACGCATGCCGCGCGACTATCTTCCCGATCCAAAAGTCCGCTCCCCAACGCCAGTGCAGCAGAGTGGTAGCCAATCTTTTCCCAGTCGGAGGGATCTCCATCCACTCGTTTAAGGAATCTCCGCATTTTACCACGAAAACCCTCTTCTTCGCGCGCCCACTGCGCAGCATCATCCGTCTTCCCCAGCAAGGTTGCCCACCGGACGAGGGCTTGCAGGGCTTTCAAATAGAACAAGCTGAGCGACGGATCCATTTCCACATAGTTTTCCTTCTCATCCCGGAAACCGGTCGAGGATCCGCGATATCCCCAGTCGATAAAATTCCATCGGCTCGGATTCATGCAAAGTCCGTCGACCGACAGGTCGTTATCGAAACAACGAAGATTCTCGACGGCTGCTGGATATACGGCCGCCAGCGTCTCCCTATCGCCGGTGATTTCAAAATAGTGGGGAATCGCATGGACCCACTGAACCGCGAACGATGGAAGAAAGGCTCTGGTTCCCGGGAAAATGGCCGGAATCATTCCATCGCCCCCCGCGCATTGTGCCGCCTGCAGCAACCCGCGCCTCAAGGGACGCATGTCGGCATAGCTTACGGCCAGAATATCCATTCCTGCCCCGACGGCATCGCCCAGCCACTGTCCACGCTCACGGGTCGGATTATCCGTAATGGCATCTTCCGAGCAACTGCGCAGGGTTTCGACGCCTACGTTCCATATCCGGTCAAGCAACCCGTCACTGCAGGAAAATGCTCCCTCGACTTGTTCCCCATAATAAGCACGTTCCTCGAAAACCACATCGACATCCTTGATCGCATCGGGATCGCCAATGACATGGACCTCTAAAAAGCGCGCGCCTTTGGGATGCAACGGCCTCACGGTTTGCATTCCACCTAGCAACACAAAATGATCCAGGTTGCAGGTGCTCAAATCGCCCCCGCTAGAACTGATGTACGGGCTGACCCGCCCGTTGTTTAAAAACTCGGCATAGGCTGTTTGGACAATCGTTCCGTGCGGAGCATCCAGCGAAATCTCCAGTCTTCCCAGACGAACCTTGCCCAAATCAAATCGAAACCAAAGTCCTTGCGCCGGCAGTTCATGGTCATGCAAATGCCTTGAGGTAAACGCGGCGGTCGGGTCGTGCGTGAACATGCTCATATTGACGAGCTTTCCTTCGGCAAGCAACCGGGGAACCATCCGGATGTGGCGTATCCGACCCATGTCAACCGGATTGAATCCTTGCACAGTCAATGGAGCACAAACCGCTTTAAACCAGCTAGAACTGTCAAATCCAGAACTCCGCCACCCGTGTGGAAGCTTCCCCGTCTGGCACCACTCTACCCAGCCAAGAACGCAATCAATGCGGCGTCCCGTTTTCCGATAGGCCTCCAAAGGCAGATAACACCATTCCACATCGACCGGCCCGTCGGCAGCATCGACCGAGGCGAAAACAAACAACGGCATGTCCTGCTGCAGCAATCGTGTTTCAACGCCCTCGTAATGCACATGCATTGAAAGGATATGTTCGCCCTCCCCCATATCCAGTTCAAACATTTCATATTCCGGATAGGCCTTGTCAAAACGCGCCGGCCCTTCTGTGAGCCTCGTCCCGTCCAGCCATGCCTCGAAACAGCTGGTGGCAAGAATCTTAAGCGTCGCCCGACAGGATGTCGGCAATGAAAAAGAACCCCGCCAATAATAATGGCTATCGGCAACAATATGCTCCGGACTAGCCGACATCGCATCAATACGAATCATTTTCCCAAACCCTTCACCCTGTTAAACCAGACCGCTTGCACCCCTGCCCGCGACGTCTGGATAAATTGAACCCGTGCAATAAAACTTTTTCCCCGCCGCAAATGACCCAATTGAAAAAAACCTGCGGTTAATAATCGTGCGAATGACTATCCGTTTAGTGTTTTAATGTAAAGTGGTTTCAGCCTTCACTATTCGTTCGCAACAGCCACAAGAATCCACTTTACCGTCAGCCATAAAATCCACATTCGCATACATAACCATCGCTCCCACAAATAATTACTGTATCTCATGGTCCCGCGCCATGATTTTGTTTTTTCTCCAAAAGTGTCGATTGATGAAATGGCTGTGCCAATAGCCCGTAGTATTCTATGGCAGCCCCCTTTCCACAACTGAACCAAAGCGGCATTATAACCAGTCTTTTGTGTGGTAAAATCCGGAAAATATACTGATTCCAAGTGTGAATGGCGTAAAAAGGCAACCTAGCGAAGCACGTACAAGTAACCGTACGCACACACCTTCTGGCGCAGCCTCCCGGTTCACCGGTTGGTTTCAGCAGCGACCGCTGAGAGGTGGGAAATGCATATCGCCGCCCAGGCTGTCTTGAAGTTGTTAACATTGCATTCACCAATTGTATGTTCCTCTCTAAATGTAAAGCCGGTCGTAGCCACGGTCCTAAAGAAACCCTCCATACACATTGTTTCTTATGAATACTGGATAGGACGAGTTGTCGCTGATCGCCACGCCTTCCACATCAAACTGGTTTCCGAGAATGCTTATGTAGCCGCTGGTGGGCTGGATATCGATTCCGATCCGATTGGTGGAGGACGGTCCGCTGAAGAAGTTGTGATCCAGAATGGCCGAGTTTGCGTAATTTAAATAAATATCGGTCGGATTAAACACCCTTGAATTTTCGAGAAAAGGCGACACATCGACCTGCGCCCGGACCGTCGTCGAAAGCAGAACCAGCAGCAGAACCATCCATGGTTTGGACATATATTTCTTCATGGCGAAATTCCTCGTCAATTAACCCTGCATAGAAATTGCACTTGCCAACATAAGCATCGGTCTTTGGTCATGAGTCTTAACAGGTCTCCGCAAACGAAAGCCTACCAGAAGGCAGGCTTTCGGATTCATGTATGGTCTGTGCTTACAACTATTCAATAATCAGCTTGATGAACTTCTTTCCTTCCACCGTGGTGGTCACGTTGGTGACGAAGTCAAACTCGCCAGAAACCGGCACATTGGTTCCCAAAACCACATAGCCGGAGTTGGTCGTCCAACCCGTATTTACAAGGTCGGTCGTGAGCGCCAGCTTGTAGCTGATGCCGCTATCCACGGCTTTCAGTTGCGGATGAATATAACCGAAATAGTTCGTTCCACCGACATTCTGCATTCCGAAGACCGGGGAGGTTCCCTGGTCGGTGGAATTGGTCGGGTCGCCACCAAGGCCATATTCGTAGATGTTGAGCAGGCCATCGTTGTCGTAGTCGTCGGTTGAAGTGCCCAGAGCAACTCCCCATCCGCCCGCCCACGTGTCGTATGCGCTGCCACCCGCTCCCACGGCAAGCGAACCCGTGCCCGTGTAGGTTCCGGTTCCGAGGCCGCTCAGGGCCGCTGCGGTGTAGGTGCCATCCGAGACCGTGGTGGTTCCACCATCCAGCGAAAGGCTGTTGATGGAGTCCGTTCCGGTGAAGTTAAGCGTCAGGCTGGCGTTGGTTCCCAACACCAGATCGGCCAAGTCGCCTATATAGTCGTTCGACGTACCGCCCTGCATCACCAATGTCGCGCCGTTCGCCACCGATATGTCGTTAGTGCCAAACGCACCGTCTGCATTTCCGACCAGCGTACCGGCCTGGACCTCTGTGCCGCCGGCATAGGTGTTCGCCTGATCAAAGGTCAGCGTAGCTACCCCGTTTTTGATGAGTTTAGCCGACTCGGCACCGCTAACAACCCCGGCCAGGTCCAAATTTGCAGTGGTCGTAATGGTGGCTGCATTTCCAGTCAAGCCGCTGTCGAGACCCAGATTGATGTCCTGCACAAGGGCATTCGACCCCGTCAGATCAACCAGCGACTCCAATACGCCCCGGGAATAGCCCGCCGTACCCGGTTTATTAAATGTGACCGTCGTGCCCGTGCCGAGCGCATTGACGTGGTTCAGCTGCAGTTTATTCCGTCCGGTGAATACCCAGTTGCCGCTCCATCCCGAATTGTCGCCGGAGAGTTTCACGATCCCGGAGGCGAACCCGTTGATTTTGAAGTCGCCCGATCCAGAGAACTGACCCGTGAATTCCGTCGGAGCACTGAGGGCATTCCCGACCGCGGTGCTGCTGAGGATAATGTTGTTTGCAATGACCGAGCCGGCCCCGGAATTCCACTGGCCGCCATTAAACTCCACATCCCCGGTACCGAAGGCTGTATTGGTGTTGGCAATGACAATCCCCGAGGAAACAAGCGTTCCGCCAGCATAGGTGTTGGCCCCGTCGAGAAAAAGCTTGCCAGCACCGGTCTTGATGAGACGGGTTCCGGCTTCCCCGCTGATCACCCCGGTCTGTTCCATGTTCGCGGTGGTCTGGATGGTGGCCGTGTTGTTGGAATAACTGTTAACGCCCAAGCTAATATTCTGCGTAAGGGCATCCACCCCCGTCAGGACTACCTGCGATTCCAATACGCCGCGGGACTTGTCGGCAGCCGTTACGTTATCGAATATGATATCCGTCCCCGTTCCGAGGGCGTTGGTGTGGTTCAGTTGCAGCTTGTTTTCGCCCTGGAAATTCCAGTTTCCGCTCCAGCCCGAATTATCGCCAGAGAGCTTCACGACGCCTGCGGCGAATCCGTTGATGAAGAGGCTTCCTGTGCCGGTGAATTGACCCGTGAATTCCGTGGTCCTGCCGAGCGAATTTCCGGTCATGTTGTTGTTGAAAGCAATGTTGTTTGTGATGACCACGTTGTTGGCAGCACCCCACTTTCCTCCATTAAACGTTACCTGCCCGGTGCCGAATGCGGTGTCGCTGCCTGTGTTGAGCGTGCCGCCGGTCAGGGTGACCGGACCGCTGAAGCTGTTGCTCCCGGAAAGGGTCAGGGTCTTCGTGCCGGTCATGGTCAATCCGCCGACTCCATCAATGTTGCCACCGAGCACAATGTTCCCGGTCGTTGTGGTCACGGTGCGTGTGGCATCCATCGTCATGTCGAGATTGATGGTTTGGATATCTGCATCATTGTTCACGATGTTGCCGCCCAGTGTGATCGCGTTGCCGCCGATCACAAACGCCCCAGCCCCGTTGTTGAAAGTGATTCCATTCACCGTTAACGACGAAAGGTCGTTGCTGGGGGTCAGGCGCGTTGCGCCCCCGAAGGAAAGTCCTACGGGAAAGGTCGGCACGGCGTTGTCGTCCCAGTTGGCTCCCGTGTTCCAGTTGTCATTGGCGCCGCCGCCATCCCAAAGGTTCGCTGCCTGCACCGCGAGGGACATGACCATCGCCATCGTCATTGCTATTATTCTTTTCGTTTTCACCGTTCCTCCTGTTTCCTTATTTACACAACCGCCAATTGCGCACACTCACTTTACAGATAAGCATGATATTTTTATTTTAACTTTTTATCCATGCATGGGATTGCCCAATTTACCTACTTAAATTGACATAAAAAGCATATCCCCATAAATGGAAGACCGTAAAACAATTGACACCCCCTGCGAGCGCTATCATCCTGATTTCCAACTGATATGAACACCGGGAGATAAATAACCCATGAATATCGTCCCAAGACCACTGTTATACCGCGTCGGTGATTACACGTATCCGCCGGGCGGGACACTGACTCGCTGGCAGGAAAACCTGCAACTTCACTATGTGTATAGCGGCAGTGTATCCATACAGGTTGACCAGGAGCGCTGGACGCAAGGTCCCGGAGAAATCTGCCTGCTCCTGCCGGGCCATAAGGAATGCTTTCTATATGACAAGGAAGTCCCCACCTATCATGGATATTGCACGGCCGCAGGCAGCATTCTTTCACCCCAACAAATCGAACTCTATGGCAACCTGCCCCATACCGTAAAAATGAGTCCGCGCATCCGGATGCTGACCGATCTCGGGAAATCACTCCACGAGGAACACACTGCGGCCGCAAGAAATCTTAATAACTACGCAGCACAAATGATCTTTGCGGAGTTTTTTTATGAAGTAGGCATTCCGTCCGATGATGAATTCGAACTGCATGCGGCACTCCAGCGTGCATTGCACTTCATCGAAACCCATTATGCGGAGCCGTGCGACCTGGAGCAACTGGGCCATATCGCCTTCACTTCGCCAACCCATCTGATCCGGCTGTTTAAGAAGAACCTGAATATAACCCCGTCCCGCTACGTCTGGCGACTACGCCTGCAACGGGCTGCAGAAAAACTCATCGATACTGAAATAAACATCTCTGAAATTGCCTTCCAATGCGGATTCACGTCCTCCGACCACTTCTCGCGCGTGTTCAAAGAAAATTACCAGATGACTCCAAGCGCCTATCGCAAGTTCAAGAAGAAGGGAAATTAAAACTCCATAATGGAATATTAAGGGCACACCTAAACATTGGAATCGCTCTGTTTCTCAATTCCAATCTTGCTTCTACCAATGAACGCCAAGCAAGCAGGAATGGAAGTACCAAAGGCCTTCTGACCCCGTTGTTGGCATCGAATCAGGAATCATCGGCACTAACGAAGATCAACGGTTTTTCCTTGGGAGAGGAATCTCAGAGAAGGACCGGAAAGCAAGTCGTAGCGTGCGCCTTGTGCATTGACCGTCACGCGGAAGCGCGAACCCTTGTAGACCAACGGGAAGCTATAACTCGTCCACGCATCCGGCAACACCGGATTGAATTCCAGCCCTTCCGGATAGTCGCGCATGCCGGCAAAGCCGTTGACCACCGTCATCCAGCAACCGCCCAGACAGGCCGAGTGTACGCCGCCGCCGGTGTTGTTCTTGAAGTCGTTGATGTCCATCAGCGCCGTCTGGCGGAAAAAGCGGTAGGCGTCCTCCTTCAATCCGTTTTCCGATGCAATGATGTTGTGTACGCAGGGCGAGAGCGATGAGCCGTGATTGGTCTTCGGTTCGTAGTAGCGGTAGTTTGCTGCCTTCAACTCCTTGGGGAACCGGTAGCCATGAACAAACATCAACAGCAGCACGTCGGCCTGTTTCACCACCTGCATGCGCCAAAGGTTGAGCGGATGGTAGAGCGGACGGATATCGGTGTTCTTCGGAATGAGATCCATATCGACCGGATCCATTTCGAGGAAGCAGTCGTCCTGCGGCGTGATACCCATTTTTTCATTATGCGGAACATACATCTGATCCGCCGCTTTTTTCCAAGCGACCACTTCGTCCGCAGACAGTTTGATTTTTTCAATCAGAGCCTTATTGGATTTCTGCACGCGATCATAAACAGATACCGCATAGTTGAACATCGCCTGCGCCATGACGTTAGTGAAGGCGTTGTTGTTGACGCCACAGCCATACTCGTCCGGTCCGCAGACAACATTCAGACAGAAGCCTTTGCCGTCCACATAACATCCGCGATCTTCGAGGAAGCGGCACATTTCAAATAGGATTTCTGCACCGTCTGCGAGAACGAATGCTTCGTCGCCGGTCATGCGGTCGTAAAGTTCGATCGCATAGGCAATGTCGGACAGCAGGTGGTATTCCGCCGTGGAGGCTTCATACACATGGCCGCATTCCTCGCCCTTCACCGAGTTCCAGGAAAAGAGAGCGCCCTTGCCCTGCATCTGCACAGCGCGCTCGCGCGCCTTGTCGAGAATGCTGTAGCGGTATTCCAACAACGGACGAACCGTTTCCGGCTGCGTGTAGATGTACGGAGGAATCATGTACATTTCCGTATCCCAGAAGACATGGCCGGAATAGCCATCACCGGTCAGGCCGTTGGCGCTGATGCTGCGGTTGCCCTTTTCGGGATTGCCCTGTCGCAGGTGGAACAGGCTGAAGCGCACGGCTTGCTGCTCCTGCATGTTGCCTTCGATTTCAATATCGCCGTCGTTCCAGTATTGCGCCCAGAACGCTTCCTGCTCTTCGCGCAGTTTTTCAAATCCGGCAGAGCGGGCCGCGTTGAGTTCGTCCAGCACCAGCGTCTCGAAGCCGTCGCCATCCATGGTGGAGGCCACGGCAAAAAACTTATCGAGCACCACGGATCCGGTGGCGTTGCAGGCGAAAATCAGATTGGTGCCTTCGATTGATTTTTTACCGGAAAGCGAATAGCTCTGCGCCAGCGCGACCTTATCCGTTGCGGTTACGAGATCCTGAAACACCAGATCCACACCGTTCACCTCTTTAGTTTCGCGCACGCGAACCTGTTCGCCCGGCATCACAGCACTGGGCATCACCGTCCGGGTGCAACTCTGCAAAGAAACTTCACAACCAACCGGAGCCGTCACCGCATAGCGCAACGCGGCGACCTGACTGCGAACCATGGAAACCAACCGCTCGGTTTGAACGTACACGGTTTTTCCGGACTTTGTTTCCCAGGTAAATTCGCGCTCCAAAATGCCTTGCTTCAAATCCAGCGAGCGGCGATGCGCGATCATCTTCGCGGTTGCAATGCTGAAGGTTTCGCCATCGACCGCAAGATCGACGTTCACCCAATCCGCCATATTCAGAATGGCGTGACGGGATTCAGGGAAGCCCGGCATTTTCCAAAGATGTTCGTAGGGAGTATAGCCGCAGATGCCGTTCACCAGCGTCGCCGGGTAAGCGTTGTAGCCGGGCTTGCTTTCCTCAAAAGTGCCGCGCACGCCGAACACGCCGTTCGAAAGAGCAAAGGCGGTTTCCCAATAGGTGAATCGGTTTTTCTTCAGCACATCTTCGGACACATTCCACGGTTCAGCGGCGATTGACTTGACGCGACCCGCATCGAGCAGCGCACGCAGGTCGATTTCCGCATAATCGGTAATCGTTTCATAGGCATTCGGCAGGCGGTCGGCCGGGCCGACACCGATGCATTTCATGTGTGCGGCATGCGCCGCCTCAACGCCCGACTCGGCATCTTCAAAAACCAGACAGTGGAACGGGTGCATGTTCACCGCCTTGGCACCTTTCAGGAAAATTTCCGGATCCGGCTTCGGATTGATAATGTCGTTGCCCGTGATGACAGCATCGAAATACTGCGACAGATTCAGCGCATCCAGCACCGGCTGAGCGTTCTTACTGGACGAACAGATCGCCATGCGAACGCCTTCGGCTTTCAGCTTTTTCAGGAAAGGAACAATGCCTGGATAGATATCGTCGTCGTTGATCTGCTTGAGCAGCTCTTTGTAGTATTCGTTTTTGATGTCGGCCAGACGCTCTTTTTCGGCCAGCGGCAGATCCACTTTGTTGTGGTCGAGCAGCACCTGGAGCGACGCCAGACGCGGCACGCCGCGGCACCCGTGGTTCACTTCCTCGTCGAAAGCCCAGCCCTTTTCATCGGCCAGTTTTTTCCATCCTAAGTAGTGGTACTTGTCCGTAAAAACAACCACCCCGTCCAAATCAAACAAAACCGCACGAATCTGATGCTTCATAGACCTATCCCCTCTCAAAAATTACGGATACTTATCGATAACAAAGGCGCGCATTATTTATCTGTTGAGTAAATTGTAAAGCCGTTTATTCAACTTTGTCCCCTCGTAACACGCGGGCGTGGGTACTTCCTCGGGATCGAAAAACTGAAATGGTGCCCCGGGGCGGGTTCGAACCGCCGACCCCCAGATTAGGAATCTGGTGCTCTGTCCAGCTGAGCTACCGGGGCATGTTGAAACAGTCAGGCAGGATTAAAAATCGCGACTGGAATTGCAACCTCGAACTTGATCGAGGTGCAGTTTGCTGCCTCATCCCTTGTAACCCAATCCACCTCAAAAGACCAGTATCAGAAAATCAAAACCCCTGATGCATTTCTGGTGCACCTACAAGAGGGAATAAAACTTCTATGGCGTGCATGAAAAACCGAAGGCGCGATGAATAAGTCGACTGTTAGCGATCGTTGGTCACTCGGTTGCTTCGGATTTCCGATTCATTTCCCGCAATTTCTGCTCCAGTTCCAGCTCCATTTTTCGGTCGATCTTATAGAAGCAGGTCACAATCGCAGTAAGGACTGCAAACCCGGCAGGTATGAAGCTCATCAGCAGGCGCAAGGCATGGATTGTATCCGGTGTTTGTCCTGAATTCGCGACATAACCGACGGTGCCCAGAATCCACAGCGCCAGCGCGGGTCCGATCGACCATCCGATTTTCTGCGAGGCCGTGCCCGCGGAGAAAATGATACCGGTCGAACGGTG
>JAIPJC010000075.1 GCA_021734345.1 Kiritimatiellales bacterium | reverse complement strand
TGCTCGTCGCCGCGCCTGAACTCAGCCGGCTGCACCTCTACCACGGCACCGCCAACGGACTCGACCCCGAGCCGCAGCGCATCGACACCCTCTCCGAGGTTGCGAGGCTCTCCCGCCTAGACAACGGCGACATCCTCGTCGTCAGCAAAAAGGAGAAGATCGCCGCGCTCCATTCGGCCCAAGACCTCGAACGCTTCCCCACCATCCTCAAAACCCCCGGCGCCGTGCTCGCCGGTTGCGCCATCGAATCGGCCGGCGAATGCTGGTTCGTCTGTAAAAACGATGCCAAGGAAATGCAACTCGTGCGCATGGAAAAGAATGGAGAAACCGTATCCGTCTACCCGCTCGACATGCAGAACGACCCCGCCGACCTGCTCGCCTTCCAGCTGCCGGGAAACAAGATCGGGCTCATCTTCTTCATGGCCTACGACACGCCGAAAATGCAGATCTTCGACGGCACCCGGCTCGAAGAACTCACCAGCGAATCGTTCCGAGCACTCACGCAGCAGCTGACGCTTTCCAACATCCGCCTCGGTGCGCCGGGCGATGGTTCCGTGCTGACCGTCGCGCATGGCGCCATCGCCCGCCGCTTCGAGTGGCAGGGCGACCGCTACGAAGCCGTGCGCCAGTTCAATCCCGAAAATCCGCGCGGTGAACTGATCGCCTCCTGCGGTTATGGCCTGCGCGACGGCTCCGCCGGAACCTTCCTCTACGACCGCAACGCCGGCGACCTCGTCCACTTCGACGCCGAAGGCGATGCCTGGGGCAAGATCCATATTCCGGATCCCGACCAGACCCTCTTCGACCTCGTCCAATTGAAGAACCCGCTACGCGACAGCCTCGTGCTGCTCGACCGTACCGGACTGAACGAAATCCTCGGCAACGGCACGCGCCTCGCGCCCGTCTCCGAAGCCGAATATGTCTCTCCGGCGGAAAACCCGATGCTCGCCTACGCCAAGGTCGTTCAGCTCGGCTCCCCGCCCCGACCGATGATCGCGCTCGTCGATCCCGCCAACCATGCCATCGAACTGGTACGCCAGATCGACGGAAAACTGGAGCGGGAACTCAGCTTCGAGGTCTTCCTCACCTCCGACTTCGTCAACCGCCAGCAGAACCGTGGAACCGAACCGCACGACGTCGAATCCGGCGACCTCAACGGCGACGGCATCGGCGACCTCGTCGTCCTCAGCCAGGACAAGCTGCTGATTTATTTGGGGGAGTAAACAGGAGGATGGAACGATGATGAAGCAACGGATGATCGCGACAGCATTGTTGCTCGCGGCCTTTGCCGCCACCACCAACGGCGCGGTGATACAGACCAAGAAGGCGGAGGTTGCCGCCGGACCTACGGCTTCGGAAGCCGTCAAAGGACTCTTCGGGAAGGAACTTCGGAACGCGCGCGACAAGAAGGTTCCGGTGGACGCGCTGGCCGGCAAGACGATCGGCATCTATTTTTCCGCGCACTGGTGCCCGCCGTGCCGCGCCTTCACGCCGGAGCTGGTCAAGTTCCACAAGGAAATGACCAAGCAAGGCAAGCCCTTCGAAATCGTCTTCGTCAGCTCCGACCGGGAAGAGAACGAAATGGACAGCTACATGAAGGAGATGGACATGCCTTGGCTGGCGCTCGAATTCAGCGACGACCACAAGGCATCGCTCAAAACCAAATACAACGTGGCTAGCATTCCGACGCTGGTCATCATCGATGCGGACGGCAACCTCATCACCGACAAAGGCCGCAGCGATGTGGCGAAGTACGGGGTGGACGCGTTCGACCGCTGGAAGTAGCACGTTGCGGAACGGGCATCTTGCCCGTTGCGAAGATCAAACGGCAGTGCGGCACATGGGCTGCCTACACGTTGAAGAGGAACTCGATCACGTCGCCGTCCTTGACGACGTATTCCTTGCCTTCGGTGCGGAGCAGTCCTTTTTCGCGGCACTTGACCTCGCCGCCGTGCGCGATGAAGTCGGCGTATGCAATGACCTGTGCACGGATGAAGCCGCGCTCGAAGTCGGAGTGGATGACGCCGGCGGCCTTGGGGGCGGTGTCGCCGCGATGGATGGTCCACGCGCGCGTTTCCTTGGGTCCTTGCGTCAGGTAGCTGATGAGGCCGAGGGTGTGGTAGCCGGTGTGGATGATCTTGTCGAGTCCGCTCTCCTTCACGCCGTATTCCCGCAGGAACTCGTCGCGTTCCTCGTCGGACATGCCGTTGAGGTCTTCCTCCATCTTGGCGCAGATCTTGACCATGTCGGCACCGCGCTGGTCGGCATAGGCCTTGACCCGTTTCACATAGTCGTTGTCCTCGATCAGCCCTTCTTCGTCGACGTTGCAGCAGTAAATGACCTTCTTGTCGGTCAGGAACTGCATCTCCTTGAAGACGGACTTGCCCTGTTCGGAATCCTTGTCCTCGAAGTCGACGGCCATCTTGCCGCTGCCGAGGTGCCGGAGCAGTTTTTCAAAGGTGGGGAGCATGGCGGCCGCAGCCTTGTCGGTGCGCGCCAGCTTCTGGACGCGCGCGAGGCGGTTTTCCATCATTTGGAAGTCGGCGATGATCAGCTCGGTTTCGATCACCTCGATGTCGCGGATGGGATCGATGGAGCCATCGACATGCACAATGCTTCCACTGTCGAAGCAACGGACGACCTGCAGGAGCGCATCGGTTTCGCGGATGTTGGTGAGGAACTTGTTGCCGAGCCCTTCGCCTTTGCTGGCACCCTTGACGAGACCGGCGATGTCGACGAACTCGACCACGGCATGGAGAATCTTCTTTGATCCGGCGATTTCGGCAAGCTTGTCGAGCCGCGGATCTGGAACGGGGACGATGGCCTTGTTGGGCTCGATGGTACAGAACGGATAGTTCGCACTCTCGGCGTTCTGCGAGCGCGTCAGCGCATTGAAGATGGTGGATTTCCCAACGTTTGGAAGCCCGACGATGCCTACACTTAGTCCCATGATGATCCCCGTATTGCGTATTCCGTACTGCGTATTGCGCCCGGACGTCCGGCCAATACGCAGTACGCAATACGTAGTATCTCTATTTCTTCGCTTCGGCCTTCTTTTTGGCAGCGACCTTGGCCGGTGTGCGCATCAGCGGTTTTTCGTAGGGCAGCAACGCTCCGCCAATGTTATTGGCGCCACCGTCGACGTAGATGGTCTGGCCGGTGATTTTCTTGGAATACATGCCCAGCATGAAGAGCACCGCGTTCGCTACTTCCTTCTTGTCGTTGACAACGTCCCACGGCAGCGGGCTCATCATTTTCCAGGTTTTGGCCAGATGCGCAAAGTGCGGAATCGACTTGGCGGCCTTGGTGGCCAGCGGGCCGGCGGAGATGGCGTTGACGCGAACGTGCTCGCGGCCATATTCGCGGGCCAGCGCACGGACCAGCGCTTCGAGCGCAGCCTTGTTGACGCCCATCCAGTTGTAGTACGGGAACGCCACTTGCGACTCGAACGAGAGCGTGACGATCGATCCGCCCTTTTCCATCTGCTCGAGTGCAAAATGGGATACGGTCGCCAGCGAGGCGCAGCTGATGTGGAAGGCCTGCTTGATGTCTTCGTACGCGGGAGTGTACATGTGCGGGCCAAGGCAGGTTTTCGGGTTGGCAAAGCCGATGGAGTGCAGGACACCGTTGATCGGGCCAGTCTTGGAAAACAGGTTGCGGACTTCGTTTTCGACGGTGACGTCGCAATACTCAAAACGCATCGCGTCCTTTTGCTCGTCGCTCAAATCGGGGCTGCGGTCGAAGAAGATGCGCTTCATGCGCTCGCTCTGCACCGTGTAGATTACGTTGCCGCCGAATTCCGTGATCATCTTGCCGGCGGCATAGGCGATGGAATCGGTGTTGAGCAGACCCATCACGACATACGTACTTCCTTTTTCTATCATCGTTCGAACTCCTTTTCTTTTAAAGCGGGCGCAAACCTATCAGCTTGCCCGCGTTTTGCAATCGGGTAATCCAACGATTTTACGCGCAAAAAGGAAACCTCCAATAGACATAAATTTCCGGGCTAAGCGAAATTGCGCCGCAAGGGGCACCGGGGTCGGCTTGGTTGATATTCCCGTTTCCATCTTGAGTTTGCACAGCCCCCTCCCCACTATGCGCCCCGATGGTTCCCGCACTCTTCGCCGGCGCGCCGCTGCGAAGCGGCAATGAACATGGAGGGGCGCAATGACTGGACTTACGTTCTTGATCGTGTTCCTGATCCTGATGGCTTTGATGGCGGTCGTACCCCAGTTGCTGCGCCGATGGCACATCCCGTCGGTGGTCGCCGTCATGATCGTCGGGATCGTGATCGGTCCCAACGCGCTCGATCTGATCCAGCACGTGAACCATTTCCTTGGACGCGGATACCCCACGCAGCAGATCTATGTCGTGGTGGATGCGCTCGGTCTGCTTGGCCTCATCTTTCTGATGGCGCTGGCCGGCATGGAGGTGAACCTGCGCATCGTCATGGCGGAAAAGCGCGCAATCGTCCTGCTGAGCCTATTGACCTTCTCGATTCCTGCCGCGGCCGGCTTCGCCGTTTATGCCTTTTTCGAACCGTCCGACATGATCGGGAAATGGGTGTATGCCTCGTTGTTCGCATCGCACTCGGTGGGCATTGTCTTTCCCATGATCAGGGAACTTAAGGTGACCCGCACGCGCTTTGGCGTGGCCGTATTGGCCTCGACGGTCATCACGGATGTGGCCAGCCTGGTCCTGCTGGCCATCTGCATACAGCTCAAGCGCCATGCCGTACCCGGCCGGGTCGAAGGGAGCATCTCCGTGTTCGACCACATCGACCCTGCCGTGCTCGGCCCGTGGTTCCCCGTCGTTTTCCTGGCCGTGGTCGTCGCCTTCATCGCCTCCTGCCTATGGCTTCTGCCCCGGGTGGCCCGGCGCATGCTCGTCCGCCTGCATCCCAACGACGATGCCCGCATCACCTTTTTCCTGGCCGGGCTACTGGCTGTCGTCTTCGCCGGCGAGCTGATCGGCATTAGCGTGATCGTAAGCGCCTTCGTTGCCGGCATGGCCATGGTCGGCGTGCCCGCGTTCCATGAACGGAGCCGCGTCCTCCATCACAAGATCGAAGGCATCGGCTACGGATTCGTCATTCCGTTCCTTTTTCTCGGCATCGGCATGAAGACCGACCTCCGCACCCTGGCCACCGCGTGGAGCAGCGCGGCGATCGTGGGCGCAACGGTGTCGGGACTGGTTCTCAGCAAGGTGGCCTCGGGATGGATGGCGATGCGGCTGGCCGGATTCGGGAACAAAAAGGGCCTGTGCGCCGGACTGATGACGGTTCCCCAGCTCTCGGCCACCCTGGCCGCCGCCGCGGTCGCCTTGCAACTCCAGATGATCAGCGAGACTTTCTTCAACGCCATCGTGTGCCTATCGATGGTTACGACAATCCCCGTTCCAACCCTGGTCAAGCTGTTGATCGTGAAAGGCAACATCCAATTCGACCAAGTGGACGAACAGCTGGCCCAGCTGCTGCCGGAAAGCGGCACCGACGAAGACACCATCTAGGTTCACCGAACCGCATCGCGTATAGAATTCCGCTTCAAGTGTAGAGCTCGGCCGCCTGCTCCGCGAACTCGCGCGACTTTGCCTGCATGCCCTGCTCGATAGCCTCGGTTTCCGACAGGCCTTGCTCGGCGGCGTATTGGCGGACATCCTCGGAGATGCGCATGGAGCAGAACTTCGGTCCGCACATGCTGCAGAAGTGCGCGGTTTTGGCGTCTTCGGTCGGGAGCGTGGCGTCGTGGTAGGCAATCGCTGTTTCGGGATCGAGCGACAGGTTGAACTGGTCCTGCCAGCGGAACTCGAAGCGCGCCTTGCTCAGGGCGTTGTCGCGCACTTGCGCACCGGGGAACCCCTTGGCGAGGTCGGCGGCGTGCGCGGCGATCTTGTAGGTGATGACGCCGCGTTTGACGTCGTCCTTGTTCGGCAGACCGAGGTGCTCCTTCGGCGTGACATAGCAGAGCATGGCGCATCCGTACCACCCGATGTTCGCTGCACCGATGCCACTGGTGATGTGGTCGTAGCCAGGGGCGATGTCGGTGGTCAGCGGGCCGAGGGTGTAGAACGGAGCTTCGTGGCAGGCGTCGAGTTCCCAGTCCATGTTGTCCTTGATGCCCTGCATCGGCACGTGGCCGGGGCCTTCGATCATCACCTGCACGTCGTGCTTCCAGGCAATCTTCGTCAGTTCACCGAGGGTTTCAAGTTCGCCGAGCTGGGCTTCGTCGTTGGCATCGGCAATCGCGCCGGGGCGCATGCCGTCGCCGAGCGAGAGCGCGACGTCGTACTGCTTGCAGATTTCGCAGATTTCTTCGAAGTGCGTGTAGAGGAAGCTTTCCTTGTGATGCGACACGCACCACTTGGCCATGATCGAGCCACCACGGCTGACGATCCCGCAGACGCGCTGGGCGGTCATCGGGACGTAGCGCAAGCGGACGCCGGAGTGGATGGTGAAATAGTCGACGCCCTGCTCAGCCTGCTCGATGAGCGTGTCGCGGAACAGCTCCCACGTCAGGTCTTCGGGTTTGTCGCCGACCTTCTGGAGCGCCTGGTAGATCGGCACGGTGCCGACCGGAACGGGGCAGTTGCGGATGTTCCATTCGCGGGTGTCGTGGATGTTTTCGCCGGTCGAAAGGTCCATGATCGTATCGGAGCCCCACAACGTCGCCCATTGCACCTTTTCGACCTCTTCGCCAATGCTCGACGAGAGCGCCGAGTTGCCGATGTTGCCGTTGATCTTCACGAGGAAGTTGCGCCCGATGATCATCGGCTCGGATTCGGGATGGTTGATGTTGCACGGAATGATGGCGCGGCCTTCGGCGACTTCCTTGCGGACAAATTCGGGCGTGACGAAGTCGGGAATGTTGGCGCCCCACGCCTGGCCGGGATGCTGGTGGTTCGGGTGGCGCATGCCGGCGGTCTGCGCCTGGGTCAGCAGTCCGAGTTCATGCTCGGATTTGCAGTAGACTTTCCTGAAGGCTTCCTGCCGTCCAAGGTTTTCGCGGATGGCCACGAACTCCATTTCGGGCGTGACGATGCCTTGGCGGGCATAGTGCATTTGCGAGACGTTTTTGCCGGGTGCGGCACGGCGCGGTGTACGGTTCAGTCCCTGGAACGGGATGCGGTTGGCATCCTGCCCCTGGCCGTCGTCGCCGGCCTTGAAGCCGCGCGGTTCATAGCCAACGGTGTCCTTGCGTTCGTCGATCCAGGCTTCGCGCAGCGCGGGCAAGCCCTTTTGGAGATCCAGTTCAAAGTTGGGATCGGTCATTGGACCACTGGTGTCGTAGACGAGCACGGGCGGGTTTTCCTCGATCGAGCCGTTGGCCTTGCGGGTATCGGAAAGCCGGATTTCGCGCAGCGGCACGCGGATGTCGGGGCGGCTGCCCGTGATGTAGACCTTGCGCGAGTTGGGATAGTGCGTTCCGTAGTCGTCGTATGTGTGCTTTTGCTGGATCATCGTTTTCTTCCTCGTATTGCGTACTACGTATTTCGTATTGTTGTTGCGCCAATACGCAGCACGCAATACGCAATACGTAGTACTAGTTTTATTCCATAGCTTGGAAACCTGAACAGAATCGCAGGCGGCGGGATTCGCTTCCCTACGTCGGCATGATCCGAACAGGTTCGAAGGGTTTTTCTCAGTCCGCCAACCGGCGGACACCCCTAGCAATGGGTCGGAATCTACTCGCCAGCCCCCGCGAGTCAATTCCTTAGTGATCATGTTTATCATGTTTTACGTGTTGATCACCAAATGCCGCCCCGCTACTATCCGCAACCCTATCAACCAACAACCATCAACGAACAACTTGTTTGAATCCGGAGGATGAAAACCATGGACTGGAAAGCATTGAGCGACCGCGTACTCGACGGCGCAAAGACGACCGAAGCGGAGGCCTTGGCCATCCTGCAATCGCCCGACGACGAACTGCTGGACGTGTTGCAGGGCGCATACCGCCTCCGCAAGAAGCACTTCGGCAACACCGTGTCGCTGCATCTGCTGCGCAACGTGAAGAGCGGAAAATGTCCGGAAGACTGCGCCTTCTGCTCGCAGTCGACCTCGGCCATCAACGATGTCGAACGCTACGACTTCCAAACCGTGGAAAGCATTGTGGACGGGGCGCAGGCCGCCGTCGACCGCCAGGCCAAGCGCTACTGCGTCGTATCGAGCACCCGCGCGCCCTCCCCCAAAGAGCTCGAAACCATTTGCGAGGCCGCCATCCAGATCAAGCGAAAGCACCCCGACCTCGAAATCTGCTCCTCGCTCGGCCTGCTGACCGAAGAAAAGGCGATCCGGTTGAAGGAGTCGGGCGTCAACCGCTTCAACCACAACCTCGAAACCTCCGAAAACTATTTCCCGGAAGTCGTCACCACCCACGAATTCGAGGATCGCGTCAACACCGCCAAGATCGTCAAGAAGGTTGGCCTCGACCTCTGCTGCGGCGGGCTCTTCGGCATGGGCGAAAGCTTGCAGGACCGCGTCGACCTCGCCTTTGCGCTGGCCGACCTCGATGTCGACTCCGTACCACTCAACTTCCTCGATCCGCGCCCCGGCACCGTATTCGCCGGCAAGTCCAATCCGCTGACGCCGAACGACTGCCTCCGCAGCCTTTCCATGATCCGCTACGTCATGCCGTCCGTCGAAGTGCGTATCGCCGGCGGCCGCGAAACCACCCTGCGCGACCTCCAGCCGCTCGCGCTCTACCCCGCCAACTCCATGTTCACCGCCGGATATCTGACCACCGGCGGGCAGGACTACGAAACCGACAAGCGCATGATCGAGGATGCCGGATTCGTGATCGAAATCGCCGAATGAGTTTCTGGAACACAATCGATCAGCCGATTATCGCACTGGCTCCGATGGAGGATGTGACGGATACGGTGCTGCGCGAGTTACTACTCGGGCTGACCGATCCGGACTGCCTGCATGTCGTCATGACGGAATTTGTTTCGACCGACGGACTGCTCCATAAAAAAGCCCGTCAGCGGGTTATCCACCGGCTATTGATCACGGACTCGGAACGCGCGCTACTTAAGGAAAAGGGCGTCAAGATTGTCGCGCAAATCTGGGGCAATACGCCGGAAAACTACGCAAAGGTGGTTAAGGAAATCACCGTGGAGATGGAATTCGACGGCATCGACATCAACATGGGCTGCCCCGTGCCCAAGGTCGTCGCGCGCGGTTGTTGCTCCGGGCTGATCGGCAACCCGGCGCTGGCAAAGGAAATCATCCTGGCCGCGAAAGAATCAACCCACCTGCCCGTCTCCGTAAAAACGCGCATTGGCCTAAAGTCCATCGCCACCGAAGAATGGATCGGCCATGTGCTCGAAGCGAAACCAGCGGCATTGACCATCCACGGCCGCACGCAAAAGCAAATGTCCGACGGACTGGCCTCGTGGGAGGAGATCGCCAAGGCCGCGCGCCTGCGCGACCAGCTGGGTCTGGAGCTTCCAGTGCTTGGAAACGGCGACATCCAATCCTTGGAAGAAGCGCGAGCCAAGTGCGCCGAGTTTGCGCTCGATGGCGCCATGATCGGCCGCGGTATTTTCCACAACCCGTGGATCTTCATGGACGAACAGCGCGAGCGCACCAAAGAGGAAAAACTGGATCTGCTGTGGAAACACACCGAGCTTTTCGACCGCGTGTGGGGCAGCACCAAGAACTTCCACATCCTGCGCCACTACTATTCGATCTATTCCAAAGGCTTCCCCGGTGCCGCCGACCTCCGCGCCCGCCTCATGCAAACCGAATGCATTGCGGATGTGGAAAAAATAATAGCCTCGAACTAAACGTTCTTTTTCCCCTTCTTTTTCTTCGGAGCGTCTGGCTTAACCGACTCGGGCCATTTGTATTTTCCTTCGATGCTGGCCGGCTCATAGACATCGCGAGTGATCGTCTGCCCAGTGGGTGACTCGGCATTGATGCGCAACCAGATCCCCTTCACATCTCCGATAACTTTTTCCGGATCACCATGTTTATAAATATAGTCGCCCACAAATTCTTGTTCATGAATCACCACAGGTTCGGTTTTTAGGGTTTTCTTTTCTTGAGGGCCGAGCTGAACCGCATCAAAACTGCCGGGCACTGTTTTCTCTTCCACGGTTACTTTTCCTTGTTTCTCACTACGACCTTGCTCATAGAAGATGCGGTATTCCACCGTTAGGCCGTCCAGCGGAAATGCGTTTCGGTTCTCCAAATTAAGCTCATACACATAGCGCTCGAATTTTGATTCGCTTACGGTTTCTTTTTCTGCGCTCCCCTTGTCTCCGTAGTAAACAGTCCCTTCTTCGGCCTCCTTCCATTTTTCGACCAACTCCTTCTTGCAAACCACCTTGAAGGAAGCGGCGTTGCGAAAACCATCCATCGCGGCCCATTCCTTGATGTAGGCCTGATCGGCCTCCACAAAAATATCCGGCTTTACCGACACGCGCTTGCCGTCCTCGCGCTTGAGTTCCGCCAATCCCAGCTTGGCGTTGTAGCCCACAATCTCCGCGTTGAGCGACCGCCCGTCCGGCAACTTGAACTCCCGCATTTCGCCTTGCACACAGCAAGGGCTAAATACAACGATCCATGCACACAACAATAGAATCAATTTCCCCATATAAACTCCTTTTTTCTACCTGAGTTAATTTTCTTTCGCCGATTCCCGCACCCGCTTCATGCAGACCACAACTATCATGGACGTTCGGAGCCTCACACCCGATTCCATCGGGAAGTAGGCAAGGCGGCTCCGAGGCAAAATCACATGCTATTTTTCCTTGATAGGACTGCTCTGCTCGGTCCAGACACAGGATTTGGCAAGGCCACTAGGTAATGCCAACTCCCGCAACAATGTTTTTCCACCCTTCTCATCCATATACAGGCGCAAGAGCACCCCTAACACCTTGCCCTTCAAGACTCTCGAATTCGTGAATTCGGAATTTGATTCATCCTTGAAAATAACGGCCGGATTGGTGTCAAACTCCGCCTTTCCTTGTGCCGGAACCTTATCAACCTTGATGGATCCGTGGAGAACCCCCTGCGTGGCAGCCTCGGAGGTCTTTAACTCCTGCTCGTAATAGATGCAATATTCAAGAAAGAGCCCACCAACCGCATAGCTGTTCCGGTTTTCCAGTGTGACTTGGTATAGGATCTTTTCGAAGCTGGTTTTCCCAACCACTTGATTCTCTTCCTTGGCACCACCGGTGTAATGGATCGTACCGAACCGCTCTTTGGTCCAGCTTTCGGCCACTCGCCGGTCGCAGGAGATCTTAAAGCTGGAAGCGGATCGTACGCCTTCCAGCATCGCCCACGCCTTGATGTACGCCTGATCGGCCTCCACAAAAATATCCGGCTTAACCGATACGCACTTGCCGTCCTCGCGTTTGAGTTCCACCTGGTCCAAATTGCCGTTATAGCCCGTGATCTCCGCGTTGAGCGACCGCCCGTCCGGCAACTTGAACTCCCGCATTTCAGCGTTCGCCGCGACAGCGATTAGCAGGACGATCAGGGACGAAACAACGATGTTACGCACTTTCATGCATGCTCCTTGGTTCTATTTGTTGTGCTTCTTGCCTTTCCCTGCCTCGGGAACGGATTCCGATTTGATTGGTTCTTTCCAAACACAATGATTATTGAGATTTTCCGGGCTCTTGAACTCCCTAACTGCCGACAATCCCGAAGAGGTCGATAAAAAAACCCGTACCCAAACACCCTTGATGTCGCCCTCCTGACGGTCAGGAAACCCGTCGACATACCCATCATAGCCAAAGGAAAGATGCTGGTTGAATACCACTACCGGCTGGGTGGCCAAGGTTGCGCTTGCCAGCGGTTCGATCCGGGGGTGGCTGATCCAGTCCATACCACACTCCTTCTCCGTATATTGGCCGCCGGAGTTCAACTGCTCCTGTTCGTAGAAAACATTGTAAGCGACTTGCAGATTTTCCAGTGGTGCCTTTCCCCGATTCGTCATTACAATCTCAAAGAGCACCTTTTCAAAATCCCGTTGGACATCACCTTTCTCAGACCAGGTTTCAACCACTTTTTTCTTCAGTTCCAGCTTGAAACCCGAACTCGACAAAAAGGTTTGAACCGTATTCCAGTCGCGGATATAGGCCTGATCTTTTTCGGTGAAGGCAGACGGCTTAACCTTGACGCGCCGCCCCCCGTCGAGCTCCAGTTCCACCAAGCCGCGCAGGTCATCCACATTGATAATCTTCGCGCTCACTACGCGATTCTGTTGATCGGTAAAAACGTGGACTCCGTCTTCTCCGCCAAAGCAGATGCCGACCAATAGCAATCCCGTCACGATTCCGCCCATCTTCCCCTGCATGCCACACCCCCTGCAATGCCCGAACCAAATATACTTCGAAAGGTTGCGTATTTTCAACCAATTGAAAAGGAGTAATGCTGGGTTTTTCACATTCAGGATTCCTTCCTGCGGCTTGCTATGCCTTAATCAACGGCCATGAAGGAAAATTTTGGACTCTACCTCATTCTCACCAAACCGGTCGCCGGCTACGAAGAGTGTGCCCGGGCCGCGGTCGACTGCGGCGTGCGCTACCTCCAGCTGCGCATAAAGAACACGCCGCCCGATGTGGTACTCGAAACCGCCTACGCCATCCGTGCCATCACCCGCGGGACCGCAACGCGCTTTATCGTCAATGACGACCTCGCCGTGGCGATCGAGGCCGACGCCGACGGCATCCACCTTGGCCAAGGCGACATGCCGATCGAAGACGCCCGTAAACAATGGGATATTCCCGGAAAACTTTTCGGCCTCTCCACCCATAGCGCCGAACAGGCGCTCTATGCATTGGAATGTTCGCCCGACTATATCGGCGTCGGCCCCGTCTTCCCCACCCCGACCAAAGCCGATACCGCCCCGGCGCTCGGCTCGGAAGAAACCGGGCTGATCGTGAAGGCTTCGCCGCTCACTGCCGTCGCCATCGGCGGGATCGACGCCACGAACCTTCCGGCTCTCCTCGATGCAGGCATCGGAAACTTCTGCGTCGTCCGCGCCGTCAATGCCGCCGCCGATCCCGCCGCCGCCATCCACATTCTCCAGAAAATATGGTCGGACCATGTTTTTTGAACTTGAGTCACCCCCACCCAGCCACTAGATTGGCCGCCGATTTTTGCCGGGCGTGTGGTGAAATTGGTATACACGCGAGATTTAGGTTCTCGTGCTTAACAGCGTGCGGGTTCGAGTCCCGCCTCGCCCACCAACTTTTCGAGTTGTTTAGCCAATCATCGGATTTTTGTGGGGCAATTTAACCGGGGCTCAAGTCACGGCAACGGCGGCAGGCCCAGCTCCTTCAGGAACGTATTGTGTTTATCCGTTGCCGTCTGAATATCGCCTTCGACTTTCACCAATTCACCATGAGTTTTCTCTAAATCGATTTCGGGTTCGGCCACGGCGGTGCTGATATAGCGCGAGATGTTTAGGTTGAAGTCGTTCTTTTCGATTTCGGCCATTTCTACGCGGCGGGAATAACGGGGCGTCTCCTTCCGGTGTTGGTAGGCCTCAATGATATCCCGAATATGATCCTTGCTGAGCTGGTTCTGGCGCTTGCCTTTTTCGAAGTGCTCGGCGGCGTTGATGAAGAGTACGTCGTCGGGCTTTTTGCATTTCTTGAGCACGAGGATGCAGACGGGGATGCCGGTGGAGTAGAACAGGTTGGCGGGCAGGCCGATGACCGTGTCGATATGGCCGTCCTTGAGCAGCTTGGTGCGGATGCGTTCCTCGGCACCGCCACGGAAAAGGACGCCGTGAGGCAGGATGATCGCCATGACCCCTTCGTCTTTAAGGAAATGGAAGCCGTGCAGGAGGAAGGCGAAATCGGCGGCGGATTTCGGGGCGAGACCGTGGCTTTTGAAGCGCACGTCGTCGGCCAGCGCGTCGGTGGGTTCCCAGCGGTAGCTGAAGGGCGGATTGGCGACGACGGCGTCGAACGCGGGTTTCTTGGCCGGGTTCTGTTCGCGAAGAATGTCCCAATCGTTGGTCAGCGTGTCGCCATGAAAAATTTCGAACTCCGAATCCTTCACCCCGTGCAGGAGCATGTTCATGCGGGCAAGGTTGTAGGTGGTGATGTTCTTTTCCTGTCCGTAAATCTTGCCGATGCCGTGCGAGCCCATGCGCTTACGGACGTTGAGGAGCAAAGAGCCGGAACCGCAGGCGAAGTCCAGGACACTGGCCAACCGCTCTTTTTTGCCGGTCGCAGGCTCCTGGCTGTCGAGGGTGACAATGGCGGAGAGGATGTCGGAAATCTGCTGCGGGGTGTAAAACTCGCCCGCCTTCTTGCCGGAACCGGCGGCAAACTGGCCGATGAGGTATTCGTAGGCATCACCCAACGCATCGATGTTGGTGGAAAACTCCGCCAGGCCTTCGGCAATCTTCTGGATGATAACACAGAGCTTGGCGTTGCGGTCGGCGTAGGTCTTGCCGAGCTTGTCCGAACCGAGGTTGATCTCGGAGAACAGCCCTTGGAAGGTGCTCTCGAACGATTCGTTTTCGATATACTTGAAAGCCGACTGCAGCGTGTTGAGCAGATCGTCATTCTGGGTGCGGGCCATGTTGGCGATGCTGGTCCAAAGGTGATCCGGTTTGATGACATAATGCACCTTGCGGCGCATCTGCTTTTCAAAGTCGGACACGTCGTTCGGGTTGTTCGCATACCAGATCGTCAGCGGCACGCGGCTGTCGTTGTTGCCGACGTCCGGATAATCCCGCCCCAGTTCCTTTTGGGCCGCCGTTTCATAGTTGTCCGAAAGGTAGCGCAGGAAGAGGAAGGAGAGCATGTAGTCGCGGAAATCGTCCGCATTCATCGCCCCGCGCAGTTGGTCGGCGATGTTCCAAAGGGTTTTGCCCAGCTGTTTTTGGTTTTGTTCGGTCATTTTTCAATCCTTGGCGTTTTCTAAATGTAGGCGGTCTTCCAGCTCTTGTTGATCCCGCTCCAGCTCGCGTCTCAGCTCTTCCTCGCTCGGCAATACGAGGCGATATTTCGTGGCAAACAGTTGTTCGCTGTCCTTGAGAACCGAGTAACGCACGACAGAGTGATCTTTGCTACCGCAGAGCAAAATTCCAACCGTCGGATTGTCGCCCTCGCCGCGACGCAAATCGTCATACATTCGCACATACATATCCATTTGCCCGATGTCCTGATGCACCAGATGTCCCGGCTTGAGATCAATCAAAACAAAGCACTTCAGGATGTAGTTGTAGAACACCAGATCAATGTAGAAATCCTGGGTTTCCGTGCTGATTCGCTGCTGGCGGGCGACAAAGGCAAAACCCTTTCCCAATTCCAACAAAAACTGCTGCAATCGATCCATCAAAGCCTGCTCCAGCTCGGTCTCCAGCAAACGTCCGGTTTCAGGCAGACCGAGAAATTCCAGCATCACGGGGTCGCGCACAAAATCGCGGGGAGAAACCTGCTTGCCCGCTTCCTCCTGTCGGGATTGGGTCAGCAAACCATCCTTGTCCCGACTCGAAAGCAGTCGCTCGAAATACAGGGTGCCGATCTGCCGCTCCAAAACCCGCGTGCTCCAGTTTTGTCCGGCGGCTTCATTCATATACCACATTCGGGCTTCCAGGCTGTCCACCCGCAACAGCAGGCGGTAATGCGTCCAGCTCAATTCGCGACGCAGTGCGTCGCAAATTGTAAACGCTTGATAAAAATTCCGCATGTGACGCAGATTCGTGGCATCAAAACCTTTGCCGAACTCCTGCGTCAGATGAATGGCCAGATCCGTCAAAAGGCGTTTTCCGTAGGCCGCGCGGGCTTCGCCCCCCTGCTCGAATTCCACAATATGCCGGCCAACCTGCCAATAGGTTTGCACCTGAACGGTATCCACCGCCCGCAGCACCTGCCGCCGTCCATCGGCAATAATTCCGCGCAAAGCCTCTAGCAAAGGCGGGAAACCCTCTGGAGTTGCCGGAGGCTGGATGATTTTATGGTTCTGGGCGGTCACGATAAACTCCTGGGAGTGCCGACGTCCCCGTCGGCACAGTTTAATAA
>JAIPJC010000074.1 GCA_021734345.1 Kiritimatiellales bacterium | reverse complement strand
AACAGTTGGTTAGGCAGAATCGATCTGGCTAGAGCACCGAGTTCAGGATGACTTGCGCGATGGCGGTGGGGGTGCTCATGCGGCCGTAGCCGTAGGTGCCGCAGGCGAGGCGCCCTTTTTCCGGGCCGATCTGGTGCCAGCCGAGCTGGAGCAGCTTTTTGGCGTTTTCGCGCACGATGGGCTGCTCCCACATCTGCACGTTCATGGCCGGGCAAAAGATGCGTTTGCAGTCGGCCTTGAGCGACAAGGCGCTGCAGCAGACGATGTCGTCGCCAAAGCCGTGCGCCAGCTTGGCCATGGCGTCGGCGGTGGCGGGGATCACGGCAAAGGCGTCGGCCTCCATGGCGGGATAAAGGTGCGGGTAGATCACATCCTTTTCGCCCGAGCTGGTGTCGGGGAAGAGGGAGGTGATCACCTTTTGCTGGGTGAGTGCGGCAAACGTGAGCGGGGCAACGAACCGGGTTGCGGCTTCGGTCATGACCACCCGTACATCGACATTCGCCTTGACGAGCTGGCTGACGATATCCGCCGCCTTGTAGGCGGCAATGCCGCCTGTTACGCCGATGAGCACTTTAGGTTTCATGGTGTCGCTTTGCTCCTTTATGGGTTGTTTGGCTGTTGGTTGCCCGTTGATGGGGAATGCCTCAACAACAATCAACCAGCAACCCGGCAACAAAACTAGACTTCGAGCACTTCCTTTTCCTTGGCCGCAAGCATTTCGTCCATCTTCTTGATGTGTACGTTGGTGAATTTCTGGATGGTTTCCAGGGCCTGGTCGCGTTCGTCTTCGGTGATGTCGCCGTTTTTCTGCATGGACTTCACTTGTTCGTTGGCGTCGCGGCGTATGTTGCGGATGGTGACGCGCTGGTCTTCGGTGGTGCGGCCCGCGACCTTTACCATGTCCTTGCGGCGTTCCCCGGAAAGTTCGGGAATCGGTACGCGGACAAGGCGGCCGTCGTTCATTGGGGTGATGCCGATGTTGGCGGCGGTGATCGCCTTCTCGATCAACCCGAGCGAGGAAGGGTCGAACGGATTGATGACAATCAGCCGGGGCTCGGGGGTTGAAATGTTGGCAATGTCGCGCAGGCGGGTGGGGGTGCCGTAGTAGTCCACGGTAATGTGGTCAACCAGCGCCGGGTTGGCTTTTCCGGTGCGTAGGCCGCTCAGTTCCTGTTGCAGAAACTGAATGGTTTTTTCCATCTTGTCTTCTGTTTCGAGCAGTAGGTCGTCAAGCATAGTTTGTCCTTTGGTTGTTAATGTGTAACGAGCGTGCCGGAGTCGGTTCCGGTCAAGACTTCCACCATTCCGTTTTCCTTGAAAAAGTCGAAGACGACAATAGGAATGTTGTTCTCCATGCACAACGAAAAAGCGGCGGCATCCATGACCTTGAGTTGCTTGGAGAGCGCGTCCTGGTAGGAGAGTGTTTCGAAGCGGGTGGCTTTGGGGTTGGTGACGGGGTCGGCGGTGTAGATCCCGTCGACCTTGGTGGCCTTCATCAGCACGTCGGCGTTGATCTCGGAGGCGCGGAGGGCGGCGGCGCTGTCGGTGGTGAAGTAGGGGTTTCCGGTGCCTGCACCAAAGATGACAACACGGCCTTTTTCGAGGTGGCGCATGGCTTTGCGGCGGATGAAGGGCTCGGCGATGGCGGGCATGGCGATGGCGGTCATGACGCGGGTTTCAATTCCTGCGTTTTCAAGCGCGGACTGGATGGCCATGGAGTTGATGACCGTGGCGAGCATGCCCATGTAGTCGCCCGTGGTGCGGTCGGTTCCGGCACCGGCGCCGGCCAGCCCGCGGAAGATGTTTCCTCCGCCGACCACCACGGCGATTTCGGCCCCCATCGCCAGCATCTGTTTGAACTGCTCCGCCACCTTGGCAAGGATTGCAGGATCGTGGTTGAGGCCTTTGGCCTTGTTCTGCAAGGCTTCGCCGCTAATCTTCACCAATATACGCTTATACTTCATAAATTCCTTTCATGTGCACGGGTGAAAATAATAGAACATGTTTCATGGCGTGTAAATTTCCAATGTCTGGAAAACGGAACGAAACAGGGGTTTGATGAGAATGGTGAAGGCGATCTTGATCTTTCTGCTGGGCCTTGGAATGGCGGCGGCGCTTTTCGTGGCGGGGTTTCGGTCTCAAACACCGCAGCCACCACCCGTTCGCGCACTGTGGGTGACCCGCTTCGACTACACGACGCCCGAGGATGTTCGTCGCATCATCGAAAATGTCGCCGGCATGGGATTTACGGATGTGTTTTTCCAGATCCGAGGGAACGGGAGCGTGTTCTACAAAAGCAAGCTCGAACCCTGGGCCTGCGAACTCTCCGGCGGCAAGGTCGCAAAGCTGGGAACCGACCCGGGTTGGGATCCGCTCCAAACCGCGATCGATACGGCCCGGCCGAGCGGCCTGCGCGTGCACGCCTACATGAATGTGCTGCCAGGTTGGAAAGGACTGGAAGACCCACCCGCTGCGGCAGGCCAGCTGTGGACAGCGCACCCGGACTGGTTCATGGTTGATTCGCTGGGTTGCAAGATGCTGCCGACGTCCGGATGGTATGCGTTCATCAATCCCGTGCTGCCCGATGTGCGCGAGCACCTGCGCGGCATTGCCCGCGAGCTGTGCGGCTACGATATTGCCGGCATACACCTCGACTATATGCGCTACCCGCACGACTACCCGCTTGTGGCGCCGCAACGCTATCCCGACGCCTCCAAGGAGGAACTCGCCCGGCATGCGGACTTTTCGTACGATCCGGCGTCGCAGGCGGGACTGATGGACGCGTATGGCTGGAATGTTTCCAAAAAGCAGATCGCGCAATTCCGTTGCGATTCGATAACGAAAGTCGTGCGGGATATTTCCTACACCATGCAGATGGCCCGGCCGCAATCCTGCCTGCTGACGGTCAGTGTGATGGGCAATCCGGTCGAGGGAAAGGCGCATGCCTATCAGGATTCCGGCGCGTGGGTGCGGCAGGGGCTGGTCGACTGGGTGGTGCAGATGAACTACGGCACCAAATCGTTCGACCGCTATCTTAAAGCGATGCGCAAGGCGGCGGGGCGCAGGAAATTCAGGTCGTCGGTGGTGGTGGGAATCAATTGCAAGAACGACATCGGCGACATCGTTTCCCAGATCGACAAGGCGCATGCATCCGGCTGCCGCGGCATTGCCCTTTTCTCCTATTCATTCCTGTTCGACGAGCATCACCAGCCGACAGAAAAAGGCCGGATTCTCCTGTCGAAGATCCGGCCCTGAACGGTTGGGAAACGCTCCAGTTTATTCTGGAATCGTGATGTCCTGCAAGGTTTTGTTTACAGGTTCGTTTGTTTCCGGCTCGGCTTTCGGTGTCGGTGTTTCCGGTTCCTTGGTTTTGTTCTGTGCCACAAGGTGCTTCACTTTTTCGACGGCTCTTTGCTGCTCGTTGGTCTTGCCGGCATATTTGCAGGCCGTTGCATAGCTTGCCCATGCGAACAAATTGTCGGGAACCTGCCCGGTGGCCGTTTCGAGCGTTGCCACCGCGGCATCGTATTCCTTCAACAGCAACTGGCTGTTGCCGAGGCCGATCCATGCTCCGGGAATCTTGTTGTTGCCTTGCAGCAGCAGCGCAAAGATGGCTTTGGATTCGGCGGGGCGGTTGAGCGCCAAAAAGATTTTTCCCGAACCAATGAGCTCGGCCGGATTGCCGGCCCGGCATCCCTTGTCAAGCTTGGCGGCGTAGGCCGCGCGTGCGGCTTCCAGTTTGGCGAGCCCGGCCGCTTGGATGTTCTTGTCGGTGAGCAGGGGGGCGAATTCTTCCTTGTTGAGCAACAGGATGGCGGTGGTGCCATCGAAATAGGCCAATTTCCAGATGCGACGGGAGAGCAAGGTCACGATTCCCTGGGCGGAGGAAGGGGAGAGCGTATTGATGATTATGGCTTCCGGCCGGTTGGCCTCGTAGATCGCGTCATAGGCCTCGGTATTGCCGCCCAGCATGGCATTCAGGTTTTCGAGCAGCTTGATATCGTAGCGTCCGGGACGGTAGTCGATGAATACTTTGCGGTTGTATTTCCACGCGAGATAGCCGCCGTCGGCGGCAAGGTTGATGGCCTTGGCCGGGAAGGCAGGATTGTCAATGATGGCTTCGGCTCCGGATGGGTAGAGCTCTTCCTGTACACCGAATCCAAATTTCGAGGCGCTGCCATAGTTGACATAGGCGCAGTTGTTCACCACAGGAATGATCGCAAGAATGACCAGGAGTACAAAGACCGCTTGAACCCCCGGTGCCAGCAGTTTTTCCCGTTTACCGAGCAGGGTCGTGAACGAGCCGGTCAGGTATTCGCCAACCGCCGTGAAGCTCAGTACCATGAAGGGAAAGGCGAGTACCGCGAAAAGCTGCGCGGTCTGCATGGAACGAACCACGAGGAATGCGCCGATGATCGCCAGCGTGGTGAGCATGACCGGAAGCCGTTTCTTCAGTGTGATCAATCCTCCCGCACCGAGGATGAGCACCAGGAAGATGAGCGGGTCGCGCGCCGGAGTTTGGAAGTATTCCCTGAAGAGTGACGACCAATAGATCGGGTAGGGCCTGGCTATGTTTGCGAACACCTGGCTGTGCAGCTTGGCAAGGTAGGGGTTGATGAGGGTCGCTGCAAGCAACGCCACGGCCAGTCCTGCCAGCACGCCGGCCTGGGGGGTCTGCTGGTTCTTGCGGTTGGAGCCTTTGGCCATTTGTCCGGCCTGGATCGCCGCCAGCGCCGCGATGAATGGACCAAACAAGAACGAACCATGCGTGTTGGTCCACAGGATTTGCAGCGGGATCGCGACAGCGAACAGGACGGCGGTTTTCTTGACCGTTGAAAACAAATAGATGAACAGGGCGATGAAGAGCATCATCATGGTTTGCGGGCCGACATCCAGGCTTTGGAAAATCAGCTGGCCAGATATAAGCAGCGCAAACCCTTGGCTCAGTTCACCGCCCCATTTTTTGGAAACCTGGAGTAGCAGGATGAAGGTCGCCAGCAGGCAGATGACATTGAAAATGATGAGAATGCTTGGTCCGCCAGCCTCGCCGCCGATATTCCACAGGGCATAGACCACTTTGTCGTATAGGTGGGTGGTGTTGACGCTGTCCGCCGCCTCGAGATAGGAGATCGGTGCATTCATTCGCCCTTGGGCGAGGTGCGTCCAGATTTCGGGAGTACTGATGGTTCGAATGCCGATCAAAGCGATGAAAACGAGGCCAAGAATCACATTGATGGTTGATACGCTAAACGGCTTCCTACTCATAACTTCTCCCTTTTAGTTATTTGTTTAAACATGCTAATGGCATCCGCAATCGCATTGCAAGTGGGGATTGGGCGAAAATCAAAACAGGTCGAGTTGCGAAATATTGGCTTTTAGCTTGTGCGGACGCTTCTTTGCGATCTTCGGTTGGCCGGTGTCGCCGAACTCGCCTTCCTCTAGATTGGTAAGGATTTCGTTGGCACGATCGATCACCTCGTCCGGCAATCCCGCCAGCCGCGCGACTTGGATGCCGTAGCTCTTGTCCGCCGCACCTGGCACGATTTTGCGCAGGAAGGTGATGGAATGTCCCTTCTCCTTCACCAGCACGCTGAAATTCTGAACGTTCGGCAGCATCAGCGCAAGGTCGGTCAGTTCGTGGTAGTGCGTGGCAAACAAGGTCTTTGCCTGCATCGCCGGGTTCTTGCACAAATACTCCGCCACCGACCATGCGATGCTTATGCCGTCGAACGTACTCGTACCGCGCCCGATTTCATCGAGCACGATCAGACTCTTCGGCGTGGCATTGTTCAGGATGTTGGCGGTCTCCTGCATTTCCACCATGAAGGTCGAGCGGCCGCGCGCCAGATCGTCGCTTGCGCCGACGCGGGTGAAGACCCGGTCGACGATTCCGATCTCCGCCGAGGCCGCCGGAATGAATCCGCCCATGTGCGCCATGATCGTGATAAGCGCCACCTGCCGGATATAGGTCGACTTGCCCGCCATGTTCGGCCCCGTGATGATAATCAGCTGGTGCGTCTCGCGGTCGAGCGTCGTGTCGTTCGGAACAAAGCGCTCCGCGTTCGGCATCTGTTCAACCACCGCGTGGCGCCCGTCGCGGATCTCCAGCTTGCCGTTGTCGGTCATCTTGGGCCGCGTGTAGTTGTTTGTCAGCGCGCGCTCCGCCAGCGTTGCCAATACGTCCACCTGTCCGATCGCCAGTGCGTTGCGCTGGATCGTTTCCAAGTGGACGACGGCCTGCATCCGGATTTCCGTGAAGAGTTCCTGTTCCAATCCAACCGACCGTTCCTGCGCGCCGAGGATCTTGTTTTCGTATTCCTTCAACTCCGGCGTGATGAAGCGCTCCGCGTTCACCAGCGTCTGCTTGCGCAGATAGCTTTCCGGCACCTGGTCGAGATAGCTCTTGCTGATTTCGATATAGTAGCCAAACACCTTGTTGTGCCGGACCTTCAGCGACTTGATGCCGGTGCGCTCGATTTCCGACGCCTGGAAATCCGCCAGCCATTTACGCCCCAGCGTCGCCGCCGCGCGCAGCTCGTCGAGCTCCGCATGATAGCCCGGACGGATTACGCCGCCGTCCTTCAGGTTGAGCGGCGGTTCGTCGACAATCGCCGTATCAATCAGGGCCACCAGTTCCGGCAGGGAGGTGATTTCGCTTCCGAGCGCTTCCAGTATCGTTCCCTTGCCCGCCAGCAGCGCCTTCACCATCGGCATCTGCTGGAGCGATACGCCCATACCGCGCAGGTCGCGCGGGTTACCGCTCGTTGAGCCGATGCGCGAGATCAACCGCTCCACATCCTTGATATCGCCGAGCACGTCGCGCAGGCTCCGCAGATAGGTTTGGTTCTTCACCAGCAACTCCACCGCGTCGTGGCGTTGCGTGATCTGCTCCAGATTGTTAAGCGGCCTCAACAGCCATTCGCGCAGCAGGCGGCCACCCATGGCCGTGCAGGTCGAGTCGAGTACGTTGAGAAGCGTCGCCTTGTAGGCGGCTCGGGTGTTGATCGGCGCCACCAGTTCCAGATTCGTCGCCGTGGTCTCGTCCATCAGCATGTAGTCCGCCGGATTCTTCACGCGGAGGTTGCGGACATGAGAGAGGTTGCGGCGCAGTTCCGTCTTTACATAATAGAGCATGCCGCCCGCCGCGCCCACACCGGCCGACATGGTTGAGCAACCGAATCCTTCCAGGGAATGGACATCGAAGTGGCGTAGCAGGAAGTCGTTGGCATTCGTCGGTTCGAACGTCCAGTCTTCGCAGGCCGTCAGTAGCGTGTTTGTGGAATCCAGACCCAACTCGGTCATTTGATCTTCGGCCACGACACATTCCGCCGGGGCGTAGCGCGACAAGTTCGCCTGCACGCTCGCCACGTCGTCCGACTCCTCGATCCAAAACTCGCCCGTCGAAAGATCCAGCATCGCCAATCCAAAGCACTGCTTGTTGCGGAAAAGGCCCGCGAGGAAATTGTTCTGGTTCCGGTCGAGCGTCACCTCGTCGAGGATCGTGCCCGGCGTGACGATCCGCGTCACGGCGCGCTTCACACACCCTTTGGCCAAGGCCGGATCTTCAATCTGTTCGCAGATCGCCACCTTCTTGCCGGCCTTTACCAGGCGTTCAAGGTAGCCCGCGGCGGCGTGGTAGGGGATGCCGCACATCGGCGTGGTGTGGCGCTTCGTCAGGGTGATGTCGAGGATGTCCGAGGCAACCTTGGCATCGTCGAAAAACATTTCGTAGAAGTCGCCCAGCCGGAAAAAGAGGATGGTGTCCTCCGGCAGCTCGCGCCGTATCTGCCGATACTGCGCCATCATCGGTGTTTCCGTCTTCTCCGCCATATCTCTCCCGAAAATCAAAGAAGCACAGTGTATCCAGACCATCGGATGAATCAATCCTCGAATGGCGGCAAAGCGGAATCCAATCCCAAACTTGAATTGCCTTGACTCAAAAGGCTGTTTTCCAATCATGGGAGGCCTTGTTGGGAAAACGAAAGAACTGAAAGAGGAGCATCTATGTTGACGGGCGGAGGAATCATCAAGGCCATCATGGCGCGGCGCGGGTTCAAGCATCGGCGCAGCGAGGACCAGTTTTCGGTTCGCGGGGAATATGCACGCCATCTCCAGTATGTCTATTCGAAGGAATATTCGACCCAGGGCGGACTGGTAGTGGATCTAGTCTATTTTGCGGTGGATATCCTGAACGAGAAGCTGGTGATCGGCCTTTACCGCGAAAACCCGGACATTGAAAACGGCATCTATGTGAATGCCTCGCGGGCGGTCGATCTACGCAAGTTCGACGTGGAAAGCATCGAAAGCGAACTGGATAAGCTGGTCACTTCGGTGAAGGACAAATTTAAATAAAGGAGCACGTGAATGAAGCATGAACAACTGTTCGCCGACCGCATCGGCGGAACCCAGTTCGGTAAATCGACCGAAATCTACAAGTTTGAAAAAATCAAGCGGGCGAAGGCCAAGGCGCGGCAATTGCATCCGGGGCTGGAAATCCTCGACTGGGGCGTAGGCGAGCCCGACCAGATTGCGCCGGCACCAATCCGCGAAGCGCTGAAGCTGGAAGTGGACAAACCGGAAAACCGCGGCTATGCCGACAACGGCATTCCGGAGTTCAAGGTGGCCGCCGCGAAATACATGCGCGACTTCTTCGGCGTTGAGCTGGACGTGGCGACCGAGATCAACCACAGCATCGGCACCAAGCCGGCGCTGGCCATGCTGCCGCTGGCTTTTGTGAATCCGGGCGATGTGATCTTCCAGACCGTGCCGGGCTATCCGGTGATGGCGACGCATACAAAATATCTCGGTGGCCAAGTGGTGGATATTCCGCTGCTGGAGAAAAACTCGTTCCTGCCGGACCTTGGGAAAATCGACCCGGCGCTGGCAAACCGCTGCAAGCTTTTCTACATCAACTATCCGAACAACCCGACCGGCGCGGTGGCGACGGACGCGTTCTACGACGAGCTGATCGCCTTTGCGAAGAAGCACAACATTCTGATCGTGCAGGATGCGCCGTACGCCACGCTCGTCTACGACGGCGAACGCAAGTCGATCCTCCAGCGCCCCGGCGCGAAGGAGTGCGCGATCGAACTGCATTCGATGAGCAAGGCCTACAACATGACCGGCTGGCGGCTGGCGTTCTTCTGCGGCGCAAGCTGGGCGGTCGATGCGCTGGCGATGATCAAGGACAACTGCGACAGCGGCCAGTTCAAGGCGATCCAGCACGCGGCCTGCGCCGGTATTGCCGACCAAAGCTTGGCCGAAGGAGTGCGCGACCACTACGAGAAGCGCCTGCGCCGCATGGTGGATGTGCTCCGGGGTGTTGGTTTCGACGCCAGGATGCCGGGCGGTACGTTCTATCTCTACGTCAAGGCACCGAAGGGCGCGGGCGATGTGGTATTTGCGAATGCCGAAGAGGCGTCGCTCTATTTGATCGAAACCCAGGGCATCTCCACGGTGCCGTGGGACAACACCGGCCCGTTCATCCGGTTCGGCGCGGTGTTCGAGTCCGCCGGCGATGCCGACGACGAGCGCGTGCTCAACGAACTAGCCGCCCGCCTCAAGAAGGTGGATCTTAGGTTTTAGGCGTTGGATTGTAGACTTTGGGCTTTGGCAAGCGCCCCGGTTGGGGCGCTTTTGTTTGGAGTCCAAGTTCGGTTGACTTTCCAGAGGTTGGAACCTATAAAACCGCCTCTTTTAAAGCAGAAACCCGATAAACATCTAGGGATATGACGATGATTAAGAAAAAGAGGAAGCCCTGCCGGGTGTTGGACGTACGCAAGCTGACCGAATCAACCGTGGTCGTTCGCATGGAGCGGCAGGGCCTGGGATTTTCGCCGGGGCAGTATGTCCGGGTCGGCATCGAAGGCGATGCCGAGATCCGCGACTATTCGGTCTATTCGGGTGCGGATGCAGACTTTCTGGAAGTGCTGGTGCGGCGCGTCGACGATGGTCTGGTCTCCAAGCAGTTGTGCGACCTGAACCCGGGCGATGTGGTGAGCATGGGCGGTCCGTATGGACACTTCAAGTTGACCGAGGCGATCCAGGGAACCCCGTTGCTGTTCGTTGCCACGGGCACGGGTATTTCGCCGTTCCACTGTTTTGTCGATTCCCACGCCGGATTGGATTATCGCCTGCTGCATGGCACTGGCTATTGCGCGGAAGCCTACGACGCCGAACACTATGGCGACCGCTATTTCCACTGCGTGTCGCGCGAAGACGGCGGAGCCTTCCGCGGCCGCGTCACCGATTATCTGAGAACCCTGGAGCTGGCACCGGAAACCAACGCCTTCCTGTGCGGCAACTGCGACATGATCTACGAGGCGTTCGACCTCCTTCAGGACAAGGGATTGCCCACGGCCCAGATCCACACCGAGGTGTATTTCTAGCATCATGAAATGCTGCATCGTCACCTTGGGTTGCCAGATGAACCAGTCGGATTCCGAACGGATCCGTAGCGTGATCGAAGGCATGGGCTATGCGCTGACGGAAACCGAAGACGAAGCCGACCTGATCGGCGTGGTGGCCTGCTCGGTGCGGCAAAAGGCGATCGACAAGGTCTACAGCAAGATCGAGAAATGGAACCAGTGGAAGAACAACCGCCCGCTGATCACGTTTGTATCGGGCTGCATCCTTCCGGCCGACGAGGTCAAGTTCCTGAAGCTGTTCGATCTTGTTTTCCGGATGAACGAACTGCCTGATCTGCCTGCGATGGTTCAGCAGTGTGGCGTGGCCTCCGAGTTTTCCGTACGGCATGTGCTCGACGACCTTGAGCGTACCGACGAACGCACCGACTTCTGGCAGGTGCAGCCGTCCTACAGCTCCAGCTTCGAGGCGTTTGTGCCGATCCAAAATGGGTGCGACAAGTTTTGTTCGTTCTGCGCCGTGCCGTATACCCGCGGCCGCGAAGTCTCCCGTGCCAGCGCCGATATCCTAGCCGAGGTGGAAGCTTTGGTAGCACGCGGCGTCAAGTCGATCACCCTGCTCGGCCAAAACGTCAATTCGTACGGCCTCGACAAACCGGGAGAGGAACTTTCGTTTGCCCAACTGCTCGAAGCAGTCGGCGAACTTGGCAACGCCAGCGGTAAAGAGTTCTGGGTTTATTTCACTTCGCCACATCCGCGCGACATGACGCGGGATGTAATCGAAACCATTGCCCGCTACGACTGTCTCGCCAAGCAGATCAACCTGCCCGTGCAGAGCGGCGACGAAAAAATGCTGCGCCGCATGAACCGCAACCACAGCGTCGATGCCTACAGACAGATCGTGGCCGACATCCGCGAACTGCTGCCGACAGCAACGATCTTCACGGATATCATCGTGGGCTTCAGTGGGGAGACCGACGTTCAGCTGGAGCAGACCGCCTTGCTGATGGAGGAGGTCGGGTACAACATGGCCTTCATCGCCCGCTATTCGCCGCGCGCCGGTGCCCGCTCCGCCCGCTGGGAGGACGATGTGCCGCCGGAGGTAAAGAGCGCCCGCCTGATCCAACTGACCGAAATCCTGAAGCGCACTTCGCTGCGACACAACGAAGCGATGGTCGGCAAGGTCTTCCGCGTGCTGGTCGAGGGAGAGGATAAACGCGTGGCAGGCGCGCTGTCCGCGCGCACGGAAGGCAAGCTGCTCGTCCGCATTCTCAAGGCTCCGACAGAAATGATCGGAACTTTCCAGAATGTGAAAATCGTTTCGGCGTCCGTATTGTCGCTTGCCGGCGAGCTGGTTGCCCCGTAAAGCGGTCTTTTTGTTTTGTTATTGGGGCGGGCTTGGTTTTATATACGCGCTCGTTTTGAGGGAAAACCATGAAGTCGATTGAAGAAAAAATCCAGGATTTGAAGCGGGAGCGTGGAGCCATCATCATTGCCCACAACTACCAGCCCGACGAGGTGCAGGCGATTGCCGACTTTACCGGCGATTCGCTGGAGCTGAGCCGCAAGGGCGCCGAACTGCCGCACCAGGTGATTGTATTTTGCGGCGTGCATTTCATGGCCGAAACCGCGGCGATCCTTAGCCCGGAAAAAACCATCCTGCTGCCCGACCAATTTGCCGGCTGCCCCATGGCGGACATGATTACCGCCGACCAGCTTCGCGCCAAAAAGGCCGAGCATCCCGGTGCCGTGGTGATTACCTATGTAAACAGCAGCGCGGCGATCAAGGCCGAAAGCGATCTGTGCTGCACCTCGTCCAACGCCATGAAAATCGTCGCGTCGGTTCCCGCCGACAAGGAAATCATCTTTGTGCCGGACACCCACCTCGGCCACTATGTCCAGGAACAGCTCGGCCGAAAAATGATCATCTGGGACGGCTATTGCCCAACCCATTCTCGCATCCGCGACGTGGATATCCTTCGCGAAAAGGAAGACCATCCGAACGCCATCGTCATGGCGCATCCGGAGTGCCCGCTGAATATCCGCGAACTGGCCGACGAGCTGCTTTCGACCGGGCAGATGTGCAAGGTCGCCAAGGAGTCGCCGCACAAGGAATTCATCGTAGCCACCGAGATGGGGCTGCTGTACCGCCTGCGCAACGAGAATCCGGACAAGAAATTCTACTCGGTCAGCGACCGCGCCGTCTGCCCAAACATGAAGAAGATCGATTTGGAAAAAGTGCTGTGGTCGCTCGAAGACATGCAGTACCGCGTCACTGTCCCGGAAGAGATCGCCAACAAGGCCCGCCGCTCCATCGAAGCGATGCTGGAGCTGAGCTAGGGAATTTTGAAACTTGAAACCTGAAAGAAGCGGGATCTTGTTCCTGCAATACGAAATACGCAGTACGCAATAGGACTCATATGTGGGAATACACAGACAAGGTTAACGACCATTTCAAGAACCCGCGCAACGTCGGTGCCGTGGTGAACCCGGACGGAGACGGGACGGTGGGCTCGCTGGCCTGCGGCGATGCGATGCGGCTGACCTTCAAACTCGACGCCGACTTGCGGATCGCCGAGGCCAAGTTCCAGACCTTTGGTTGCGCCAGTGCGATTGCGTCCTCGTCCGCCCTCACTGAAATGCTGATCGGAAAAACCATCGAGGAAGCCGAGTTGATTACCAACAACGACATCATCGCCTACCTCGGCGACTTGCCGAAGCAGAAGGTGCATTGCTCCGTGATGGGGCGCGAAGCGCTTGAGGCGGCGATCTACAACTACCGAACCGGCAAGGTGTTTGATAAGAAACTCGACGGGAAAGTCGTCTGCCATTGCTTTGGTGCCACGGACAAGGAGATCGAAAAGCTTGCCCGCGCGCAACAGTTGACCACCGCCGAAGAGATTACCCATGCCTGCAAGGCGGGCGGCGGGTGCGGTCAATGCATTCCCCAAATCGAAGCCATCATCAACCGGGTCGTTGGCGAAGAACAGGCCAAGACTGAAGAGAAGCCGAGGATGACCCAGTTGCAAAAGATCCGCATCATCGAGGAAACCATCGACCGCGAAATCCGCCCGATCCTCCGGCGCGACGGCGGCGACCTCGAGCTTTATGATGTCGCCGGCGACCGGGTACTGGTCAAGTTTGTCGGTGCCTGCGTTGGATGCGCGGTCTCGGCCGTAACCCTTAAGGACGTGGTTGAAAGCCAACTGCGCGAAGCCGTTTCCGACGATATCGTTGTGGAGGCGATCTAATGAAGACGACGGTCTATGTCGACAACAACGCCACGACGGCCGTTGCACCGGAAGTGACGGAGAGCATGCTTCCGTTCTTTACCGAATACTGGGGCAACCCGTCGAGCATGCACACCTTTGGCGGCGGTGTGAAGAAACACCTCGACGAGGCGCGTGAAAAGGTCGCCGCGTTGATCGGTGCCGAACACCCGAATGAAATCGTTTTCACCAGTTGCGGTTCGGAGAGCAACAACATGGCGATCCGCGGCACGGTCGATGCCATGGGCGGCCATCCGCATGTCATCACCACCCGCGTCGAACACGCGGCGGTGCTTGGCCCGTGCCATTATCTTGAAGACAAGGGCTTTCGTCTTTCCACGCTGGAGGTCGATGGGCAGGGCCATTTGAACCTCGACCAGGTTCGCGAGTTTTCGATGACGGGAAAGCAAACCGTGGCATCGATCATGTGGGCGAACAACGAAACGGGCGTGATCTTTCCTGTTCCAGCGATGGGAAAAATCATCAAGGAAGGCGGGGGAATATTCCACACGGACGCCGTGCAGATCGCCGGAAAACTTCCAATCGATGTGAAGGATATTCCCATAGACCTGCTTTCGCTTTCCGGCCACAAGCTGCATGCGCCGAAAGGCATTGGCGCGTTGTATATCCGCCGAGGCACCAAGATCACGCCGCACATCATGGGCGGCCATCAGGAACGCGGACGGCGCGCCGGAACCGAAAACGTGCCGTACATCGTCGGGCTTGGAAAAGCCTGCGAATTGGCGATGCAGCGGATGGAGGCCGACGCCGCGCACGAACGCAAGCTGCGCGACCGTTTGGAAGCCGGCATCCTCGCCACCTGCAAGGGCGCGCGGGTCAATGGCGACATCCAAAACCGCCTGCCCAACACGACCAACATTAGCTTTGAATATGTCGAAGGCGAAGCCATTCTGCTGATGCTCGACGACGTGGGAATCTGCGCGTCGACCGGCTCGGCCTGCGCCTCCGGTTCGCTCGAACCATCGCATGTGCTGCGGGCGATGGATGTGCCGCGTTCGATGGTGCACGGTTCGATCCGCTTCAGCCTGAGCCGCTACAATACCGACGAGGACATAGACTATGTCCTCGAACAGATGCCCCGCATCATCAACCGCCTGCGAGAGCTCTCCCCGTTTGTCCAGGACGATAGCAAAGGCTGCAACTGCGCTGGCGGTTGCGGAACGCCATAGGAAGGATCGGATGGAGGCATCCGGGTTGAACGGGTGGGGCTGAACTGGAGGGACGGGCTCTGTCCCGTCCTTCGGACGCGATGTTCCTTACTGATTCTCCGTTAGGACGACACGGCGGTCGTCCCTCCATTGCGGCCTTTCAATCGTTGTTCGTTCTAAGTTAAGCCTGCTTTAACGGTTGCCAATGAAAGTAGGACAGAGCTTCCAGCCTGTCTACAGCGGTACGGCAATGCAGGGACAGATAGGCTGGAAGCTCTGTCCTACTTTCCGGCCAATGCGATTCCGAGCCCTTTTCACTGCAACAAATCCAGCGGGCTTCCACTGGCCAGGCCCGGACGGTTGAGCACATGCGTATAGATCATCGTTGTTGAGACATCGGCATGACCCAGCAACTCCTGCACCGTGCGTATAACCCATAGGCGAACTCCTGCGCACGCCCGATGCCGGGAAATCGCATACCGCCCCTGTGCAAATGCGCTCCGAACACCTCCGGTTCATCTCGCCGCGCGTCCGATCCCGACAATCCGGCATCCCTGCCGGAAAGAAACATAAAGAAAACCATGGTGGAGCCGTCCGGGCATCCATACAATCCCCATAAGTTGCCGACGTGGGTCGAAAGGCTCAGTCCAACAGAATTTTATCCTCCTGCCATCAAACTCCTGCGATGGGATCTGGAGTTCCGGGAAGGCAGGAGGGATAAAATCCTAATCGTTAGGTCAGTATAATAAAAATGGATTGGGGAGATTACATCATTGTTGGAATAGGAGCGTTTCTTGTGCTTCTTAAAGTTGCTTCTCTATTCCGATCCAACAATTCTGGTATGTATCCTGTGGTTGCTGAGAAAGAATCTTAGAATGATCCTTACCCCTATGTTTATGTCGGATCTGACGGTAGCGCTAGAGAACTAACTTTTTCTGAAAAGGAATATTTAGAAACACCATTTTATCCGTCTGACAGTGGTCGTCCTAATCTCAAGTTTAGATACAAATCGAAAGATGGATTTGGGAGCCATGGAGGATTTTTACATAGAAAGAAACTACCGAAAAATATCGCCATTCTCAGTTCGAGCAAAGCACCATTGCCCACAGAAAAAGCTGAGCAGGAGGAAATAGATAAAATTTTATGGTTAGCTGACTTACTCAAGTGACCTCTACATGTTGTGGCCTGGTCGTATAGAACCCCTTGACCGTTTTCGGCCTTGATGTCACCGATTGCTGCACCAAGCGATGAAACAGCTTCCCTCTGTGCATGGACAG
>JAIPJC010000073.1 GCA_021734345.1 Kiritimatiellales bacterium | reverse complement strand
GATGCGGGCATGTTCCGGGCCGGCGGTTTCGATGGTTTCGTAGCGCGGGATTCCGAATCCGTGGCTCTGTGCGTATTCCTGCAGGTCGCCTTTAGGGTTGCTTTTGGTCTTGGCCGCCTGCAACCCGTCGAGTTCGGGTTCGAATAGCTTTTTGAATATTTTATTCACGGCGCGCGCTCCGCCATCGATCCACGCCGCGCCGATGATGGCCTCGACGGCATCGGCGATGTTGGAAGCACGTGTGGCCCCACCGTTTTTTTCTTCGCCGCGGCCGAGGCGCAGGAAGTCACCGATGCCGATGGTGGAGCCGATTTGTGCCAGCTTGCGATCCTGGGTGAGGCGGCTGCGCAGTTGGCTCATGTCGCCTTCGCGCGCACCGGGGTTTTTCTTGAAGAGGTGTTCGGCGGAAATCAGGCTGAGTACGGCATCGCCGAGATATTCCAGCCGCTGGTTGTCGTCGGTGGTGTCCGTGTTTTCATAACGGAAGGATGGATGCGTGAGCGCGAGTTCCAACAAGGCCTTTTTCAGGAAGCGGTAGCCGATGGCCAGTTCGAGGGTGCGGTACCTGGGCTTCATTAGAACGGGGCGGCGGTTCCGATTTTGGTGTTGATGGCGGCCTCGGCAATGGAGCGTCCGTCGATCAGCTTGGGTTGGGTGCGCGGACGCCAGTGGCGGCGGCGGCTTTTGACCAGTAGTTTATGGGCGGGCAGGAATTCCAGCTTGGAGAAGATCCATGACAACGGGTAGGCGAGTCCGGCGAGGGTGTGCAGATGGCGGTAGCGGTAGAGCTCGTCCTGGTTGGCGTTTTCACGAACCATCCAGCAGGGGCCATGCATGAAAAGTTTTTGCACAAATTCGCCGAGGGTGGCGGTGGCTTCGAGCAGGCCGTTCGAGTAGAGGAAGGTTTCCGGAACGTCGAAGCCATCCTTGAGAATGTTGTATAGTTCGCTGGCCGTGTAGCCGTTGCGATACAGCCCGGTGGCGACGGGCGCGACGCCAAGCAACCGCTGGAGGAGGGCGGTTATGCTGATTGGACGGCGGCGTTCTTCGCTGATAACGACCCAGCTGTTGGGTTTGAGCACGCGATGGCATTCATGAATAAAGGCATGGTCGGCGGCAATGCCCTTCAGGGCATCGACGATGACGACCAAGTCGAAGATCCCATCCTCGAACGGAAGTTCGGTGCCTTCGATGACCGTAATTTTTTCATTAATGCCGTAGCCGACCGAAAACGCGGCCCGTTCCGAGAAAACGGCGGTTTTCCAGCTCCCGCCGCAGGCGCGGAGGTGTGCGCTGATTACGCCGTCGCCGGCGCTGATCTCCAAGCATTGGAAGTTAGTCGTGCTTCGAACCAACCCTTCGATACGGGCGAGTTTGCGCTTACGGCGGATAGAGCGGTTGAAGAGCTTGTCCTGCCACAGGCTCACTTCTTGATCTAGGTTGTTGTCCATTTCTTTCATAATCAGCAATGGGCGGGATTATAGGAGCGCCGGGGAACGATTAAAGATTATTCTATTCCTGAAATGTGGGCGATGCTTCTTGTAGCGGTTGCTTTGCGACGATTTTTACCGGTATCGCTTAATGGAACCCAGTTTAAATTTACGGGATTGGTTAATTGGGACTTTCAATACCTGTTTAGGTTGGGCAAGTTCCCCGCTTCTAAAGGCGCGTAATATTTGCGTAATACACATGTATTATTGCTACACATGATTTCAAGGGGTTGGAAATGGCTCTCGACAAGAAAACAATGGTGCTCGCAGTCCTGCTTGGCTTGCTGATTGGAACGGGAGCCTTCACGTTCAAGTATGCCGAGGGGCTTTCCTACCTAAGCTCCGATCCCAAAGCCTGCGTGAACTGCCATATCATGACTCCCCAGTATGACTCGTGGCAAAAGTCGAGCCACCACACCGTGGCCGGATGTGTCGACTGCCATCTGCCGCACACCTTTATTGCCAAATATATCGCCAAGGCCGAAAACGGTTACCACCACTCCAAGGCGTTTACGACGCAGGAGTTCCAGGAGCCGATCATGATCAAGGCCAAGAACAGCCGGATCCTGCAGCGCAACTGCGTGGCATGCCACGAGGATATGGTTCACGAGCTATTCAGGGGAGATGTCGAACATCCGGATGCGGTTCGCTGCATTCATTGCCATGCATCGGTTGGTCACGGTGCGTTGCCAACGGGCATTGGCGGAGCCGACCGTGGGGTTAAAAGGGAAAGGAAAGGTTATGAATAAATTGAACAAGAAATCGGGAAGCGTGGGGTTATTCGTTGGAATCATCATCATGGTGGTGCTGGCGGCCGTGGCCGTGACGGCGTTGCTGATCAATATTTTCGAACGGAAGAGCGAGACCCGCAATCCGTACGTGCGTCTGGTCGAAGTGACTGAAGACACCACCGATCCGGAAGTGTGGGGCAGGAACTGGCCGAAGCAGTACGATTCCTACAAGCGCACCGCGCTCGCCACCCGCACCCGCTTCGGCGGACACGGCGGCAGCGAAGCCCTGCCGGAAGAGAAGATCGACCGCGACCCGTGGCTCAAGCGCATGTTCCTCGGCTATGCCTTCTCGATCGACTACCGCGACCGCCGCGGCCATGCCTACATGCTGGCCGACCAAGAGCAGACCGAGCGCCAAACCAAGCCGCAGTCCGGTTCCTGCATGCATTGCCATGCCTCCATCATGCCGGTCTACCGCGCCCTCGGCGAGGGTGACGCCCTTGCCGGCATGAACAAGACCTACGCCATGTCGTATCAGGAACTCAACAAGATGGTGCACGACATGGGGCACGGCCACGCCGTCTCCTGCGTCGACTGCCACGATCCCGACTCCATGCAGTTGCGTGTAACCCGCCCAGCTTTCATCGTCGGCATGCAAAAACTGGCCGAATCCACTGCTCCTGTCCCGGCCATCCCCTCAATCGATATATGGCGCAACGGCCCACGCGACAAACCGTACGATCCGAACACCGATGGCTCTCGCACTGAAATGCGATCATTCGCCTGCGGCCAGTGCCACGTCGAATACTACTGCTCCAGCGCCATGCCGCTCACCTTCCCGTGGGGCAACGGCCTGAAAATGGACGATGAGGAAAAATACTGGAATGAAACCACGCTGCATGGTGAGCGCTTTTACGACTACAAGCACAAGGAATCCGGCGCGGAAATCCTCAAGGCCCAGCATCCCGAGTTCGAGTTGTGGAACCAAGGTATCCATGCCCGTAGCGGCGTCGCCTGCGCCGATTGCCACATGCCCTACATGCGCGACGGCGCCTCCAAGATATCCGACCACTGGGTCCGCAGTCCATTGTTGAACATCAACCGCGCCTGCCAGACTTGCCACCACCTCCCCGAGGCGGAAATCCTTGCGCGGGTTGATTCCATCCAGCAGAAAAACTACGATCTCCTTCAACGCGGCGGTACTGCCATCATGGACCTGCTCGATGCCGTCCAGACAGCGAAGGCGGCCGGTGCGACCGACGAACAGCTCAAACCCGCGTTGGAGTTTCAGCGCAAGGCGCAATGGCGCCTCGACTACATCGCCGCCGAAAACTCCATGGGTTTCCACGCCCCGCAGGAAGCCGCCCGCATCCTCGGCGAAGCCGCCGACTACGCCCGCCAAGGCCAGATCGAAGCCTTCAAGCTATCCCGGTAATTACTTCCCGAGGGGAGAAGGAAGGCCGCGCAACCGCGCGGCCTTTTTCTTTATCGCGACGCTTTCAATGGGTGGAAAATTCCGTATCATCTGTTCCCAGTTTTAACCGCAGGAATTTCAGATGAAAAAGACTAGAGTTGATCGCAAGTTTGCCGAACTACAGCGCCAAGGCAAAAAGGGCTTCATTGCCTATCTCTCCGCCGGGGATCCCAATCTGGCAGACACGGTGGATATTGTGCTGCGCCTGGAGGATGCCGGTGTGGATTTGGTGGAACTGGGCCTACCGTTTTCCGATCCGCTGGCCGATGGCCGGGTGAACCAGGAGGCGGCGACGCGCGCGCTGGAGGCGGGTTCGACATTCGATGGCGTGATGGAGTGCATTGCCAAGATCCGCGAGCGTAGCGAAATCCCGATGATTTTCTATGCCTACATGAATCCGCTTTTGGCGCACGGATTCGATCAGGCGATGGCGGTGTCGGCGCAGGCGGGGATTGACGGGTTTTTGTTGCTGGACCTGCCGTTCGAGGAAGCCGGACCGTATCGCCATGCACTGGCCGCGAACCATCTTAACGCGATTCAATTGGTTACGCCAACGACGCCCGACGAGCGGATCGACAAGATCGTGAAGCGTGCGAGCGGGTTTGTCTATTGCGTGTCGCGCGAAGGGGTGACGGGGGTTCAGGACAAGCTGGCCGAAGGTGCAGGGGCGTTGGTCCAGCGGATCAAGTCCCGGACCGGCTGTCCGGTGGCACTCGGCTTTGGCATCGGAACGCCGGAGCAGGCGCGCGGCGCGGCGCATCTTTCGGATGCCGTCGTGGTCGGCAGTGCAATCGTAAACAGTTTCCACAACAATCCGCACACGGCGGAAGGCCGCGCCGCCGCTGCCGCGTTCGTGGGCGAAATGGTAAAAGCAGTTAAAGAGGTTTAGATATGGGTCGCTACGCGGTAATCATGGCTGGAGGAAAAGGGGAACGGTTTTGGCCGTTGAGCACGTCGAAGCAGCCGAAGCAATTGCTGGCGCTGGTGGGCGACAAGCCGCTGATCGCCCAGGCGGTCGACCGGTTGGCCGATCTGATGCCGCCGGACCATGTTTTTGTGGTGACGAATGCCGACCTCGTTGATGCAACCCGCGCGGCCGCACCGCAGCTGCCGCTGGAAAACATTGTCGGCGAACCGATCGGTCGCGATACCGCCGCCGCCGTCGCCTGCGGCGGGGCGCTGGTGAAGGCCCGGGATGCACATGGCGTGTTTGCCGTATTGACGGCCGACCAGGTGATGGGCGATCTAGATGTGTTTGCCGCCACGCTCAAAGGCGGGATGGAACTCGCCGAACAAAACGATATTCTAGTCACGATCGGCATCGAGCCTACGTTCCCGAGCACGGGCTTCGGCTACATTGAATCCGGAGACAACTTCCGTTCCGTGGGCGATATTGAGTTCCGTAAGGCGGTCCGCTTTGTCGAGAAGCCGGATATGGCGACGGCGACGGAATACTTGTCGACCGGAAAATTCTACTGGAACTCGGGCATGTTCATCTGGTCGGTCCAATCATTGGAAAAAGCATTCGGGGCGCACTGCCCGGTGATGCGGGAACTGATGGATGCGCTGACGGGATTCGCGAAGGAAGGGAAGATCGTCGAGGGCATGGATGCGACATATCCGACTCTTGGGAAAATTTCGGTCGACTATGCGTTGATGGAAAAGGCCGACAATATCGTGATGGCGTGCGGAACGTTTGCATGGGACGACGTGGGCTCGTGGCCGGCGCTGGAAAGCCACTTTCCGCAGGATGAAAACGGCAATACGAAGATCGGCGATGTGGAGATCTTGAATGCGGATGGCAACATTGTGTACTCGAAGGATCGTTTGACGGCAGTGATCGGCGTGAAGGATCTGATCGTGGTGCAGGCCGATGGGGTTACGCTGGTCTGCCCGAAAGACCGGGCGCAGGACATCAAGCAGATGGTGGTGGCGTTGCGGAAAAAAGGCGGCTACGACACGTTGCTTTAACCTTGAATATCGCGCGTCACAGGTGTTGACATTGCCCGGCAAACAGCCTAGAAACCAATACATATTTCCAAGGCCGTTGGTCGGCTTTCCTGTTCAGGCTCCAGAATCTTAACCTTTTCCATCCCAAACTTTTTCATGACGATTGGTGCGCGCAATTCTCTTGTGCTTGGTATTACCGGCGGGATTGCCTGCGGGAAATCGGAGGTGGGACGGATCCTCGGGGAAATGGGCTTTGCGGTGTGCGATGCCGATCAGGTGGCGCACGATCTGATGGGAAAGGGGACTCCGGTTTATCGACAGGTCGTTGACCATTTTGGGACACGGATCGTGTCGGTAGACGGTGAAATCGCCCGTCCAATCCTTGGGGAAATTGTGTTTGAAAACCCACAGGAGCGCGAGGCACTCAACGGCATGGTACATCCGGCCGTGCGAGACAGGCTGGCGGGATGGATAGCCGAACAGCGGGGATTGGGGGCAAATGCCGCGGTATTGGTTCCCCTGTTGTTCGAGAGCGGGATGGATACCTTGGATTGGGATGCCGTCATTTGTGTTTCCAGTCCCGAAAAACAAGTTTTCCATCGGCTGGAAAAACGGGGAATGGGCCACATCCAGGCCGAACAGCGTGTGCGATCGCAGATGCTGCTGGCGGAAAAGGAAAAGCGTGCTGATCTTGTGGTTCCAAACCAAGGCACGTTGGGTGAATTGAAAGAATCGATACGGAATGCAGTAGCGAATGTAATGGCTGAAAGGGCAGGACTATGACCGAAGAAAATGAATTTGTTGAAGAGGTTGCCGAAGAGCGGCAAGTGGCTGTTGAAAAAAAGACGACCGTAAAAAGGGCGCCACGGAAACCCGCTAAAAAAGTACCTCTAGAAATAGAACCCGAAATCCAGGACGTTCAACCGGTCGACGATGTTTCCGATGCGCAGGCCTATTCCGAGGAGCCGGTTGTCGAAGAAGGAAATATTGCGGAGCCTTCCGCAAACCCGCAGGACGGCGACTACATTCAACGGGACGATGACCAGCGTGAAAATGGTCCGCGTGACAATAATGGCTATCGCGACAACGGCCAACGCGGAAAACATGGCAAGCATGGCAAGAACAAGCAACAGCATGGGCAGCAACGGGACAACCAGCAGCCCCGCGAACAGCTTCCGCCGTTATCGCTGCATGAAATGCAGATTACGCCGATCAACGACATCAAGGCGATGGCCGAACAGTATGGACTGACCGACTATGCCGGCTTCAGCAAGCACCAGCTGATTTTCGAACTGCTCAAAACACATGGACGCCGTGGCGGCCCGTTGCTCGGACGCGGCGTGCTGGAAATCCTGCCCGACGGCTTCGGCTTCCTGCGTTCGCCACTTAACAGCTACCAGCCCGCGCCGGACGACATCTATGTGTCGCCGTCGCAGATCCGCCGTTTCGGCATCCGCACCGGCGACTATGTGAATGGCACCATCCGATCGCCAAAGGAAAAGGAACGGTTCTTCGCGCTGTTGCGCATCGACCAGATCAACAACTGCGATCCCGAGATGGCGCGCCGCCGCGTACCGTTCGAAAACCTGACCCCGCTTTTCCCGGACGAGCGTCTGGTGATGGAGACTACTTCCGACGAGATTTCGATGCGCGTGATGGATATCGTGACGCCGATCGGAAAAGGGCAGCGTGGGTTGATTGTCGCGCCGCCGCGGACCGGCAAGACCGTGTTGATGCAGAAGATGGCCAACAGCATCTCGCAAAACAATCCGGATGCAAAGTTGATCATTCTCTTGATCGACGAACGTCCCGAAGAAGTGACCGATATGCAGCGGAACACCAAGGCCGAGGTCTTGGCCTCTACCTTCGACGAGCCGCCGGAGCGTCATACGCAGGTGGCGGAAATCGTAATCGAAATGGCGAAGCGCCTCGTGGAGCAGGGGCAGGATGTCATCATTCTGCTCGACTCGATCACCCGTTTGGCGCGCGCCTACAATACGACCTCGCCGCACAGCGGCAAGATCCTGTCCGGCGGCGTCGACTCCAACGCACTGCACAAGCCGAAACGCTTTTTCGGTGCGGCCCGGAACATCGAGGGCGGCGGCAGCTTGAGCATCATTGCCACGGCGTTGGTGGATACCGGCAGCCGCATGGACGAAGTAATTTTCGAGGAGTTCAAGGGAACCGGTAACATGGAGCTGGGGCTTGATCGCGAACTGGTGAAGAAGCGCGTCTATCCGGCGATCAATATCGAAAAGTCCGGAACCCGCAAGGAAGAGCTGCTGCTGCATCCCGACGAACTGCAACGCATCTGGACGCTGCGCAAGGCCCTCAAGGATGTTCCTCAAGTCGAAGCCATGGAGTTGTTGATCAACCGGTTGAAGAAAACCAGCAACAACCTGGAGTTTCTGATGACTCTGCAGGGGAAATAAGGCATTTCGGTCAACGACTAAAGGGCGACTCCGCGGAGCCGCTCTTTTTTTTGCGCCTAGTTTTCGGGGGTCGATGGTTGCAATTTATTCCATCATTTTAGACTCTCGGCATCCCGAACGGAGTATCGAGTGAGCATGGTTTCCATATACGACATTGACGGCATCGAGGCGCTGCGCCGCCGGCATGCAATTCAGCCGCACCGGATGAAATTGTTTCTCAACGCGTTGTTCAAGAACGCGCTGGGGCGGGACGAAGCGCTTGCCATGTTGCCGGAAGAGGTTCGCGATGATGTTGCGCACCAGGTCGAGTTCCAGACTCTGGAACTGGCGGAACGCCACGATTCCGAAATCGACGGCGCGAGCAAATTGATTTTCCAGACCTCGGACAACCACTTGATCGAAAGCGTGATCCTGCGTCCGAAGACGGGCCGGACTTCGCTGTGCATTTCCTCGCAGGTGGGATGTGCCTGCTATTGCAGTTTTTGCGCGACCGGAAAGATGGGGTTTACGCGGAACCTAACGGTGACGGAAATCCTTGACCAGGTGGTGCAGGCGAGCCGGTTGGTGAAGACGGAAGGGCGGTCGATCCGCAACGTGGTGTTCATGGGCATGGGCGAGCCGCTGCTCAATCTCGACCACCTTTTCCACTCCTTGGAGATTATGCGCGCGATTCCCTACTTCAACTATTCGGGGTCGCGGCTGATGGTTTCAACAGTCGGGATTCCGCATGCAATGGTGCGCTTCGTTGAGCAATTCCCTGATGTGCAGCTGGCGCTAAGCCTGCATAGTGCGCGGCAGGATGTGCGTGAACGGCTGATGCCGCAGGCACGGAAGTATTCGCTCGACCAGTTGCGCGAGTCGTTGCTCGAGGCCAGTCGCCACGGCAAGGTTATGATTGAATACCTGATGCTCGCCGGCGTGAATGATGGCGACGAGGATTTCCATGCATTGGAAAATTACTTGCGGGACATCCCTGTGCATATCAATATCATCCCGTTCAACGAATATGCCGGATGCAACCTGCGCGGCACGGCGCGGCCGGAGCGCGAGGCGTTTGCAAACCGGTTGAAGGCGGCGGGGTTCGATACGACCCTGCGATATTCGTTCGGTGCGGACATTGCCGCAGCCTGCGGACAGTTGGTGCAGCATAAACGAGGATTGGGCGATGGGCTTGGATAATATTGTTCTGGAACTGGCCATCATTTTTGCGGGGGCCGCTGTATTAGGGACTATATTTCTATATCTGAGACAACCGATCATTCTGGCGTACATTGCGCTGGGTGCACTGATTGGCCCGTGGGGCATGAAGGTACTCGGTAGCGCGGAGCATATTGAACGGCTTTCGCACGTCGGCATTATACTTCTTCTCTTCCTGCTGGGTCTGAACCTTCATCCGGCCAAGCTGTTGAAGCTTTTCCAGAAAACGTCGGCGGTGACGCTCGGCACCAGTCTGCTATTCATGCTACTGGGCATGGTGACCGCGTTGTGTTTCGGGTTTGGACTTGCGGATAGCGCGATCATCGGGGCGGCGTTGATGTTTTCGAGCACGATTGTCAGCCTGAAGCTAACGCCCACTACGACGCTGCACCAGCGGCATACCGGTGAAATGATGATCAGTGTATTGTTGTTCCAGGACATTATCGCGATTCTGCTCATCCTGTTTCTGGGGGGTGGAACGGGCGGGAGCGGTTTGCTGTATTCCGTCTTGGTTGTGTTTAAACTCGCAGGGCTGGGCGCCGTTTCCTTTGTGGTTGCGAAATTTGCAATCATACCGCTCTTCCGACGGTTTGATAAAATCAAGGAATACTTCTTTGTCGCCTCGCTGGGTTGGTGCCTGCTCATGGCCGAGTTGGCGTATTTGATTGGTTTGTCCTACGAAATGGGCGCCTTCATTGCCGGCGTCACGCTGGCGTCCTTTCCTATTGCGCTGATCATTGCCGAGAGCCTGAAACCCCTGCGGGAGTTCTTCCTGATCCTGTTCTTTTTTTCGATCGGTGCCCGGTTCGACTTTCTCGTTTCGAAAAACGTGCTGTTGCCGGGGCTGGTGTTGACAGCCGTACTGATGCTGGCCAAGCCGCTGCTGTTCAGGGTTGCATTCAAGTTGATTCGCGAAGAGGGGCGTATTGCGAAGGAGCTCGGAGTCCGGCTTGGGCAAGCCAGTGAGTTTTCGCTGCTGGTTGCCTACAGCACGGCCCAATCGGGTCGGATTGCAGCGGAATCTTCCTATCTTATCCAGGTTGTCGTCATGCTCACCTTTGTTGTTTCCACCTACTGGGTGGTGTTCAAGTATCCCACGCCGATTTCCGCGAAAGCCGGTCTGTGCATGGATTGAATCTGGCCCTGTTTATTCAACTTAAGGTGCAAGATCATCACCTTTCGATTGATGAGATTACGAAAAAGCCATCCATATTTTGGTGTATGGGGCCTTGCATGGTTATTTGTTGCTAGTTTTGATGCCTATATTTTGGTCAAAATATTCATATAGCAAAAATGTTGACAAATATTAGGTGTAAAAATAGGGTGCTCGGAGATTTGGAGGTAAATAATGGCAAATAAAACGATGGAAGGTGGTCAGGCGATCATCAAGTGCTTGGAAAACGAGGGTGTTGAATACATCTTCGGCTACTCTGGTGGCGCGGCGATTCCGATTTTTGATGCGCTGGTCACAACCGCCACCAAGATTAAATTTATTCTGGTGCGCCACGAACAGGGTGCGGTCCATATGGCCGATGGCTATGCGCGGGCAACCGGAAAGCCGGCGGTCGTACTCGTTACCAGCGGTCCCGGCGCAACCAATACGCTGACCGGCATCATGACCGCCCACATGGATTCGGTTCCCATGGTTGTCATTACGGGACAGTCGGTTTCGTGGATGCTTGGCAAGGATGCGTTCCAGGAAGCGGATATTTTCGGTATTACCATGCCGGTGGTTAAGCACTCCTATCTAGTCAAGGAATCCAACGACATCCCGCGGATTGTCCGCGAGGCATTCCATATCGCCACCACCGGGCGTCCGGGGCCGGTTTTGATCGATGTTCCGAAGGACATCAGTGCGGGTCCATGCACGGCTGACCTGCATGCGGAGATGGATCTGCCGGGCTACAAGACCGACTATCCCCTCGACAAGGACACGATCATGGCCATTGCCGAGGCGTTGGCAAAATCAAAGAGGCCGCTGATCCTTGCCGGGCATGGCGCGATGATTTCGGGCGCGGATGAGAGCCTGAAGGCGTTCGCCGAAAAGGCGCGGATTCCGGTGACGAACACGTTGCTTGGCAAGGGCGTTTTTCCGGAAACGCACAAGCTTTCGCTAGGCATGCTGGGCATGCACGGAACGGCCTATGCCAACAAGGCGATCTGCGAGTGCGACCTGCTGCTGAATATCGGGTCGCGGTTCGACGACCGCATCCTGGGTAAGCCGGCCGAGTTCTGCAAGAACGCGACGATTATCCATATCGATATCGATGCGGCGGAGATCGGCAAGATGATCCAGCCCCAGATTGCCTGCGTGGCAGATGCGAAGACGGCTCTTGATGAGTTGATCAAGCATGTTCCTGTGCTTGAAACCAAGGAGTGGCGCAAGCACCTTGACGACTACAAGGTCAAGTATCCGCTCAAGTTCAAGCGGCAGGGCAGCCTGAAGATGCAGCATATCATCGACGAGTTCTACAAGTTGAGCAAAGGCAAGGCCTGCGTGGCGACCGACGTTGGGCAGCATCAGATGTGGGCGGCGCAGTTCTACAAGAACGACAGCCGCTATAACTGGCTTAGCTCTGGCGGCGCGGGTACGATGGGCTTCGGCCTGCCGGCCTGCATCGGCGCGGCGTTTGGTCGTCCGAACGATATCCATGCCTGCTTTGTGGGCGATGGCGGTTTCCAGATGACCTTCTTCGAACTGGCGACGGCTGCCCTGCACAAGTTGCCGATCAAGATCATCGTCTTGAACAACCATTATCTTGGCATGGTGCGCCAGTGGCAGGAACTGTTCTATGAAGATCGTACGAGCGGAGTCGACCTTGAAGGAAACCCCGACTTTGTCCGGCTGGCCGAGTCGTTCGGCATCAAGGGCTTCAACCTGCGGCGTCCCGGCGATGTCAAGCGGGTGCTTCAGAATGCGCTCGACTACAACGAAGGGCCGTGCTTGGTGAACTGCGAGGTCGAAAAGACCGATAACGTCTTCCCGATGATTCCTGCCGGCGCCGCCATCGAGGACATGTTGATCGAACCGCCAACCCGGAAGCTGGAAAAGCCCACAGGTTCAACCTAACCAGGAGTTTTATTATGCTGAATACAGACAAAGCCATGCATACATTGAGCGTCTATGTTGCCAACAAGCCGGGAGTCTTGGCCCGTATTGCCCAGGTTTTTGCGCGCCGCGGATTTAATATCGAGTCGCTGGTGGTTTCGCCGGCGATGGACGGGCATTTTTCCCGGATGACGATCAGTTGCAGTGGCGACCCGGAAGGGCTCGACCAGATCATCAAGCAACTCTCCAAGTTGATCGACGTGGTGCAATGCATCGACCATACCTTCGATGAAACGGTCATGAAGGAAATGGGATTGATCAAAATTGCCGTGGATGCCGAAGGGCGCTCCGAGGCGTTGCAGATTGCCGATCACTTTGGGTGCAAGACAGTCGATCTGACGGCTACGTCGATGATTCTACAGGTAGTTGGCGACCCGGCGAAGATCGATGCACTCGAAGAGATGATCGAGAGATTCGCGGTTATCGAATTTGTCCGCACGGGCAAGGTGGTCATGCGCCGTGGGCAGGATTTGACCTGATTTCGCATTAGTCGGGATTGTGGACGGGCAGGGTAGACAAACGAGCCTACACGGCTTTTTTTTGCTCCATCAAGACGACTTGTTCGCTGGTTGTGTGGAAGCGGTCGTCCGTACCCTTGTTGGTTGGGCAACCGACGATCGAGATCAGTTCTTTCATCAAGAACGTAAGGTGTGCTCCGCTGTTGTTGGCCAGGTCAAGTATCGTGCGTTGTTCCAGATTGATCGTGCCGACATATCCGCCCAACATCATTTCCAGCGATGCACTGATGGCGGTTAGGGGTTGCATCAGTTCCTGGGCAATTTCGGCTATGCTGGTGAGCAGTTCCTTCCGATCCATTGTTGCGGCTTGCCCCCCAATGGTCCCTGTGTCTTCTTTGCTGCGTAACAACTGGACAGAGAGGTGTTCGAGTTTTTCCCTGGTTGAATCAATGGTGTCGTCGAGGTTGTGGTTGGCCTGGCCGAGCAGGTCTTTCATCTTCGAGGTATCGGAGTTGTTGGACTTCATCAAGGTTTCGAGTTTCTCGAAAACCATGGTGAGGGTGCTGAGTCCAGCTGCGATGGGAGGTTGGGCACTGCCGCCGGGATTTTGGCTTTCGACGACGATTTTCCGCCAGTCGGAGGAGGGGAACCCGGTGTTTCCCAGCAGCTCTTCGGCCATTCCTACGCCTTTGGTCTTTACGTAGGATTGGAGCTGCTTTTTATTTTCCTCTATGGCTTCGCGGTGTTCCATGTATTGGCTGGCTGCCAGCTCAAAGCCGAGGTTTTCATCCATTTCCCGGATGGCTTGGACGATCTGGCGATCCACCTCGGGATCCGAGTCGCCCGCGAGGTCGCGCATTTTATCGAGGATGTTTTCTTCGAGCAGGAGCAGCGCTTTTTTGAGATCGGCAACCCCCTCTGAACATTGGAAGGCAGGTTGCTTACGGAGGCCGTCGTAGGTGCGGCGGAGACATCCAAGAATAACATCGCTGAGCGATTCGCCAGAGAGCGCCGATGCGGTTTGGCGGATAGATACGGACTCCATGATCATCTGGCCAAGGCGGGCGGGATCGGAGGCCAATTCGGTCAGGGCTTCGCCCACGCCATCGGCATCGTGGTCGATATCCCCCTTGAGAAAAGCGACAATCTGGTCAACATGCACGGACGCCCCTCCTGACCCCATGCTTGCCGAATCGCCGTCAAGACCGTCATCAAGCACCAGTACTCCGTGTCCGCCGCCGGCGAGATCGCCATTGTTGGCAACGGTCTGTCCATCGCGAACGGCTTGAAACCGGGTATTTTCGGCGGCTATGTGTAAAAGGCCGGCTTGGGTCATTCCCGTATTGAAGTTCTCGACTTCGTTGCATGCGAGTAGCTCGGCAAGTTTGGTTAGTTCCTCTTCGGAGATGCCTTGTGCGACGCGCAGGCAGGTAATCTGCAGACGGACAAGGCGGCGCTCCAACGACTTGAGCAGCGTACCTGCCGCCTGGATGGGGATTTCGTCAACGGTCATCACTCCGTTGAACGCGCCAAGAGTGAATTTTTTCCGATCAATGAAAAGGGCTTGCATGGAAAGCAAGGCGGCGGCGATGGCCTGATGAAATGCGGGATGATGATTTCCATAGGTCGAGACAATGTTGATAGAGCGGCCCAATGCATTAAGCGCGTCGAGCAAGAGCCTGTCTTCGATAGGCTGGAAGGGCTTGAATATTTGTTTATCTATGCTCTGCATTGCTTGTTGGTCCTTTCCTTGTTGCCTTTCTTATACAGCATGGAACATGCCGGGTCGGTTGTGGAGGCCAATTTTATGTATTGCTGGTACGAGAATCCTGATAGGAGTGGTTTTTTGTGCAGTTTCGTTGGAGTGTGGGTTGTGGCATTAGAACTGCTTTAGTTTAAGAGATTTGAACATGGCCAGAAGTCCATCTAACAAAAGGAGTTCAAAATGAAAAAATCCGCCTTCACGCTCATTGAAATCATGATTGTAGTCGCAATTATTGGATTGCTCGCTGGGTTGAGCTCACTTGCGCTGCGCAAGGGACAAAAAACCGCCAAAATTAATGAGGCAACAACGCGATTGCAAATGATGAGCGCTGCGATTCTTCAATTGGCTTGGGATACCGGACGCCTGCCCAATGGTCAATTGCGAACCAAGGCAGGCAGCACTGAAGTATGGGACTTGACCAGAGCGAGTGCCGGTTTGCTATCGGCTTCCTCGACCTATACCGAATGGAAGGGTCCTTATATTGATGAAATCGGCAACGATCCTTGGGGGAATCCTTATTTCTTCGACCCTGACTATCTCATCAAGGGCGTTAATCATATAGTAGTCGGATCGTTCGGCCCCAATGGACAAGGACAAAATCTATACGACAGCGATGATATCTACGTTCTGCTGGACGACTGATCGGCTTCCGTATGACACTTCGCTAAAGTATCTTCAGGTTCATCACACCTTCCGTTGACCCGATCCAACGTCAGTGGGGGAACTTAAGTTCCCTTGTGCGCGACAGTAGCTACTGTGCGTCAACCTACCGAACTTGCCAGAGCAATTAACGATTGAAACGCTGTAACAAGTTGCGATGATTTTTTCATGGGCATAGCAACCGCAGAACTGCGTCACCGAGCGATTGAAGCGTATGATTCTGACAACGGAACCCAGTTCGACATCGCCCGGATGTTTTGTGGTATACATCCGGACGTTTCAGCGCTGGCTTTCCTGTTTCAAGCAGACCGGGCGTGCCAAGAGGTTACCGCATGCAACCTTTTGAGAGCGATGATCTGGAGCATCTGGATCAACTCATTGCCGAACATCCAGACGCCACGCTCGAAGAGCTCAAGGATCCCTTCTTCAATCATGTCGGTTAAACGGACGGCGGATCGTTTGGGATACCTGCACGCCAGCGAACAAGAGCGTGAAGATGTGAAACTCAAGCGGAGCGGGAGCCCATGCTCTGTTCCTGCCTCCATACAGCCCCGACTTCAATCCCATTTAAAAAATGTGGAGCAAAATCAAAGCGCATTTCGGAAGTTGGAAGTCTGGATCCAGAAGGAGTTGTCGAGGCTATTGCAATGGCCTTCGATGCTGTGACCCCTGCTGATGCTGCCGAGTGGTTATCGTCGTGCTATATTACGGAATCACATTCGTGAATTGCTCTAGCCGGGGGAAGTTTTGACCATCGGACAATTGCGGGGCGGCCAGTCGGAGCGAGACCATTAAAAAACGCAACCCGAAATCCGGGTTGCGTTTTGTTTCGCGGGGGAGAAATAAGCCGAGTGGTTATTTCTGCCATGCGGTTATGGCAACGTAGGCCGGCGGTTGGATGCCCCCCCCTGGAGGAGAGGGAATGCTCTGGACATAGTCGCCGAGAATATCTGAATTGCCGGCTTTTTCGATATCACCGTTCACGATGATTTGGCCTTCCACCGTCCCGTTGGATGTCATGTGGAAGTTGCTATTCTTGCAATAGATAAGCCCTTTCAGCGTTCCGCTGGAAGTGATTTGGATTTCCCCATCCCGTGCCACAAGACCAAACGCACATGTTGTTGGTGTGACGTCGACTTGCCCGGAAATATGGATTTGGCCGGTTGCA